>JAHDFX010000087.1 GCA_020627965.1 Saprospiraceae bacterium | reverse complement strand
CACCAGTTTCATTTGGATCATTATAATTATAACCAAAATCAGCTTCCAGATATTCCTCGCCGGCACCCAGGCTGACATCGTGACTGCCATCTACCACTCCATCAGGATCAAAAGTCTGATTATTGAGTGCTGATGGAATTGTTGAAGCATCTACTTCTACGGTGTAATCTCCTTCAGGAAGATCGGTAAATAAATAACCGCCATCGGCATCTGTTGTCGTTGTTGCCAGCAGATTACCCTGATCGTCGTACAGATTAACCGTTACATTGGCTATACCCTGTTCTCCGGTATCCTGAACACCATCTCCGTCTTCATCTATCCAGACATAATTACCTATAGCGCCTGTTTCATCTTCACAAGGTGCAGGCATAGTGATATTAACGATATTCGAAGCGTTCTCACAAGGCGAACCATTATTATTGGCCAATACCCGGAAATTTCCTTCTGTCAGGTATGGTAATAGGAATACATTACTGGTTCCCTGGCTGACTACGATTTCAAAGCCGCCTACGACTTCAACCAACTGATAGTTGTCAAAGCCCGGTGTGGCAGTTATCGAAGGTGCTATCTCTGGATCCCAGCAGGCACCCAAATCGGCAAGTGTCGCTGTAATTGTTGTCGGAGTTTCTACAGCTACATCCACAATAACCTGCTCACTACAGCCCGTAGCTGTTGTAATTGTTACTGTATATTGAATATCCGCTGCAGGATTACACATTTCAGGGTCTTCTATTGTCGGATCACTCAAATAAGTCGTTGGTGACCAGCTTATTGTTACATTGCCGCTTAATAGCGGATCCAATCCTAAATCCAGTTTCTCACAGGCATCACTACACACCAGAACAGGATCAGGGTCTTGTGGATCAAAAGTCTCTAACTGGTATAAATTGATCGAGGAACTACTACTGCAGTCTCCCAATGTAGATTCTATTGTAAACTGAACAGGTGTGTTAATACCATAACCAGGATTCAGAACAGCACCGACCGTCGTCGCTCCTACAGTTACTACACCCGCTTCGGCAGGCACTAAACTATAAGTCACGCCTTCGCAATAATCTACACTATAGGCTTCATTAGGACAGGAGAGTACAGATTCAGGAAGATCGGTCGTGATCTCTGGCTGTACTTCATTGAAATACTGTACTACTTCTGTACATTCACAGGCGGAATTATCGAAATTCAGACGGACAAAGGCAGGACAGGATATAGCTTCCGGCACCATTACTGTCGTACTCAACATCGCCTGCCCACCTGCGGGGGCAAGAACGGCTACTGTTGTTGTACCGATCACTGGATCATAAGAATCCAGTACTGTATTACCATCCAGATCCTGAATGATCTCTACGGTAATATCTCCATTATAATCTGTTGGAGTTGGATTATCCAGTGTTGCATCTACATTTAAAGTTGCATTTAATGGATCATTATCGCACTGATAAGACAGGTCGATAGTTTCTTCCAGAAGTAGTTCTGGTTTTACAAAGATCGGTATTTCTGAATTGACCGTTTGTAATACTTTTACTCCACATAATGAACCATCAAATGAACAAACCTGATCAGGTATAAAGGCTTCTATGGCCGCATAGAATAACTGCTCTCCACAGGAAACGCTCTCATCTATACTTACACCAATCTCAAAGGCAAAGAAATCACCGGGAGCAACACCATCCGGTACATCAAAACAGACTTCCATCAGACCATTATCATCCAGCCCTTCGGTTACTGTTGGTGTATAGCCGGCTGGGGCTGTCACCGCTAAACTGCCAGGTGTATAGGTAAATTCCTGCGGAATGGTAATACAGGCTGTTGTATTGGAAGACTCTCCTGTTTCAGAGAGATTAAAAGCTGTAATACGAACTTTACCATCATTAGAACCACAGGCCAGATCAACTTCTTCTGCTGTAGTTAAGAACTGTGCAAAATCTTCAGGATTAGCTCCTTCTATAATCAGCGGATTGGTATTGATGATACCCGTATTGATACGCGGACCGCCGCATGGTTCAAGAGAAGAGGTAATGGCACGCAGTGGGCGACCAGAGGTAAAATCATCACATTCTGTTCTTGCTCTAAAGCGGAAAGCCACTTTATTGGAATCTGTAACTGCTGTGGTTGCACTCACCCCTGCCAGACCATTGGCATATAAATAAGGACTCACATTCTGATAATCAGAATAGATATAAGACTTTCCAAATGCCGGAATAGGGGTAGTCGATGAGGGATCAGGAATGGAGGTCCAGACACCTTCACTCAAAGGCCCCCCAGGGTAGGCATACTCCCAGGAACCCGGTATAAAATCAATACCATTCGGAAAGAAAAAACGGGAACGTAAACCAATGGCTGTAGCAGTCTTTACGTTTTTAACCCGTAATTCATACACTACTTCATCACATAAGCCGACTTCGCCTACAGGAACTACCGTCCATTCTTTTTGTATATCAGCTTCTTCTTTGATATACTGATAACATATCTCTGTATCATTACAGGCATCACTTGAAGCTGCAATTAAAGCTGCTTTATCCTGATCTATACAACCCGAAGTAGTCGCAACACATATCTCGGTATCTTCTCCATCCAGGCAAAATAACAGCTCCGTTACAATTTGTATATCTACACAGGTATTGGGCGGCAGATCAGCAATATCTACCCGATACACACTAATAATACCATCATTGCTCACCAGTGTCGGTGACAGACTGGTTCCGCCCACATTGAGTACATCTACGAGTTCTATCGCTGAAGGCACACTGATACTGGTGCTTACATTCGTATGCG
Source organism: Saprospiraceae bacterium (assembly GCA_020627965.1). Taxonomy (GTDB): domain Bacteria; phylum Bacteroidota; class Bacteroidia; order Chitinophagales; family Saprospiraceae; genus JAHDEO01. The sequence goes on along the minus strand of JAHDFX010000087.1, from coordinate 20,967 downwards.
TAGCTGCTCCGGAACTACCGGCACATATTTCATGGGTGACTACTTCATTGCCTGCCGGGTCATCGGCAAGCAGGGTCTGACTGATGTCGGCAAGTAGTGCAGGGTAAGTATTACTATTGTCCACAAAATTTGCAGGGGTAGTGGTTTCCATTGTCTCTTCCCGGCTCGGGTGATTGGCATATAAATCAGGATTGATACCAAAGGGATATAAAGCAAGAAGATTGAAATCGGTAGGCACCTCTGGAAAAGCAGTACCTGTTATATTTACCCCATTACCGGATAGTACCGGCTCTGTCAGTGCTTGTGACCAACCTTCATAGGGGTAGTCTTGCAACAAAATAGCATTTGCAGGATTTCCATCATTAAATACTCGTCTATGATGGTTTGTAGCCATCCAGTCCGGTACGTAGGGGTCTGTCCACTGCGCTTTTAGTCCGAAATCAGTAGAACTTACCTGCTCGGGGCATAAGGCGGTCAGGGTATATTTTAATTTCCATGAACAGTCATTGCTGCCGCCTACTGCCAGGAGGGGGAACGGGTCCATGGGCTTGTTGATTAGTGGTTCGTTATAATACCACCAGTTGTAGCACTGATTGTCTAAAGCATCATAGTAAGCCTGATCGGCGATACGCAAACTGGCAGGCATACTTCCGTCTGCTGCTGTGCAACAAACTCCTCCATTATTATCAGGTATGCAATTTAAATTGCCATAAGTATCATCTATGTACTGGTCGGGTACAGGTATTTGATTGCCATTCATGTCTTCTATAACCATAGAGCCACTCTGATAAACCATATTGGGCGGGAAGAAAGGCTCTAACCATTCTACTCCTATGGCAGGACGATATTCGTTGGCATACCATTCGGGCTGACCAGCCGGTACCCCGGGCAAATTAGTAGCAATCGAAAATGTATGCTCTACCTCTATATCACAATCACTAACCGCTACTGTCGTTTCATGCTGTACTTCAGGATTGTGAAATTCCCAGGTATAGGGTTGGGAACAATCGCCACCTTCTAATATAAACTCACAAGTTGTCTCGCTGTAAGAAAAAGTCTTAAGCCAGAGCCTGGTTGACGGAAGGTTTTCTCCATTGGTCGTGATATCATATTCGTGGAAGGGATTGGCTGCGAATACTACTTTAAAATCTAACCATAAGGTATCATTATCTTCGAAGCCCATCTCCTGTGCCAGTTCTGTCAGGCAGTTAGTGGGTTCTTGGTCTGTTCCATAAAGATTTTGAGGCCAGCAATTTGAGGGACCTCCGGCATCCCATTTTATTTCTATAAAATCATTTGTATCCCAATCACCTACATTATAAAGTAAAGATGCATATTCAGCAAAGCCCTCCTTAGCCCGAAAACTGTAATTCGGGGTTAAATAAGTATTCGTCGCAGGGTCCCAGGTGAACCTTCCAACATTTCCATAAGGATATTGGGGGGATACTGACCAATGGTCAAAAAATAAGTCATTGCCCTCCGGGTCCTGATAACACTGATAACCATCGCCCCCCTCATAGCCCGCCAGTACGGTCGGGTCAGGAAAATGGTATGTTCCCCCGGCATTTAAAATGCGAACCCAGGGGGTATTTTCTCCGGTAGAGGCCATGTCTCGTCCGTTTGCTTTTTCCAATATACATGTTGGTATTATAGGGACTTCGGTATCTCCATCTTTGAGGAATGCTCCTTCAAATCTGGTATTTTGTACATCTCTTTGTCCTTCTCCATAAAACCCTGGAAATGTCGCAGTAAAATCCCAGCGTCTGTTGGATCGGACAAGTGCCTGGGCGTCTAGCAGTTTAATTCCATATCTGATGGCTACGGTATCGCCCGGCATTATTCTCGCGAGGTCGGCAGGATCTACCTCATTTTTTGTCAAAGGAATGGTTTGTTCGCAGTCGGCGTAGCCATAATTGATGCGTTCAAAGCTTTGTACCCATGTCTCATACGCACAACTACAGGTACACACGCTGCCATCCCATATGATACGCGACTGAACCGTCTGGCAGGAGCGTAGTACTGTACAATTGCCCCCATTGCATCCGGGGCACTCTTCTTTGATTTGCCAGTTAGCCTGAATGATATCGGGTGGTGAGCAGTGTCCGTTGACTTCTATGTTATAAAAATAATCGTGAGAAGTCACATTAGGGTCTCCTGCGGGAATAATTATTCGGATGCCAATGGTATCACCTGTAATAGCTTCTGTGGCATACTCCCATGTTGTACCCGGTACAGCCACCCCTTGATAGGTAGCAGAGCCATCCATGTATCGAATATCAAACCATTCTGAACCCCGATTGGGGAATCCGGCAGGGAAGCCCTGATCTGTCATTTGGTCAAGCGTACCTGTAATTAATATCTCAGCGTAGATATTTGAGCCATTACAGCCACCAATATTATTTGTTCCATAATCATAACTGAATGCTACGCCATTTGCAGTAGGTGCCCATGTTGAGCAATTTCCTGAGGTAATGTTTTCGGTAAAGAAGGCTCCGTTGTATTCAACGGTTTCGTTGGAAGACCAGGATGTCTCTCCATAGCCAAAAGCAATATCCGGCACTAAATCGGCAAAACCCTGGTCAGGTTGTCCGCAGTTGCGCTTGAATACTAATTCGATGTTTGGTATGACACATGAGGAGGAGAGACAATTTTCGGCATTAGCATCGGTACAAACTACGTCCATGTATACCTGTAAGGCAAGGTTAGCACCGCCAGGCAAGTCGTTAATAAAACTGTCACCATCTGCATCAATCATATCAGGGATAGCCGTTGTATTCGTTCCCAAATCTACTTCTACATCACCACCACCATTGACAATAAATGGTACAGATATTCCATTTATCCGAACATCAGCAGTTTGTGTATTACCACCTTCGCAGGCATTCCAGTTCAGAACAATATCCTGCCATAGTCCTTCCGAGGCATCGGTATTAGACGAAGCGATATCGGTACTCCAGATAATCTGGTTTCCACAAAATTGTCCTGTCTGATCCAATGAAGTATTAGCAGCAAGCGGGTTAGCCTGAAAATCTGGAGAGTAAGTTAAAGTTCCGTTCTGTACACTTGGTTCCAAACATAATTCATCATTACAGCCATAGGTAGCTCCATAGGTAAGAAACTGTTGTGAATTATCCAGACAGCTTACTACCTGGTAGCATATTTGTATTGTCACCTGTTCGTCTTCATCAAACAGATTATCACCTGGCAAAGCATTTGGGTCATAGTTTGCGGGGAAATAACTACCGTCTATCGCTGCGGTGAGTTCGTCAGTGGCTGCATCATAGGTATACGCTGAGTAAGGCATCCCATTCACAGTCATGCTGGATATGGCAAAATCTTCTGTTGCCACTCCATCTACAGTAAACACAAAATCTTCTACATAAGCATTGATACCATCCTGAGAGATTGTAATTGTCTGGCAGACCGGATTAGAATTGATTACAGTTATTTCAGTAGGTGTTACCGATAATGTATTTAATATCGGTTCCCGTATGATGGCATTAAACTCATCTGGTTTATAGGTATTGGAACATTCATAAACAGGAGGAGCCAGATCGGGATCATTGTAAATATAATCTACGGTATAATTGATCTCCACCTTGCCAACGGTCGGATTGACAGGGCAAGTGGCCCGTACCCCTATATAGGCAACGATCAATCCTCCCGATTCCATGTTTGGTATAACAAATACAGGATTAGACGGATCGCTCACATCCAGTTCGTTGACAATAGTTCCTGGATATTCCACATCTACAAAGCCGGCATATTCCAATCCAGGATCAAGTTCTGCGGTTAGTTCTATACCGCTGATGGGTAGTGGTGCTTCCGTCCATAAAAGGAGTGCGAGCGTATCTGCTTCACCGCATTTTACGAGGTAATCGGTTTGTGCGAAACCCGGCACGCCCCGCATGTCCAGCATTTCTACTGATTCGGGGCATTGTGCATTCATTTTTGAGGTACCTAGCAAGATTGCCAATAAGCAAGCCAGTTGCATGGTACGAATGCACGTTGTATTAATTTTGTGTAATATGTTTCTCATAATTTAGTAATGAGTATTGAATAAATTGAATGTGCCAAATTCCACCCCCTTCGCCCCCTCCAAAGGGGGAAAATTCAGTATTTTGGCAAAAGTGTATAGTAATCTTATTCTGGTTTGGTAGTGGGAGAACAGAAAGGTGGATAAAACATGAATCCTGAGTATCAAGAAGATTCAGGATTTTAATTTTCCAGCCTTAATGGGAAGTGACAAATATCTGCTCTGTCTGGTCGCATCGAGATAAGCTGTCGCTTCTTTTCTCTTTTTATGTGTTGAAGTGTTGTTGTGTTAATGTGTTAACGAGTATAACTTCTGAATTACGTAGGGCGTTGGCTTTGCCATTTTAGTAATTTTTCGAGAGACGTTTTTCTTTGGGGAGTTTTGCAGGTTGTTTTTGCAGGTTTTGCTGGTATAAATATCAGGGTTAAATACTTTATGAGTAATCGATAGCTTAGTATGATTACTTCTATACTATTTTCTGTTTTTTCATCATTGGTTGCTAATGATCTAAATACGCAAAGCATAAGATCATGTCTTACTTTTTCTGATAGTTTAGTTATTAGTGCCAGATAAAAAATCATTAAGCTAAATATTTATTAATTTTTGGATCTTTTGTCTAATCTGTTTTATTCTACGGTGAGTTGAAGGAAAGGTTTGGTTTTTATTTATTTTTTTACTTTTAATCAAGATGATGCTGTGAATAGGAGTTAAGGAATGATAAAAAAATCCTGAAAAAGTCGCATAAAATGCTTACCTTTGCGGAAGCTAATACCAAAAGAGGGGACGGAGAGTCCCCTCTTTTTATTTTAACAACCATTAGCAATGAAAGAAATTAAAGATAACGTAACGGCATTGCTGATTGCAAAATTTCAAGAAGAAGGCTTTGAAGATTTCTTTCTGGTAGACATTAAAATGAAGACTACCAATAGAATGGAGGTTTTTGTGGAGAGCGATACTGTGGTAAATTTCAGGCATCTTTCAAAACTTAACCGTTATTTACAGAAGCATATTGACGAAGCAGGGTGGATGGGAGAAAAATACACCTTAGATGTATCTTCTCCAGGCATTGGTCAGCCATTAAAACTTAAACGACAGTACATCAAAAATGTCGGTCGCAATGTAAATATTACCTTGAATGAAGGTAAGCCTGAAAGTGGCAAATTAATAAAAGTAGAAGATAACGAAATTGTTATCGAACAGGAGCAGATAAGAAAAGAAAGAAAAAAGAAAATCAAGGAGCTGGTAAAGACTAGTATTCCTTTTGACAATATCAAAAAAACAGTTGTCAAAATAAGTTTTAAGTAATGATTCATCATTAATCATTAATCATTAAATAATATAACAACATGTTAAGATGGGTATCAATTTAGTGGAATCGTTCTCCGAGTTTAAGGAGATGAAAAATATAGATCGCCCCACAATGGTGCGGGTATTGGAAGATGTTTTCCGTACACTAATACGTAAGAAATACGGTTCCGATGAAAATTTTGATGTTATTGTAAATACAGATAAAGGAGATTTGGAATTGTGGCGTGTGCGTGAAATTGTAGAAAACGGTACAGATATCGAGGATGAAAACACACCAGTACCTTTATCATATGCACTAACAGTAGAAGAAGATTATGAAGTAGGGGAAGAATGTTATGAGCAGCTATTTCTTAAAGATTTTGGGCGTCGTGCTATAATGGCAGCACGTCAGACCTTAATATCTCGTATTCTGGAATTAGAGAAAGATGAAATTTTCCGTCGTTATTCTGCCCGGGTAGGAGAAATAGTACTAGGAGAAGTTCATCAGATATTAAAACGCGATATTCTTGTTTTGGACGATGCTACGGGAAATGAGCTGATTTTACCAAGAAATGAGGCAATAAAAGGTGATTTTTTTAGAAAAGGTGAACTGGTTCGTGCAATTATACGTAAGGTAGAAATGAGAAACAATAATCCGATTGTTATTTTATCAAGAACGGATAATACTTTTCTCGAAAAATTACTAGAGCAGGAAGTTCCTGAAATTGAAGATGGTTTGATAACGGTAAAAAAGATCGTTAGAATGCCAGGTGAGCGTGCAAAAGTAGCTGTAGAGTCCTATGATGACCGTATTGATCCTGTAGGAGCCTGTGTAGGAATGAAGGGTTCTAGAATTCATGGAATAGTTCGTGAATTGCGTAATGAAAATATTGACATTATTAACTACACCAACAATGAGAGTCTGCTCATTCAACGTGCACTGACACCGGCCAAGATCACTTCAATGGATCTTGATAATGAAAATCGCAGAGTGGCAGTTTATTTACGCCCAGATCAGGTTTCTCTTGCGATTGGTAAAGGAGGAATGAACATCAAATTAGCTAGCCGTTTAACGGAATATGAAATTGATGTTTACAGAGATACTGACGAGATTATTGATGATGTAGATCTCGATGAATTCAATGATGAAATTGAACAGTGGATCATTGAAGAATTTAAAGGAGTTGGTTGTGATACTGCCAGAAGTGTATTAGAATTAAGCAAAGAAGAACTAATACGTCGTACAGATTTGGAGGAAGAAACCGTTATGGATGTTATTAGAATTCTCAGTGCTGAATTTGAAGAGTAAAGATTTAATTAAATCATATATACCCCCACAATAGAAAGGTATGAACTGACGCAAATAAGCCTCAGTGTAAGTGCCGAAAAAATTAAATATGGCGAAACGTCTAGTCAAAGTCGCAAAAGAATTGAACGTAGGTACAACTACCATCGTAGAACACCTGAATAAGAGTGGTTTTGAGGTAGAGAATAAACCTACAGCCAAACTCACGGATGAGATGTACAATAATCTTATTCAGGAGTTTAGCACCTCTATTGCTATTAAAGAACAGGCCGATCTATTGACCATCGGTACTCGGACTAAAAAGGAAGAAAAACCTACTTTGAAAGAAGTTGTGGTGAAAGAAAAGCCTGTGGCACCAGAGCCAGAACCGGAACCTGTTCCAGAACCAGAACCGGAACCGGAGCCAACACCAGAGCCCGTAGCCGTTGTTGCAGAGCCAAAGCCCGAGCCAAAGCCTGAACCAGAGCCAAAGCCCGAACCAATAGCTGTTGTAGAACCAGAACCTTCGCCAGAGCCAGAGCAAAAGCCTGAACCAGAGCCAGAAACGAAACCCGAACCAAAGGTAGAAAAGAAGAAAGAAGAAATAGCAGAGAAGCCTAAACTTGGAGGGCTTAAGGTGGTTGACAAAATTAATCTGGATGAGCTAAAGAAAAAACCAAAGAAAAAAGAGAAGCCTCCTGTAAAAGAAGAAAAGCCAAAACCGCAGCCAAAAGCAAAGGAAGCGCCTAAGCCTGTAAAGGAAGTGCCAGTAAAAGAGTCGAAAGAAAAAGGTGAAGCTGCCCCCATAGAAGTTCCAAAGCCAAAAGAACAAAACATTGCAAAGGCTCCTAAAAAGCAAGGAGACAATGTTTACAGAGCCAAAACACCTACCTTAAAAGGTTTTAAAGTTCTTGGAAAAATAGATACGAGTAAATTTGAGAAAAAACCTTCCAAGAAAAAAGATAAGAAAGACGACAAAAATAAGAAAGACGATAAAAACAAAGGTAAGCAGGCACCTGCCGGAAATAAGAATAACGAAAGTAGCTCAAGAAAGCGTAAGCGTAAGCGCAAAAAGGTGAGTACCGAAGGTGGAGGATCTCGTGGAAACTCATCTGGCGGTGGTAATAGAAGAGGTAATAGAAGAGATAATAACAAATCTGAAATTTCTCAAAAAGAGGTAGACGATAAGCTAAAAGCTACAATGGCTCGCCTTCAGGGAGGAGGTAAAAGCAAACGTTCTAAATTACGTAGAAGTGACCGTGAGCGTCGTCGTGAAAAAGAGCAGGAGGCTTTAGATAAAGCAGCAGAAGCAGGCGGTAAGTTACAAGTAACAGAGTTTATTTCTGTTTCTGAGTTGGCGAGTCTGATGAATGTTTCGGCAACAGAAGTGATTATGGCCTGTATGAATATGGGTGTTATAGTTGCCATCAATCAACGTCTTGATGCAGAGATTATAGAACTGGTTGCCGACGAGTTCAATCATGAAGTGGAGTTCATCAGTGCAGAGGCACAGATGGAAATGGAAGAGGAAGAAATTGTTGATGCAGAAGAAGATCTGAAACCGCGTGCGCCTATTGTTACAGTAATGGGACACGTAGACCATGGTAAGACCTCATTACTGGATTACATACGTAATGCTAATGTAATTGCAGGAGAGGCAGGAGGAATCACACAGCACATTGGAGCATATGAAGTGAAGGTTGGTGATGAGGACAGAAGAATTACTTTCCTAGATACACCGGGTCACGAAGCTTTTACAGCGATGCGTGCCCGTGGTGCCAAAGTGACTGATGTTGCAGTTATTATTGTAGCTGCTGATGATAGTGTAATGCCACAAACGAAAGAGGCAATTAGCCACGCTCAGGCTGCTGGTGTGCCCATTATTTTTGCAATTAATAAGATTGATAAAGACGGATCCAAACCTGAAAAGATCAAGCAGGAGTTGGCTAGTATGAATATGCTGGTGGAAGACTGGGGCGGGAAGTTCCCTTCTCAGGAAATATCTGCCAAGCAAGGAACTAATGTTGACGAGTTGCTAGAAAAGATCTTGCTAGAGTCTGATATTCTTGAATTAAAAGCCAATCCTGACAGATCTGCACAAGGGGTTGTTTTGGAAGCTTCTCTGGATAAAGGACGTGGTTATGTTTCCAAGTTTCTAGTACAGACAGGTACGCTAAAGATTGGAGATTCCATGGTAGCGGGTAGCCACTATGGTAAAGTTCGTGCAATGATTAATGAGCGTGGACAACGAATTAAAATAGCAGGACCTTCCGCACCAGTTCTTGTACTTGGTATGAAAGGTGCTCCACAGGCAGGAGAGAAATTCAAGGTAATGTCTACGGAACAAGAGTCTCGTCAATTAGCGACAAAACGTGCTCAAATTCAAAGTGAGCAAGAGCGTAGAGCTACTAAGCGTCTGAGTCTTGAAGAAATTGGTCGTCGTTTGGCATTAGGCTCATTTAAAGAATTGAATTTGATTGTAAAAGGTGATGTAGATGGTTCTATCGAAGCATTATCTGATTCTTTATTAAAACTATCTACAGAAACAGTTCAGGTAAATATTGTCCACAAAGCAGTTGGGCAAATCATTGAATCTGATGTTCTATTGGCTTCAGCTTCTGATGCAATTATCATAGGTTTCCAGGTACGCCCCTCAGCAGTAGCCCGTCGATTGGCTGAAAAAGAAGGCGTTCAGGTAAAAACTTACTCAGTTATCTACGATGCTATTGAAGAAGTCAAATTGGCTATTGAAGGCATGTTGGAACCCACCAAAGAAGAAAAAGTGGTTGCTTCTGTTGAAATTCGTGAAGTCTACAAAATTAGTAAGGTTGGTGCAGTTGCCGGATGTTATGTACAGGAAGGCAAGATCAACAGAAACACCAATATCCGTATTATTCGGGATGGCATCGTTGTCTATCCGGTGAAAGAAGGAGTTGTTGGAGAATTGGCATCATTGAAACGTTATAAAGATGATATGAAAGAGGTGAAGAACGGTATGGAATGTGGTATTTCTATCAAAAACTTCAATGATTTGAAAGTCGGAGATGTCATCGAAGGATACGAAATCATCGAAATTAAACAGACGTTATAAGATTGATTCGGTCAAAGTAAAAATAAAAAACCTCTCAGTAGCGATTACTGAGAGGTTTTTTATTTCAGCGTAGTTTTTATTACTTAGAACGTGTCATTTGATTTGTTCGGATGCCATCTTTGTATTTAATAACAAAAGCTCTTCCAAAGCCCATTGCTTTTGCCTGCTCCATTACCGCCACAGCATCACTTTTAGTCGTAAATCCATCAATCATAACCCTTGTAAGATAGCCAGCAGGTGCATTTACACCTTCTAAGAGCAAATTACCTAAATTACGAGCTTCACTAAATCGTTCATCTTTATAATCCTGTAAAGCAGCTAGTTGTACCCGATATTCTACACCATAACCAATAGATGGCGTAGAAGTGTAGCTTGAGCTTGTTGTTGGATTATCCGTGTAAGTTGTGTAGGAATCTGTTGTGTAGGAAGTCGAACTATCATAAGTCGTACTTTCAGGATAAGTAACAGTGGGTTGGCTGTAAGTGGTTGTTGGATAGCTCGTCGTTGTATAAGTTGTGGTGGGATATGTAGTAAGGGTTTTAGGTTCTTCTACAAATTCAGGAGGCGTTTCTACGATAGTTCCTACAGTAGGAATAGGTTGTGGAGTCGTTACAACAGTTTCAGTGACCTCTGTTCCTGGAACGGTTTCGACTATAGTTGTTTCCGTTACTGCTGGGGCTGGTCTTGCATTTCCTTTGCCTAGTTCCGGGCGTGTTGTTGTTTCTACAGAAAGTGTTTCTGCTGTCTGGGGAGTTTGCGGAACTTCTTCTTTCAATGTTTCAACAACAGGGGACGTAGCTGGTTCGCTTATAGGCTGAACAGAAGAAGGCTGATTAATGACTTCTTCTATAGTTTTTGTTTCCGGTTCGGGCGTATTAGCCACCAGAGGTTGCACTGCTATTAATTCAAAATTATGTATGATTTCTTCTAATGTGGAAGGATTCCCGGTTTCAAACTCAAATTCGCTTTCCTGATATCCTTCTTTAGCCGCCCTTAGTCTGTAAGATTTATCTGGCTGTAACTGGAGACTATATGTTCCGCCTGGCGCTATTTCACCAAGTATTTTGCGCATATTGCCTGCTTCATTGGCTTTGTAAAGCGATAAGCTGACTTTTTGAATAGGCTCTCCCTTTGAGGAAATAGCACCTTTTACATAGATTTCTGCCAGGCGTTCGCTGACTACAAAAATATCATCATCCAGAGAAGATTCTTTGACCCCTAACTCTGTTCGGTTTGATATTAAATAAGCAGAAGAAGAACCAAATCTTTTGACATAATACATATCATCAAAACTGGAATTCACAGGAAGTTTCATGTTTTCTGCTGTACTCCAGTTTTCTGCTTTACCACTGGCATAAAACACATCAAAACCACCAATACCTACCTGACCGTCGGAGCTAAAGTATAGTTTCCCTTCTTCTACATCATAATAAGGTGTGATTTCATCAGAAATGGTATTGATTTGTAGTCCTAGATTAACAGGGGTACTAAACTCGCTGACATCCTGATCAACTTTTTTGGAACTATACCATAAATCCATTCCGCCTACGCCGTCTACACGGTCAGAAGCAAAATAAAGGTATTCAGTATCTCCATCAATAACCACAGAAGGATGCGTGTTATTAGATTCTGTTTCATTGATAGTAACGGGCAATTTTTGGACTTCTTTCCAAAAGCCACCTTGTTTCCGTAATACATAAATTTCACAGACAGAATTGCCTTTTTCATTCATTTCACATTGTGTAAAATAGAATTGTTCCTGATCTGGTGTTAATGAACCATTACCATAATGCGGCTTCTCCAAGCCTTTGATAAAGCTGATAGGAAGAGGATTGTTCCATTGCCCATTAAGCCGTTCTGTAGAGCTGAATATCTTGGCAACGCCTGCCTTGGTAGATGCAAAGTAAAGCCCTTTCTCGCCATAGGGTACAGGAGCAAATTCAGTTTGTGAGCTATTCAGAGCGTTCCCGGCCGATTTGACCTGTATACCTACTGGTTTAGAGTTTTCTTTGAGTTGCTGTCCGAGTTCACAGCCTTTTATATGCTGATTAATGGTATACTGCATCGTCTCATTAGGGCTTGCATTGGCTTTAAATTTCTCGAAAGCAGTTTTAGCAGACTTATATCGACCAAAATTTTTCATGCTCATGGCATATTTATAACCGACATTCGGATACTTATTATTCATATCCTTAACTGGCTCATAAGCTTTAGCAGCCATTTTATAGTCACGTGCCTTAAAGAAATTTTGTCCGGCAAGATAAGCCAGTTCTGTTTTTTCTTTTTTATCGCTCCAGGCACTTCTGTAGTACATAGCAGCCTTTGTATAATTGCCTTTTTCTATAAGTTTTTCGGCTTCTTTTACTTTCTTTTTCCAGCTCAAACTGGTATTAATATTCTGTGCCTTCAACATTATGCAAGTACATAAAAAGGGCAGAATGAACATGTATTTGTACATTGAAATCATTATTATTTTTTCAAAATTGTAGAATAATAGGGTTTTGATAATTAGGTGGTGTATAGTGTGGTAAACATAAATGATCCCGAATTTCAGGCAAATCGGAAACGGTAGGAGGTCGATAGTCGATAGACCATGGTCGATAGTTGTATTTTGTCTTTTTAAGAGATTTTATAACTTAGTACATTGTAACTTAAATTTCTTTCAATTTTGAACATGCCTTTTCCTTCTGCACTTCATCACGTCCTCGCCTGATAGCTATGGCTATCCGGCTGTGGGGTTCTTCGTTCAAACGAAAAATTCATTGTTCAAAAAATAAAACTTATTTAGGTTACAATGTACTTATTTTGCTTGGCAAAATAAACATAATTCATAAACCATCGACTATGGACCATTGACCATGGACACTCTAACTACCAGCAAAGTTACCAATTTATTCAGGGAATATAAAGTTTACAATAATGAATATGTTTCGAGTTGTCAATCGAACAGGCATTTAATTAAACCAATCCTGCCCTTACTTGTTATTAGACACTGTATAAAGAAATTACCACTACTGCTTAAAGATGACCCTCGTCCGTCGTCTGAGAACTGTGGTCTAAAAATAAAAATTATGACAACATTAAAACCAGGCGATAAAGCCCCGGATTTTACATCTACCGATCAGAACGGAAACACTGTAAATTTAGCTGATCTTAAAGGAAAGAAAGTCGTGCTTTACTTTTATCCGAGAGATAATACGCCTACCTGTACTGTAGAAGCCTGCAATTTGCGTGATAATTATGCAAGTTTACAAAAGCACGGTTTTGAGGTTATTGGTGTAAGTCCTGACACTGAGCGCAAGCATCAGAATTTTATCAATAAGTTTGAGCTGCCTTTTATTTTATTGGCAGATACGGAGCGTGAAGTGCTCAATGCCTACGAAGTCTGGGGACCTAAAAAATTCATGGGGAAGGTTTCTGATGGCGTCCACCGCACTACCTTCGTTATTGATGAAAATGGGATGATAGAACGGGTGTTTGATAAGGTAAAATCCAAAGTGCATAGCGAACAGATATTGGAGAGCTATGCTTTGGGCTAATTTTTTTAGTCTGTTGTTTTTCCCTACCTCCTTTTCAATAAGGAGATAGGGAAAACCTTAATTCCCCCCCCTTAATAAGAATTTCTTCTATCTGTAAAGCTTCTTTTATCGTGTAAACATTAAAGAGACTAGTTACATTTGGTTTAATTGACGACGAAAAGGCACACATTCAGCGTAATAAAATTACAAATAACCTACTATCCATTACTTCGAAAATAGAAAGATAGGTAAGTGTGACGGAATCTTTAGTTATCCACTAAGCCATGTTTAATCGCATATTTTACCAAACCCACAATATTTTTAACACCAAGTTTTTGCACCATATTTTTACGATGAGTTTCTACTGTATTTTTGCTGATAAATAGAATATCTGCAATTTCAGCACCTGTATGTTCTTCTACGATCAACTTAAGTATTTCGAGTTCTCGTTTGGTTAGTGCGCCATGATGTCCTTCGCTCGGATAAGCTTTTCTTTTTACCTTGACAGGCTTTTCTTTGATATATGGCGTGAGCGCTTTTTGTATAGATGGGGTAAAATAGAAGTTATTACCATAGACAACATTTATTGCTCTTACTAACTCATCTTTTGAAGTGTTTTTGAGTACATACCCCATTGCCCCTAATTTTAATATCTGTCTGATTAATCTGGTTTCATCAAGGGTAGAAAGAATGATAACGTTTATGTTTGGATAATCTTTTTTTAAGACTTTGATCGTCTCTATTCCATCCATCTCCGGCATATTAATGTCTAATAGTACAATATCTACTTCTGTACTTTTTAGCGCTTCCATTAATTCTTTGCCATTATAGGCAGTGATAGCTACTTCTATTTCGGGTTCGTCTTTTAGAGACATTTTTAGGCTATCGACGAGGATTTTGTGATCGTCGACTAAGGCTACTTTGACCATTGCTATTTTTACTGTTTTTAAATCAATATTATTCATGACAAGGGTTAACCATTGTTTTACATGGGAATAACTTGTTTCTTGTAAAGATACAAAAACTGTTCCCGTGCAAATTGTTTTATAGAAATACAATTTTATCTATAAAATCATGCTTATTTCTTTTAAATGGTGACAGTCACTACTTGGAGTTGGGAGTTGTTTTTTTAGAGGTTACAGGTCTTTACGTTTGGTTTTCAGGAATTACAGGTCTTGCTTAAAATTGTTTTTGTGGGATTACAGGGCGTTTTTGTGGCAATTCTTTGATTTTTCATTTAATAACTTGTAATAAATAAGTAAAACTGTAGGAAATGTTTTTATTTATTATTCTTACTTATTAGTTTTGACAACATACTTATGAATGAATAAGTAAAACATCATTTCCATTAATTACATATGCAAAAGTCAGGGAATTTAGCCTCTTGAACAACACTACTTGAGATTATACTCCAGTATCACTAAATATGGTGAGGGAATACTTACGATATATGTATATCACTAAATATGGTGATGCGTAAGCAAGGTGAAACCTAGTACTTTTGTGGATATTGTTTCATTTTTAAAACCATTAATTATGCCCTTTAAGGAAATTATTTTCATTAGATACACTGTATCTGGAAAAATTGAGCTACTTATTGTAGAACAAAATAGTACTGAAAAAAAATTGACCTTTGACAAGAGTTCATTGGATAAGTCAAAAGGTATTATGAAACTCTATTTTAACAGTACTTCAACAGTACAGTCCATTAGTGCTAAGAATATGTTTCGTTTCCGAGGGAAAACTGTTTTTTCCAGTAAAGATGACTTTAAAAATAAAGTAAAGAAAATATATATCTACGTTAATAAACAGAAAAAAGATGAGGTCGAAGATGACGGTTTTGTCATTGAAGACTCAGAAGTTCCACCAATGACTTCAATTGATAGCATTGTCCATCAGGGAGTTAGCTAATGATTAGTTTCCTATATTTATGCTTTGAATTAATTATTTATGCTAGTTGATAATAAACATTTATTGCTGTTTATATGCCTTTTGATAATTTGCTATTCGGCATGTCAAAAAAACAGAAGTGGAGGCAATACAAAAAATGATAAATTATCATACCTGTCTCATGACTATGCACTAACAAAGCCCGATAGCACCATTTATTATGCAAATAAAGTCTTAGAAAGCACATCGAATCCTAGCGAGAAAGCAGAGGCATATAAATACATAGGTTTAGCAAAAAAATATCAGAGTTTATATGATGAAGCAATCAGCTCTTATGAAAAAGCAATTAATATAGAAATTAAAATTAATGATCTATCAGGGCAAGCGAATACTCTACACCAGATAGGAAGTACTTATAAGAGACAAAAAAAATACGATAAGGCAGTTGATTTTTATCTTCGGAGTATACGAATAGGAAAAACTATAAATCCTCCTGAGAAAGAACTGGCAGATGCTTATAATGAGTTGGGAAGTGTCTTTTCTGCAAAAAAAGACTTTAGAGAAGCAAAGAAGTATTTTGAAGAAGCTTTAAAAATAAGAAAAGAAAAAGGAGACAGTTTACGTTTATCCAGTTCTTATCAAGATCTAGGAAGTTTATATTTAAGACGAAGAAAAGTAGACAGTGCGCTACTTTATTATGATATAAGTATAGAATTGCTCAAAAATGTACCTAATAATAAACAGGCTCTGGCAAAAATAGAGAATAACAAAGGGATTGCATACATGATGAAAGGAGAGTATCAAAAGGCTAAAACTTTTTTTGATAAAAGCCTTTCTGTAAAAAAGACATTGCCCGATAACAATGGGGTTGCGACAACTGCATACAATTGTTGCAATTACTATTACAAAAGAAAAAAAATTCAAGAAGCAGTGGCGTATTGTGATACAAGCGAGGTATATGCAACTCCGCTAAAAGCTTTTGAATTACTTCAAAAAATTGAAAATGTCAGATACAAAATAGCTAAATCACAAAAAAATACGGTTAAAGCACTTAATCATCATGAGAAATATGCCGCCTGGAAAGATAGCCTTAATATCTATGAAAGAGATGTTGCTATACAAAGAACAGTTATTGTTCACAAAATAGAAAAGATGGTAGATGAGATCAAGCAAAAAAATCGTCAGGAAAAATTTAAATATACTCTTATAATTATTTTTGCCTTATTCGCTCTAGCTGGCTTAATCCCATACCTCATCGCCACAAAAAGACTACAAAAAACCGAAACAGAAAGAAGGAAAATAGCCGAAGAAAAAAGAATCCAGGAAGAAAAACTTAGAAAAGCAGAGGAAGGCAAACACAGAGAAGAAGAAAAGCTCTACAAACAAGTCATCAGTGGATTGGAGAAAGAAGCCCATGTAAGGGCAGTAAATGCTGAAATAGACGCCAAGATGGAAGAAAGAACTAGTGTGTCTTCAACACTTCACGATACCGTATGTGGTGATTTGGTCGCTGCTAAGTTGCATCTGGATCATGCAAAGAATAAAACTACGGCTGAAGAGAAGAAAAATTTGGAAAGAGGGATTGAATTATTAGATGAAGCTTATAAGGCTTGCCGAAAAATATCCCATGATCTCACGCCACCAACACTCAGAAAATTTGGGCTAGCCTCTGCCATAGAAGACCTGTGCGAAAAATATTCTACCCCAAGCCTTCAAATACAATTCAGTGAAACACTAGAAGATGAAAGACTTGAACAAAGGCAGGAACTTATTCTATTTCAAATCATTCAGGAACTCATCCAGAACATCCTAAAACATGCAGAAGCTACAGAAGCCAACGTACAATTAACCAATTACGAAGATGCTCTGAATATCGTGGTAGAAGATGATGGAAGAGGCTTTGACATGACTCAAGGACTTGAAAAGGCAGGCATAGGCTTACAAAGAATCCGTACCAGAATAGAGCATTTAGGCGGACAAGCAGTAATAGATTCTTCCATCGGTAAAGGAACAACAATCATCATTGATGTTCCTAAGATCGCTCCGACCGAAGCCTAGTATTCTGAGTTATTCATCACCAATTTCTGAGGACTGTGATCTTCCAAAAGGCTCAAAATAAAACGGAATACGCACGATCTTCTGTATACTATCCTTTGAGTAATAATTTTTCCTGATCTCCAATACATTTTTACCCACACTAAAACTATTGGTAGGCAGATGAACCAATACGCCTGGTTCATTAGCATTAGGGTGCGTATAGTAAAGTATATCCGGTTCAGGATAAGATTCGTCATTGATAAAAATGCTGTTAAAATCCCGTAAGGCATACAGATTGACCTGCCTGACAGAATCCCTGAGTGCATCACTACCTCGCAGCTTCTGCATAAAACTTCTTTTTGTGAAATTCATGTGATTCTTTTCCCGTTCAATGGTCGGAATAAAGACTTTTAACACACTGCCTTTTACAACATCAGACGGAATGACTGGCGTGAAAATAGCAAAAAATATAATTAATGTATACAGGGCCGCATATATATACAACAAAGCCAGAATGAAAAAACCATAGCCCAATTCACTGGATTCTATTACATAATGCTCTCCCCATTGCAGAAGTGCTTCTGGCATCTGTAGTAGGCTGGCGATCACCAAACCAGAGATCAATAATTCTGCCTGCCAGCTTTGGGCTTCCAGTGCTTTGAGCCATTTGGGTGTTTTTTTCTTTTTTTTGATTGTAGATGTTGGGCTTTGCTCTTCTGATGTTTCCGTTTTCATAATCTATAGCGCTTTTGTCGGCACTAAATTACAAAAAAGTCCCTATTGTATCTTTCAGGTAAACTGTTTGTTGAGTGATGTTAACTGCAAATTAACCAGATAGATGCCATTAGATTGAGTATGTTCTAATAAGTAGTTTTGCGAATAAACCAAATGAAGTCTGGTCTTTAAGTTCTTAATACCGACAAGATGAGACTGTAGATCTTTGGGACGAACAATTGCATTTTCGGTAGAGAAAGTAAGTCTTTTATTCTGTATACTTAACCGGAAAATCACAGGAGTCCTGTTTTTTTGACTGATACCATACTTAAAAGCATTTTCTACAAGTGGCATCAAAACAAAAGGAATAATGAAAAAAGAATCCAGATTGCCTTTTTTTTCAAAAATCACAGGATAATCCTCTCCAAGCCTTAGTTTTTGAAGAGCAATATAATGCTCAACAAATGTCACTTCTTCTGCAAGAGAAACTTTGTTTTTTAAACCCTGATTAATCGGGTAGCGCATAATTTCCGATAGTTTTAAATTTTAACATCAAAAGAACCGGATGCCAGTACAATTTGTAAATCGCTCGTTGTAGGGTTAGGGAAAATAGTAATGCCAGCTTCTTCCAGCAAAATTTCAGGATCAACAGATACTGTGGTTAGTTCGACCATTTGATCTGTGAATTGTGCTATTTCCATATTCATTAGAGTATCTACGGCATCTCGATTACTGATATTGTCAGCTACTATGATATTTCCATTCAACGAATTTATAGTATATTCACCAGAGTTTCCTGTAAAAATAGCGGTATCTGTTCCGGCTTTACCATCTAGCTTGTCATTACCTTTTCCTCCTTCCAGCGTGTTATTTGAGTCATTACCAACAAGACGATTATATTCGTCATTACCTTTCAGCCCGGCAGTATTTGTACCCGTCAATGTACAATGTTGAAGGTATTGTGATTTGTGGGTATAAGGCTGAGTTGCATCAAAAGACATGCTGAAAATGCCATTAAAAGTTGGATCAATATCCATATTGATATTGATAAAAGGAGGAAAATACTTAGGCATCAGAGCATAGCCCATTGGGTCAAGATTTTGAATTTCTGCTCGTGTTTTTGCAATATATATACCCCACATGCCCCCAGATGTTTCCGTCCATGCGCCCCACAGTCCATAATAACTATCTATAACCGATGCCAGATATTCCTGACTTAGGCTATTTTCCTGGCTTAATTCATTATACCAACCTAATAAGCCTGGATCAGAACCTGCACCCACTGGCCATATGGCATAATTATTATCTGCATTATCCTGTGCATTCCTGATTTCTGTCTGATAGGCAGGCAAAGCCCCTGGAAAACTATTAGGCCCGTCCACGCCAATACCAGTGTCATGCATTAGATGAAGAATTTCTTCAAATGCCGCATCTCGGTGGTTTTCATAATCATTATTAATGTACCAATCATGTCCCTCTACGGCTATTTCATCGTGAAATAGATATTGTCCAGGTAAATTAGGTTCATTGCCCTGGCCATCAGCACCATTTAACAAGAGCAACAAAGCTTCATTGTCTCCCATTTGATTAGCGACCGCCGTTTTATCTGTTCCATACTGAGAACCTGAAAGATTACTTAAATAAAATTTCAATAAATTTCTTGATCGGACAATCTGAGCATCCGTAAGTTGGTTTTGAGCTATAATATGAATAGCCTGCCCGTTTGGAGCTTGAATTTTCGTGTATTTCACAAAAGAATTAAAAGCCGATGGAAGACCAGAAGGCATTGGGATGACGCCATTAGGGGAGGCACTAATATCATAGTTGTCTGATAATTGTGCATTTCCTATTTGGAATAGTACACAGATGGCGATTAGCAAAGCAGTAGTCTTTTTCATGTTTTAATATTTAGTTTACAGAACATTAGATTTGTATGGTGAAAAATTGGGTATGAATTCTCGTTTTACTATCCTTAAACTTTAAAAATAGCTTTATTCCATAGCTTTAAGCTGTGGAATAAAGCCTAAGTAATTATCGTTTATAAGTCCCATCAGGTAATATTGTAGGAAAAGCATATTGTGGATCTGTCAGCAATTGAAAAACAGCAACATCAGTTTGTTCTACTTTTGCTCTTGTATTCAGTGTCCATTCCTGCCCTATTTCATCCAGTCGGTTTTCCTGTGCGCCTAGCATGGAGGTCAATGCCCAATAAATATACTCTGTAGCCATACAACCATAATCACAGGTAGTATCATCATAAGTATACCATGCATTGGCGGGATAATTATTCGGAACACTGGTAAATTGTCCTCCTCTGGCAATATCCATTGCATTGGCTAATTCAGACCCGATCTCCTCTCCAAAAATATCAGGGTAAACCCCTGCATAGCCAACATGAGTGATCAAATGCAAAACCTCTTCCAGAGCAGCATCAAAAGACCCTGTTTTACCATTGGCTACAAAAGATGGCTGTGTCTCATCATTACCGAGGTCTTGTCCTTCCCAGCCTGAAGGTGGGTTGATGTTCAGGTCATTTTCATTTTTCCATAAAACCATAAAAGCATTATTGTCTACCATTCGTGCAACAACTGCAGGATTATCGGGAGTACCATCTTCGTCATTGTCGAGATATTGTGCCATTAGATTAGCAGCATGTAAGAGTTTGGTATCTTCTACAGCAGGAACAGCAAAGAGCTTTATTCCGAATACTTCTACTTTTTTGGTGAAATCATTGAGTACACCGTCGTCATTGGCAACAATAGTAAAGTTCGGATCATTTCCAGGATCAATAATACCTCCATCATCGTCTTTGTTGCAAGCGCAGGCAAAGAGCAAAATAAGGGTAGATAGGAGAAAAAGATTTTTTGATAATTTCATGTTTATTTCGTTTAGCGTAAAAAAATATAATTAGAAGTTATTTAAATACACTGTGTAAAAAATTCTTACAGTAAATACGCTTAATAAGCCATAAAATTATAGTTTCATTATCTGTTAAAAGTCAGAAAAATACCAAGAGAAAAATTGTGTAGATGTACAAGGGAAATGTGTAGATGAAAAAATCAGCCTAGTCTGTCTAAAAGACGCTGGCGGTAAGTTTCACCAACAGGCA
>JAHDFX010000356.1 GCA_020627965.1 Saprospiraceae bacterium | reverse complement strand
ACAGGTATTTTCTGAGGTGTCATGATGCCCATATGATTCCTATGTTCTATAACAACATAGACCGAATCTAAACCAATGCTTTCTAAGGGACAGGCTTCCTGAAAATGAATGTCTCCGTCTTTATGTACAATTCCTGCTGCCATGCCCACTTCAGTATTTTTGTCAATACCTGTACGGGTTGAGACCAAGACCCAATCTACCATATTATCCGTATAATTGAAATCTGTCCAGTTGTTTCCCTCTGTTCCTGTATAATTCCAGGGGGGAATATTATATGGCTGTCCTGGTGGAGTAGGAGTGGTCAGGTTATTGGAAGGAGTCTGACCCGGCAATAAACCATGAAGTGTATTTGAAGATGTGTTCATTTTACCTGTCAGAATATCATAAGGGCCTTCGAGAAAAACATGTAATTCAGTATCTACACAACCTTGCAGAACGGTTACCTGGCGATTATAAATTTTAGTACATTCAAAATAATTAGTAATCAGTTGGATGTTATAGGAACCAGGCGTATTCCATATTGCATAGGTAGAATCAGCATTGGCATTTGATAGATTAGCACCAAACACAAACCAGGTATAATTGGTGTTATTGAGAGGTAAATCAAGTGTCAATAAAGTATTTTCTCCTGAATAAATGGTATCAGCTACGATGATCTGTTGTTCCGGGCAAGGGGTATTGGGGCGAGCTGGTGTACCATAAATTGAGTTGATATTGGAGGAGGTTTCCCAGGACTGAGGAAGTGTATTATCCAGACTGGCTTCTATGAGAGATAGCGAAGGTCCATTCCCGTCGGGTATAGTATCCCAGGGCATATCATCATCATAGGTCAATTCATCTGAGAGACATTTATTATTATCAAAAAGACTGACACGTTCTCCACCACCACTGAGATTGAAACCAAAATTGCCGATGTATTGTGTTTGATTATTTAAATGAGGAAAAATACCGGCAAACAGACTGGCATCTTCAACAAGGACTAAAAATTCATCAGGCTGTAAAATAGTTCCTACAGGTATGTTGAATACGTTTTCAGTATCATAAAACCCCCAATCAGAAAGATCGACGGATGTGGAGCCTGGATTATATAGTTCTATCCAGTCGCCAGGATTGGGTGCATCACTTGAATTATAATTGATTTCATTGATGACAATCTCCTGTGTTGGGCTGGTGCATGGTGTCGAGTTTTGTGTTCCTGGCGTACCGTCAATAGTCGAGGAGGCATGCCAGTCGGCAGGATTGATATTATCTGCCGGAAGTGGATAGTTCAGTTCTAATGACTTTCCAAAACCATCTGCGAGTAAAGCCCAGGGAATACCATCGTTATAGCGAACAGAGTCTATAATTGTACCGATAGAATTTTGGAGGATCAGGTTTTCACCATCATTGTCCAGTTTGCTGCGATTCCATTGAAATACCTGATATCCATTGCCTTGATATTGCGAAGCGTCTGCGGCTATTATGATGTATTCTCCAGGAGCAATTGTTGTTTCTCTGGGAAAATCAAAACAAATTCCTTCCGAAAATTCATAGCCACTCAGATCACGGGCTTTGGTATCTGGATTGTATATTTCTATAAATTCTTTTTCATTTACAGTGTCATTTGGATGATAATGTATTTCGTTGATGACAATATCCAAAGCAGGTTCAAAGACCGGTGTTAGTGTTGTATTCGTATTGAATGACTGATATAGCGTTGAATTAGAATTTCCTGTTTCTACCCAATGGGAAAAGCGGTAGCCAGGATTGGGAATGGCATGGATTTCCATTGGGATGTCAGTATGATACTCTCCTGTATAGTCATGTAGTAAGCCGAAATAATTGCTATGTAGTGCTACAACGCCATTGCTGGAAGCATTAAAATTAAAAGTTAGATCAATTCGTCCGTTTAAGTTGAGCGTATTGTCGAGCATTGTATTGACGTTTGGGATACGATTGGCTAAAAAATCAGAAATTGTGGTATCATTATCCCAGATATTGAATCCCCATGCATTGACTGGCCAGCGATCTGTATCAGCCTGGATTTCAGGAGCTATATTGTCTTTTATTGTCTGAAAAATATTTGAAGTTCTGTTCGTATTCCATATTGTGGTTATGTAGGTATTCATCCGTTGGATAAATTCTGACTGAAATTTTTCATTATCCATTAGTCGCCGGAAAATATTGCAAGCAATGGGATTGCGTTGATTGATAAAGTCGTTATTATATAAGACTTCGCTCAGCAATACAGTATTGTTGACACCGCCTTCATAGATTACACCATCTAGGTCAAACATCAACCAACGCCATTTTCCGTTTTCAGTACGGGGTCGCCAAACCTTCAGATTATTTCCTGGCCAATCTCTATTATTCAAAAAGATAGATGCAACAAAATAGTCAAGGAATGAAGACATATCCATTTTAGATAAAACATAAGCATAATTTGCTGAGTCTGCCATCGAATTATCGGTAATGAAGTCATCCAGCTCATGGTAGGCAATATTATCGCCTTCTTTGACATCTTCTTGTCCCCAGTAGGCATTGCTAATCGCTCTAGGTAATTTTATCAGATCAATGCTGTCGGCATTTACTTTTGGATAATTGGTTTCAACATAGCCTTTATTCATTCTATCCCGAATGTTGTAAAGTCCCCAATACTGACCATTGATATATAAGGCTACATGTCTACTGGATTGATGATCTATGTCAAGCTGCCTTTCAATGGTGCCTTGCATGGTGGCATCTATAAATCTATATCTTACATTTTGAAAACCACCACCACCTGCTCTTAGCTTGAGACTTTCCCATTCGGTTTCTTCTCTGCTATCGAAGAGTTTATAATCTAAAGTACTAACGCCAAACTCATTTTTAAAAGAAACATTAAACGATTTTTTCGGATCATTTCTGCTACATCTGCCTGCAATAGAAAATCCACAACCTTCACTGAATCCTATACTTCCATCTTTTTCGTATAATGTAATATTCGCCTGATACTCCCAATCCTGAAACCAGTTACGAGGTGTTGTGCTGGAACATGGACCTATAATACCATTAATTCCTTCAACATACATGCCCAATGAGTCATCAAACATATATAATGGATCGATAGTAACATGAACGATAGGCAATGTAGTTGTTGGATTGAAAATGTATGAAGTTACGGCTATATTACTATTGATACAATCTGTCTTGACGGCTATGGCTTTTATATTCTGTGAGGTATCAATAGTAAATGTACCAGCGTATAATATACTATTAATTGTAGGTGTTGTGCCATCGGTGGTATAGTATATAGTAGCTCCGGTTTCTGCTGTTATACTGACATTCTGTGTACCTGTGTAAATTCCGGTTGGCAAGGAAATATCAGGTGGATCAGCTTGAGACTGGCTATTATTATTGGTCGTTGCCGGACTGGCAGGTATAAGAAAACTAAAATTAGCGGTCCCATCAGGTAAACGTCCATAACCAATATCCGCACCTACAGAAGGAAAGATAAAACTATCAATAAGACTAACTTCATCCGAAGCCGTCAGTATGAGTGATTCACCCGAACTGCTTAACTTAAAATTAAGATGATTAACTCCCTGAAAAGTTTCATTATCCGCCCATAAAATGAGATAGCCATTTGCAGGAACAATCGTTAATGCCGGATTACCAGAGGGAATTTGCCATAAAGTTGGGCTTCCCGGATCATCAGAAATGTAATACCCTGCCAGATCAACAGGGGTAGCGCCAGCATTATATATTTCAATGAAATCATCATACTCTCCGTAATTATCTGCAATGACGGCATCATTAGAAGCTACAATTTCATTGATATAAATTTGACCATTAGCTAAGCAGGAGACCAACATCAATATAATAAAAATATACTGTTTCATTTTGCATTATTTAGGGACTCTTGATGACACCCCATTATTCTCAAACCAAAGCACTTTATCTGCTCCGTTGATATCACCATCTAAAT
>JAHDFX010000355.1 GCA_020627965.1 Saprospiraceae bacterium | reverse complement strand
AGAAGCTGAGAATGAAGCCAATCGCTTATACGAAAATGAAGCCTATGATCAGGCTTATTATTATTACGATTATGCTAACGGTAAGAAACCTTTTGATAAAGAAATTTCTTATCGATTGGGTATTTCTGCTTTGGCGGTAAGAGATTATGTTAAAGCTCAGGAAAATTTAAAATTTTATATTGGCAAGCCGGAATACCCTGATGCCCGATATTATTATGCCCGTGCACTGATTCATCTTAATGAATATGAACGTGCTATTCAGCAACTGGATAAGTATCTGGTGTCGTATATCGGGGCAGATAGTACTTTGTATAAACTAGCAGAGCGTTATAGAGACGGAGCAACATTTGCGGCAAATCCAAGAGTTAGTAGTGTTCGTATTGATCGTTTGTTCACGAATGTTAATAGTGGCTACACTGAGAATAGTGCAACAAAAACCCCTGCGGGTACAATTATCTATACTCATTTTGACAAAAACTCGAAAAGCGTCATTAAACAAGTGAATCCGACCAGTATAGAAGAACCTGTTCCTCTTTCCAGTAATATTAATCAAGCTGAATTTATCAATAAAGATCCTTTCATTACTCCTGATGGACAGACCATGTATTTTACCCGTTGTTATTATGGAGATTTACCTGAATGTTCTATTTATATAGCAGATATGAGAGGAGGAGGACGAGTAGAAAATGTTCGTAAAATAAGCGGACAGATTAATCTGCCAGGCTTTTCAAGTATGCATCCAACTTATTCTTTTAATGAGCTTGGACAGGAAGTTCTTTATTTTTCATCAGATCGACCAGGTGGCTATGGAGGAATGGATATCTGGTTTAGTATTCGCTTAACAGATGGAACCTATACTCGTCCATACAATTGTGGGTCGCGTGTCAACAGCGATTTTGATGAAGTAACCCCTTATTATGATTCAGATATGAAGGTTTTGTATTATAGTGCAAACCACCCTGAAACAATGGGCGGTTTTGATATTTATAAGACAAAGGGCGAAAAACGTTATTGGAGTAAAGTGGTTAATATGGGAATTCCTGTCAATTCCAGTGCAGATGATTATTATTATCGTGTACAGGAAGCTAAAGGGTTTTTTGTTTCTAATAGAGATGGAGCGCCTTTTGCAGATTATACGAATTGTTGTGATGATATTTATACGGTAAAAGCTCCTCGTGGAGGAAACTAAGAGTAGAGAATTATTTACCTAATTCTTTAAGTCCCCGCCAGACGATCTCTAAGTCTCTGTCCACAGTATAGTCTTTTGCATACAGCACATTCAATCGACGTGTTGTAGCGGCGTTTATTTCACCAATACGTAATCCGTCAAGCGGGGAAAGAACCCCTGTGCGAAGAGTCGGTAGATTATCTGAAGTAGCACCGGGAGAGGCGTAAGCTACCCAGGTTTTTCTTCTAAAAAGAACCGAAAATATATTGCGAATAAAACCGGCTTTCTTACGTATAAACCAGATCAAAACAGGAAGAAAAAGCAGGAAAGCAAAACAAAACATTAAGTCTAACACCCGTTTATTCCGACGACTCATAGAGCTGGTAATATTAAAACGAATATCTATAGTATATAAGTCGCCTGCCGTATTTTTAGAATTGCTACCAATAATACTAAGGCTTTTCTCAGGAACTATTTTGTATAACAAATCAGTTCCTAGCTTGGTCATCCATTGCATAATATGTTGAGCGGTGACATCTTTAGCACAAAAAATAATTTCATGGATATTGTAAATATGGACGATTTCATCTAATTGGCGGATACTACCTAAAAAATCACTTTGATCGTAGTCTGTTTTCGGGCTAATGATTCCAATATAATTCTTCTGTACTTGCGCTTGATGCAGTAGTCCCATTACTCGCTTGCTTTCTTCCTGACTGCCAACAATAACCATGTTGCTTTTTTGTACTTCACTGATTTTGAAATTGCGATGATGAATAAAATGAAGTAGCATGCGCAATCCCCAAAGGGAAAACATGCCCCAGAAAGTCCCTAATACAATTAAAGCTCGGGAAGTTCGGTATTCCATTGGCAAAAAGCCATATACCGCAGCAAGAAAGACTGTACCTACTAACAAACCCCGTACCAGCCGCCTGGCACTTCTTATATTGTCATAACCACCACTAAAATAGACGGAAGTTAGCCAAATACCAATATAGAGAGGAACATTGAAAGTCATATAAACAGGGGCGTAATAATCGGGATTGTTATAAGTATAATTTGCCCAAAAATCTTTTAGAAAATACATACCTCCAAACAATAGTCCTGCATCGAGTAAAGGCAGATAAGCTTTTTGAATGAAACTAGATACCAGCGTCAGTAAAGCCCGAAAATAGATCGCAAATTGGAGTAAAAGCACAAAAGCTCTGGCTTTATCTCCTGTAAAATGTTTTTTGGCAAAAATGATCATGGCATTATAAAACACACGAACGTAATTCAGGCTACCTTTTTTAGTGCTTTCTCCTTTATAATGGATGATAGTAGTATTGCCATAGTAATAATTTTTATACCCAGCTTTTACAATTCTATAGGATAAGTCAATGTCTTCACCATACATAAAGAAGGTCTCATCCAATAAGCCAATCTCGTCTAATACGGATTTGCGCAGCATCATATAGGCGCCTGCCAAAACATCGACTTCATGGTTTTTGTCTTTATCCATAAATCCCAGATGATAACGCCCGAATACGGGTGATTTAGGGAAAAGCCGGGATAAACCAAACATTTTGTAAAAAGCAACAGAGGGAGAAGGGAAGCCTCTTTTGGATTCTGGCAGGAAATTACCAGTTCCGTCAATCATTTTTACCCCTAATCCGCCAGCATCGGGGTGAGCATCCATAAAAGCAACCGTTTTATCAAAAGTATCCTCTTCTACTACAGTGTCGGGATTAAGTAGAAGAATGTACTCGCCCTTAGCCTGATGGATAGCCTGATTGTTGGCAATGGAAAAGCCAGGATTGTCTGTATTGGCAATGAGGTGTACTTTAGGAAACTGCGTCCTTACCATAGCGACAGAATCGTCTACAGAATTATTGTCAACTACAAAAACTTCTGTTTCTAATCGTTCAGTAGCCTTGCGCACAGATAGCAATGCTTGTTCAAGAAAATACTTGACATTATAGTTAACAATGATAATAGATAGCTTCATCGACTGACAAAGTTAAATAACGACAAAACATTAACAGAGATTATTCGTATAAATCAATCATGAAAAACACATTATATCTATTCATTCTATTCTTAGGTGTAGCCATGATGTCTTGTGAGCAAGGAAATGGCAATGAATTATCACAAAAAAAAGATACCTATAAACAAGCATTACGAAATGGAGATTATAGCGTAGCTGCTCAGGCAGTCTACGATATTATGGCTATACAACCTAAGTCTACACACTGGCGAGATTCTCTAGCTTTAATATATGTGCAACAAAAAGCCTTCAGGCAAGCCATTAAAGTCAGCGAACAACAACTAGCAGATAACCCTTCAGACACATTGATGGTCAAAGTTCAGGCTTTATCTTATAAGGCATTGAATGAGCCTAAAAAAGCATTGGAAACTTACGAACGACTATACCCATTAACTCAGGATATTTATCACTTGTATGAAGTCGCCAGTTTACAATACAATATGACACGTTTAAAAGAATGTCTGCAAACAGCCGATATGTTATTGAAACATCCCGATCTGAAAAAAGCTAAAATCAGCCTTGCGTTTAATCGACAAAACCAAATAGTACCCTTAGAAGCAGCTATTTTCAATTTGAAAGGTGTGATTGCGAAAGATATGGATAAGGAAAAAGAAGCTGGTGATTTATTTAAAAAAGCATTAGCAATACACCCTGAATTTGAATTGGCAAAGGGCAACATGGAAGCCATGTAAAGCATGCTTGATGTAGTTTTATATTGTAATATTATTTTATTTAAAAATATTTTTTAATATGTTTA
>JAHDFX010000354.1 GCA_020627965.1 Saprospiraceae bacterium | reverse complement strand
AAAGAATAAGTTGGTTATATCAGGCGAATTATTTTGTTGTCAAACGAGGCGTTCAAACATGAGTTATGCCTTAGCATAGTGAGTGTTTGAACAACGAAGTATGGCAGCAAAAGAATCGCATCAGGTGTTCAAGTTATTCTTTACTAGTTACTTAATACAAATTAGAACTAAACAGTATGAAAAATTTAAAATTAATTCTAACAACAACATTCTTATTTACAACTTTATTATCCTGGGGGCAAAACAACGTCAGTCTACCTGCAAGTGCCGGAGATGATGGTGTCAATAATATCCTTATCGGGAATAACGCAGGCGCCTATAATACCATAGCAAATAACGTTATGATAGGCGCCAATGCTGGTCTCTATAACACGAATGGGTTCAACAATGTCTTTATCGGAGCTAGTACAGGAGTTAATAATACCGGAATTAAGAACGTATTTATTGGCGCAAAAGCTGGTAACGGTGCCATTACAGACTCCTGTAATGTATTCATTGGCTACGAAGCCGGAAGACTTCTTAGTGGAGCCATTAGTAACAAGCTTTACATAGAAAATACACCCGACACAACATCTCCTCTCATCTATGGTGATTTTTATAATGACAAATTAGGTATAGCAACCAGCTATGTACCTGAAGACTATACTATGGCCGTCAACGGCAGGATTATCAGTGAGGAAGTAAGGGTCATGGAAAGTGGCACCTGGCCAGACTATGTCTTTGCTGACGAATATTACCTGATGCCGCTACCTGAACTCGAATCCGAAATTGGAGATTTAGGGCATCTACCCGGTGTGCCATCTGCCGAAGAAGTGGAAAAAAATGGACATACATTAGGAGAAATGGACGCCATTCTACTGGAAAAAGTAGAAGAGCTGACGCTTCACCTCATTGAAATGAATAAACAAATGGAAGCATTAAAAAATAGAAATCAAAAGCTCGAACAAAGAGTTCAGGAATTAGAAAAGCAATAACCTGTGACTCCCTATGACAATAGACTTTTTTTTCAACAACAACTTATCAAGGTTCTGACAAGGACCAATGATTCCAACAACAACTGAAAATCATGAAAGAACTAAATAAAAATATATTTAAATACTTATTGACCACAATATTTACATGCATTGCCTTAATCGGAGCAACGCAAACCGAATATAATTATAGCCAGGTAGAACAGCATGAAGGACTGGTCATGCAACGCATTGATGATGATGACCCCAACCAGGCTTCAGCCAGTAAAGCAGTTATGAACTTCCATAGTCATACAGATCAGGGCATCGACTTTTTATACCTGAGGGCAAGCGAATTTGATGAGGCACAAGACGGAAGTCAGACATTTTTAGAAAACAATATAGTGATTACAGATGGCGGATTAATGGTCATTGGTAGTGACAGCGATTGTTCTCAAATGACCTTTCCTACAGAATACATAGATAATACAATCCCTGGTGGCAGCAGTACTTTCTCCAATTTGAAGCTATTCGTAAATGGACAAATAGCTACAAGCTCAGGTGTAGCCACCAACTACATAGTATCTGACCAGCGATTGAAAAAGAATGTCAGAAGTCTGAATAAAGGATTGGATATTATCAGACAGGCCAATTTTGTAGAATTTGAATACAAAAACATTTCTGGTGCTAAGAAAGGACAGAAATTTTATGGCGTACTGGCGCAGGAAATGCAGGAAATATTACCCAGTACTGTTGTAGAAGTACAGAAAAGACTAAAACCATCTGACACTAAAAAAACCGATATACTGATGTTCAATCCTAACGATCTGTTCTACGCTGGCTTGAATGCCATTAAGGAATTGGATCAGGAAAATCAGGGCTTGAAAGAGCGAGTAGATGAACTCGAACAAGAATTGACAGAAAGAGAAAATCTGGAAAAACGAGTGGAAGACCTGGAAAAACTATTGGAGCAAATGATAACAGGAAAAACTGAGCAGCAAACAACTCTCCCCCAGATCGGAACTGGTACGGATGGCACCATGCTAGAGCAAAATTCCCCAAATCCGCTTCATGAAAGTACAGTTATAGCATACCATCTGCCAGAAAATACTCATGCTGCCCATATAGTCATTCAGGACTTAAACGGAAGAACTATTACTCAGTATGATTTACCAATAGGTAGTGATAGAATTACCTTTAATGCCGATCAATACGGATTGCTTAAAGGAACTTATGTCTATTCGCTAATCGTAGATGACAAGATCGTGGATACTAAAAAAATGATTTTGATCGAATAAAACCCATCCTTAATATTGAAAGCCAGAAAGTCTTAAGACTTTCTGGCTTTATTACAATACTCCGTATTGGTTTTTGCTTTTATCAGTCAAATGTAAATCGACATAAAGCTCATACATTCAGTATATTGACAATCAGGATATTCGCTTTATTTTTTCATTAGGTAATGTGGGTTCTCCTAATTTCAGTTTACTCCACAGCAAGACACACTCAAGGTCTTCCATGCTTATTGTTTGCTCCTCTTTTATTTTCAATAAATTTTGCTGCATTTGGCGTATACAATCCTCTTTTTCCTGTTTATCTCTACATCGAATCAATTTCCTGAAAGCAGAAAAAATAACCCGTCTGTATGCGTTCATAGCGTCTTTTTGAGATAATACTTTTCTTGCAGACTCTATTCTATTTTCCAGATGTTTGTCTTCATTATCATAATACAAAGGAAGCTGGATGGTTCGGGCTATATTCGGATAACGTTGAAGTTTATTGGTGTTTTCTGTATTTAAAAGCACATTCAACCAATATATTGCCATTTGCAAATTATCTCCAAACCAATTAGCAACGAGCATATTATAGCAGTAAGCCATTTGTCGGATATTGGGTACTATATGACACAACTCATCCCACTTTTCATGAATTTGCTTTGATGTTTCTATGGCTGCTTCAAAATTCCAGGTATTCAGATAATAAACCAGTAATTTATAATAGACGGTATTGAATGTTTTGATATCATCTTCATCAGAAATTTCCTCTATCTTTCGGATCGTACTGAGGTAGTCTTCGCGTTTTTGAGCAAAATCAGAAGTAACTAGATAGGTACATAAATGCGCTTTATATTGTTTGACAATATTGGAGTCATTCGCATCTTTTTCTGAATAAGTATTAATAAGTCTCTTTGCATTTTCACGAGCAATTTCCCAATTATTCAAATAACGGTGATAAGCTGACTGAACATAGTAATAATAACGCCTGGCTTTTGTAGAAAGGGTATTTGAATTATATGTAATCAGCTCCTTAACTATATACTCTTCGAAATTTTGACGATTCTCATGCTGCTTTATTTTAGAGTCTTTTACTATAATTCTTTCTGCACGCCAATTGAGTTCTTCTAATCTTCTCTCAATATTCAATCGTTGCTGAAACTCCTTTCGCTCTGCCAGTAAAGCAAATATAGCTTTATCCGTCTTGCTATTATCTAATAAAACTACCAGGCGTCGCTCCCAGTCAGTTAATTCGATCAAAATTCCATACAACTCATGCTTCTTCGCTTCCTTTTTGATCTTCTTAATTTGTTGTTCATATTCCTTTATCAAAATCTTATCCTGCGAAGCTTTTCCTTGCAAAATAGGAAGTACATTCATTTGTCGCCTTAAGGAGACTTCTACATTACGGTCGGCATGAAAAATACTCAAACTTTCCATGATTTTATCTCGCAATTGTGTTTTCTTGCGTGCCAATTGCTTAATAAATTTCTCTCCTTCAAAATGTTTCAAAATGGCGGTCTCTTCATAAACTTCGAGACTATCTACAAATTCAAAAAGCCGAACATAATCGGGTTTTTCCTTGGTGCTATATATACGAGAATATCGCGAGAAATAAGCTTTCTCACTCGTCGTCAACGACTTAATTAAAGCATATAATTTATCCTGTTGAGGCACTTTTTATTGTGTTATTGTGTTATTGTGTTATTGTGTTATTGTGTTATTGTGTTATTGT
>JAHDFX010000086.1 GCA_020627965.1 Saprospiraceae bacterium | reverse complement strand
GCTTTGGTTCCTATTTATACCCGGCAAACCCTATATGTTCGTTTTCGCTTTGCCCTTTTTCTCCTTTGGTATAGGAAGCTTGTTTACACTAATGATGTCTATGACTGCGGATGTATGTGATTTGGATGAATTAAATTCTGGAAAAAGAAGAGAAGGTATTTTTGGAGCCATCTATTGGTGGATGGTGAAATTCGGTTTTGCTATTGCAGGAGGTTTAAGCGGTGTCATCATGTCGATGGTTGGTTTTGATCCCGCATTGACAACCCAACCAGATGGAGCCATCACCGGACTAAGACTTTTCTATTCTGGACTACCTATTTTAGGCACTTCCATTGCTATGTGGGCCATGTGGAACTACGATCTGGATGAGGCCAAAGCCAGGGAAATACGTACAGAGCTCGATAGAAGAAAAGAGGCAACGGCTAAACCTGCTTATGAGCCTGGCGTCTTGATGTCTATGATAGGTAGTCAACTAGACCCTGCCACGATGAAAGGAGGCATGGATTTCAGTGCTTTGTCGGATCAGGAAATTAAAAAGGCACTAAGAACCCGCCTAAAGTCAGGAGTACATGGACTATGCTTTAGTCCTTATATCGAAGGACAGGATATAGAAGATCAGCTCACGGATGCACAGATCAGGCAAAGGATGGATATTATTAAACCTTATACTGATTGGATACGATCTTTCTCTTGTACAAATGGCAATGAATTGATCCCGGTCATTGCAAAAGAAAATAATAAGAAAACGTTGGTAGGAGCCTGGATTAGCAATGATCTGGAAAAAAATGAACAAGAGATCAGTCAATTAATTGAATTGGGGAAAGCTGGGCATATAGATATTGCAGCGATTGGTAATGAAACCTTATTGAGAAAAGAAATATCGGAAACCGAATTGGTCGCTTATATCAATCGAGTTAAACAAGCTTTGCCAGGTATTACTGTAGGTTATGTGGATACTTATTATGAGTTCTATCGTAATCCAAAAGTAATAGAGGCTTCAGATGTTATTCTGGCTAATTTCTATCCATTCTGGGAAGGAAGCAAAATTGAATATACCAACGGATATCTGACCAGAATGTTGGAATTTACCAAAGAATTGGCGAAGAATAAGAAAGTCATTATAGCTGAAACAGGATGGCCCAGTAAAGGGAATGCCATACAAGAAGCTACTCCAACACTGACCAACGCAGCCAAGTAT
Organism: Saprospiraceae bacterium; assembly: GCA_020627965.1. Lineage (GTDB taxonomy): Bacteria > Bacteroidota > Bacteroidia > Chitinophagales > Saprospiraceae > JAHDEO01. The sequence goes on along the minus strand of JAHDFX010000086.1, from coordinate 22,803 downwards.
TTCTTAGAAGTATATACTTGGTCAGAAAAAAATGCGGTGGATGTATTCTATTTCTCCTCCTTCGATGAATCTTGGAAAGTCCGAATTGAAGGAGAACTTGGAGCAGGTTGGGGCTTATGGAACAAAGACGAAGAACTAAAATATTAGGATACGCTAAATCACACACTCATGTCAAGACCACATAATTTTTATAATAAGCAATATAGGCATGCCCATGATGGCAGAGACCTAAGAGCTTTGCCAGATGAAGATGTAAAGCAAAAATTCCGTGATATTCTCGAAAGAGGTATGCATGGCTTATGTTATAGTGCCTATGAAGAAGGCCAAGAACCGGGCACTATACTGACGGAAGAGCAAATAAGACGTAGAATGGCTGTAATTGCTCCTTATACGAAATGGATCAGATCATTCTCATGTATAGAAGGGAATGAACTCATCCCGAAAGTAGCCAGAGAGTTTGGGCTTAAAACTCTGGTCGGGGCATGGCTCGGTGACGATAAAGACTTGATCGAAAAAGAAATTGCTGGGTTGATCCAACTGGCGAATGATGGCTATGTAGATATAGCAGCTGTGGGCAATGAAGTCATGTATCGCAAAGAAATGGAAGCAGAAGAACTGATTCAATATATAAAAAGGGTCAAAAAGTCCATTCCGGATACGCAGGTAGGCTATGTAGATGCTTATTATGAATTTAGTCTTCATCCTAGTATTACAGAGGTCTGTGATGTGATTTTATCGAATTGTTACCCGTATTGGGAAGGCAGTCACATCGACTATTCGCTTATCCATGCGAAGCAAATGTACTATCAGGCAAAGGCGGCAGGTCGGGGCAAAAAAGTGATCATTACAGAAACTGGCTGGCCGAGTCAGGGAACAGGTCTTGACGAGGCTCATCCTTCCTGGAACCATGCCGCCAGGTATTTTATCAATATGCAGGAATGGGTACAGCAAGAAGACATCGAACTGTTTTATTTTACCTCTTTTGATGAATCCTGGAAAGTTGGTGCAGAGGGAGATGTAGGCGCATACTGGGGGATTTGGGATAAAGAGGAAGTACTTAAGTTTTAGTTTGTTTTTGGGTTTTATTCAAAGTCTTCATCGTCTCCAAGATTCAATTTTGCAGCCGCCAATTCATTGTAAGCATGTTGGTCATTTGCTTGCCTGGCAATTTGCATACCTTTTTTATAACTTAAAAAGGCTTTTTCTAATTGTTCCTGACTTTCATATAGTTTACCTAAATGATAATACAGTCCAACATAAGCTTCATCCTCTTTTTCTATAAGTAGATAGTAGTCCAATGCTTCCTGAGTATTGCCGGATTTTTCGTGTTCTTTAGCAATGGCAAAACGAATGAAGGAATCTCCAGGATTGTTGTTTAGGAAATCTTCTAATTGCTTGAGACGAGACATGTTAGGTATAATATAGGCAGAGCAATTTACAAATTGCCCTGCCAGATTTTTTTATAAAGGGATTATTAATTGATCTTGGCACCACGCACTCCATTGGTATACGTGACAATATATGCCCCATTAAAACCATTGGATTTTGCAGCATTCAAGGCAGTTTGAGCACTTGAAATATCGTAATAATCACCTAAGAGAACACGTTGTATCCCCTGACCATTATCTTCACGGCTAACTGTTCCCAAAGAACGTACAGTATTGAACAATACATCATCATAATTCCTAACTGCTGCCAGCTGAATTTTATAAGAAACAGATGATGCTACATATACATCTGCGGCAGTTGTAGCAGGCTCATAAACCGTACTGGTGGTTGTTGTAGGGTACGTTGTTGTACTTGGATAAGTAGTGGTTGTCGTACTAGGGTAAGTGGTTGTCGGAGCAGAATAAGTAGGCGTTGTTGGACTACTTACTACATATCCACCTATTGATCCTGGCGTGTATTGGTTGAGAGGAATAAAGGTATTGTTTGCCTTGTCGTGAATACTGTAAATACCATCAAGGATAACAACACTTTTACGTTCGTATTCAGATAACTGAGAATAAATAGGCATATCTTCAAAAATAGGCACTTCTCCACCTGATGAGGTGATCGTATTGCCATAGTTAATACCAATGTTCAATAATTTGTCGGCATTAATTTTTCTGACAAAAGCATCATTGTAACCTAGTACTTTCAGGTTTTGAATGTGCGAATCAGCAACATATTTCTCACTGAAACTACCGTTGATTACTTTAATTTTCCCATCGCTAGGGTCTACCTGAATAGTGCCTACTTCCTGCAATTTGTTCCAGTTGATCTTCTCTCCGTAAGAATAACTCATAAATTGTACGACATATACCTCATCACTACCAAGTGTGTTGGCAGAAAGAAAAGCATCTTTAAAACCTTTTGATTTAACGCTCGAAAGTACTCGAGTGGCTTTTGATTTTGAACTGTAGGTTCCTAACAAAATGCGTTGCATACCGTTCCCTACATCCACAGTATACAGGTGTCCATACTTCTTTAATTTAGAAAATTTATCCAGATTAGGTTTGGCTGATGCCCCAAGTTGGATGGAATATAGAGGAGTGCCGCCATTGGGTGCAGCACTGGCAGTTAAAGAAAAGCTGCCGATCATAATGGCAATTAATACTGCTAATAATCTCATTTTTGCGCGAATTTAAATGATTTGAAAACACTGGTTTTGACCAGTTTGTTTTACAAAGTAACGATTTTTCTATGTCATAATCAAAATGTCTTAAAATGAATAGACTTTTTAACACGATTAAAATATTAACAGAACAAACATATTACAAACAGGGCTTTTTGTCTATATTTGGGCTGGTAAAAGAATATAATGAAAGACAGCCGAATTATACTGGAAGGAAAAAAATTCAAACTTACAATAGAACGGCTATGCCATGAACTCATTGAAAACCACGCTGACTTTGAAGATACTTGTCTGATTGGTGTTCAACCAAGAGGGGTATTATTTGCCGAACACATACATCAGGAACTAAGCAGGATTACGGAAACCAAATCTATTTTGTATGGTAAACTTGATGTTACTTTTTATCGTGATGATTTCAGACGAAGAGAGAAACCGCTTGTAGCTAACTCTACTGAAATAGATTTTTTGGTGGATGGGCGAAAGGTCATTCTGGTAGACGATGTATTATACACAGGGAGAACCATCAGAGCTGCATTAGATGCTCTACAGCATTATGGGCGCCCCTTAAAAGTAGAACTGCTATCATTGGTAGACAGGAGGTTCAACAGGCATTTACCCATCCAGTCTGATTACATAGGGATTACCGTTGATGCTGTTGATGAGGCTTATGTGGAGGTAAGATGGGCAGATAAGAAAAACGGAAAACATAAAATTTTTATATACGACTCAAATTTTGATAAGTCCTGAGCTTAAGGAAGACTATGCAATTAAGTACTAAGCACCTGTTAGGGATCAAATACATAACCAGAGATGATATTAATTTAATCCTGGATACAGCAGTTCAATTTAAAGAGGTTATCAATCGACCTATCAAAAAAGTCCCCTCACTTAGAGATGTCACTGTCGCTAATTTATTTTTTGAAAATTCTACCCGCACGCGCATATCTTTTGAATTAGCCGAGAAAAGGCTTTCGGCAGATACCGTTAATTTTTCTGCTTCTTCGTCTTCTGTCAAAAAAGGAGAAACACTGCTGGATACTGTTAACAATATCTTATCTATGAAAGTGGATATGGTGGTCATGCGTCATCCTGCCCCTGGAGCTCACGTTTTTCTTGCTCGGCATATTGATGCAAATATCATTAATGCAGGAGACGGCACTCATGAACATCCTACTCAGGCTCTCTTAGATGCCTACTCTATGAGGGAAGCAGTAGGAGATCTCGAGGGCAAAAATGTAGCTATTTTCGGAGATATTTTGCACTCTAGAGTAGCTTTAAGTAATATTTTTTGCTTGCGCAAATTAGGAGCTAATGTTAAGGTTTGTGGGCCGCCTACACTTATTCCCCGCCATATTGGAAGCCTGGGAATAGGCGTAAGCCATAACTTAAAAGAAACGTTGGAATGGTGTGATATTGCAAATGTACTTCGAATTCAGCTAGAGCGACAGGACATTAAATATATTCCTTCTCTGCGAGAATATGCACAGTATTTTGGCATCAACAAAAAGGTATTGGATGGGCTTAAAAAAGATATAGTTATCATGCATCCCGGACCTATCAACAGAGGAGTTGAATTGACTAGCGATGTGGCAGATTCGCGCCAATCTATTATTTTACAACAGGTAGAGAATGGGGTAGCAGTGCGCATGGCCGTGTTATATTTATTAGCAGAGCAAAGAAAAACATAAGTTTTCCTGATATAAACCAACCAAACTACTTGTTTTATGCGTTGTTTTAAAAGGGAATAGTGTATTTTGTAGCCAAGTTGTCCTTTTCTTTTGAAAATCCCGCTGAAACTAAAATATAATTTTGAATTGCTCGGGCGCTCACTGAGAAATGCTTTGTTGTATAATTTAAAATAATTAATTTAGAGATATTAGATTTTATTCTGAATCTTTATATACTCTGAAAAAATATATTCGAACGTAAAAATCTCCTAATATGAGAAATTCTACCCAACTGATACTTATTTTTTTTCTTAGCTTATTGATAAGCAAAGATGTCTTCTCTCAGTGTACTGGCGCCATTAAATCGGCAAAGCCAATTAATGATATGATATTGGTGCAAACTAAGTGGCAATATCTTATTGTGAGAAGTAATTATAGCTATGGACTGGATTTGCAAAATACAGAACGTGGTATTATTGCCGACTTTACTTCAAAAGGAGGTGTCGCATTGGAAGAGGGCGACGAAGTAATATTTGCAGATGCAGCACAGAACAGGTATGCTTTTAAGTTTATTAGTATGGGCAACCTCAAATCAGAAGGAGGGCGACCTGTATATAGTAATACGCTTCAATTGGATAAGTCAGCCGCCCAGGTATTGGCAAATTCCCGTATGACTACTATCTACATAAAAAGCACTTCCTCCAACCAAATGCGTAAATTCACGATTAATGCTAACCGTCAGGTAGAATTCCAGAACATGGCAAAATGTTTTGTAAGTAAGCTTGGAAATAGCCAGGTACGTGGACCCCAACTGGATAATATCAAATTCGATCCACGTAGCATAGCAGCAAAACAAGAAGCCGACAGGTTACAAAGTGGAGGATCAGGAACTACAAAAACAAATCTTGGAAGAGATAAGGAAATAGGTGATCTGCGTCAGCAATTAGCAGCAGAAAAAGCTCGACTTAAAGAAGAAATTGAGAAAGAAAGAGCCAAAGCAGAAGGTATTAAAACCAAATTAGGGGAAGAGGTAGCACAGGCACGCGAGAATGCCCAAAAAGTCAAAAATGACTATGCTCAGGAAGTATTGGAAGCTCGCAAGAAAGCAGATGAGCAAATTAAGATAGCGCAAGAAGAACAAATGAAAGCAGTAGAAGCCTCGAAAGGAAAAGCAGGTACTGCAATTGAGAAAATAAACTTTGAAGTATTAGAGGCTCGACAAAAAGCAGATAAAAAAGTAAGTGAGATCAAACTAGAGTCAGCGAATGAAGTCGCATCAGCAAGAGAAAAAGCAGCAAAAGAAGTAGATGATGCGAGAAAGAAATTAGAGTTGGCTAAATTAGAATATGCAGATGAGGTGAATTCTGCACGTGAAAGCGCTAGACTAGAAGTGCAAAAAGTGCGGGATGAAGCAACAAAAGCAATTACAGATGCCAGAGAAAAGGCGAAAACAGAGAAAAATGTTACTACACAGGATGTTGTTAATGCAAAAAAGAAGGCATCTGAGGAATTGTTGGCAACCAGAGAAGAAGCTGCTAATAAGATAGCAGAAATCAAAGAAACGGCAGCTCTGGAAAAAGAGAAAATCGCTCTTGAAGTAGCTGAGGCACGTAGAAAAGGAGCAGAAGAAGTAGCCAGTACAAAAGAAAAAAGCGCTCAGGAAGTAGCAGATAGTCGAGAAACTGCTGCAAAAGAAAAAGAAACAATAGCACTTGAAGTAAAGGACGCCCGTAAGAATGCTACTGAAGAAGTTAAAAAAGCTCAAATGCTAGTTGCAACCGAAAAAGAGAAAGCTGCTGGCGAAGTAGTAAATACCAAAGAGAAAGCTGCGGCTGAAGTTTTGGCAACCAAAGAAAAAAGTGCTGAGGAGGTAAAAAGTACAAAAGACAAAGCCGCTGCTGAAGTTGCTGACATTAAAGCTAAAAGCGCAAAAGAAGTAGAAGAAACCAGAGCCAAGTCAATGGCGACGGTTAAGGAAGTAAAAGAGCAAGCTGCTGTAGAAGTTAAGGAAACTCGTGAAAAAGCAGCCGATGAAAAAGCTAAAATCGCAGAAGAAGTAAAGGCAGCAAAAGAGAAAGCCGCTACAGAAATTGCAAAGATACAAGAAGAAACAGCCGATAAAATTCAGGCTGCAAAAACTGCCGAAACCGAAGTAAAACAAGCCTCCGCGGAGGAAGTAGCCGCAGCAAGAGAGCGTGCTGCTCAAGAAATTCAAAAAGCAAAAGAGGAAGCAACAAAACGTGTTCAGGATGCAAAATCTGCTGAAGAAGAAGCAAAAACAACTTATGCATCTGATGTAGCGGCTGCTCAGACAAAAGCGCAAGATAAGATCAAAGAGATCAATCAGGAAGTTGCTTCTAAAGTACAGGAAGCCAAAACCAAAGAGAAAGAATTGGTTGATGCTTCAGCAAAAGAAGTCATAGAAACAAAAGAACAAGCCGCAAAAGCCATTACAGCTACACGTGAAAGTGAAGCAAAAGAAGTAGCAAAAGCAAAAGAACAAGCTGCCTTAGCCAAGCAAGACGCAGCCGTTGAAGTAGCTGATGCACGTAACAAAAAAGCACAGGAAGTAGCAAAGGTTCAGCAAGAATTAGCGGAAGAAGTCCGTAACTCAAGAGAAAAAGCTGCTCTGGCTAAAGAAGAATCAGCAAAAGAAGTAGCGACATCAAGAGAGCGTGCAGCCCTCGAAGTGGCCAAGGTGAAGGAAGAACAGGCAAATGCGGTGAAAGCTGCTCGTGAAACGGCAGCCGCCGAAATTGAAAAGTCTCAATTAGCTGTCTTGGAGGCGCGCCAGAAAACAAGTGAAGAAATAGCAAAAGCAAGAGAAGCCTCCGTTAATGAAGTAGCCGCTGCCCGCAAAGCTGCTGCCGAAGAAGTCTTGGCAACCAAAGAACAGGCCAATGCAGAAGTCATCAAATATGCTGAAAAAGTTGTAGAAGCCAGAATCAATTCTAGAGAACAAATAGAAGCAGAAAAGGCAAAGGCTGCGGAAGAAGTGACCAAAGCCCGTGAAACTGCTCAGGCAGAAGTGACTAAAGCTCGTGAAGAATCATTGGCTAAAAAAGCTGAATACGAAAAAAATGCAGAAGGAGAAAGAGTAAAATTACAGCAGGAAAATGCTCAACTAAAAGAAGAATTAGCTGCTGACCTTAAAGCCTCCAGAGAACAGGCGGCAGAAGCCAAAAGGAAAGTTGCAGAAGATGTAGATGCTGCCCGTAAAGCTGCTGCAGAAGAAATCAAGGCTACAAAAGATGACGTAGCTAATGCTATTGCAGATGATCGAAAACAATTGGAAGACCTGAAAGCTGCAATCAAAAAAGCAAAAGCCGAATACGAAAAACTGAAAAAAGCCGGTGCAGCCGGTAGCAATTAATCCAGAAAAACAGTTTGAAAGAATTAGGATTTTAACTTGATTTACTGAAAAATGAAAAATCCTTCTCGCCGGGCAATTTGTCCGGCGTTTTTATTGTATACACGTCCCGCATATACAACACTTCCGCTCTGAATGAAATCTTTTAAAAAACTTATTTCATAATAATTGGGTGACTTTGGTTTTGCCCATAGGATATATGATTGTACAACAAATTTTAAAAACTGTTTTAAACACGTTTTTACTTACATCAACAATCATAAAATTATGAAAAAGTCAATTTTAATGCTCTTAGCAGCAATCCTATTTACAGCTCAGACATGGGCACAGGACGAATGTGGTTATGTACCTGATGAAGCGTATATCGCTACCTGGAAAAATAAAAACTCTATTCAAAACAAACGCCTGAAGTTCTTAAAAGAATATTCTATCAAGGATGTTCAGAAAATGAAAGAAATCAAATACATCGATGGACGATTCAAGCCAGTCATGCTGAAAAGTAGTGATATTGAGGGAGAAGGAGTAGAAGGTGATCTTTTCAATGGAGTAAGACGTACCATTCCTGTAGTAGCGCATATCGTAAGACGTTCTAATAATACAGGCGGTCTATCAAGAGCGAATCTAGATGCTTCCATCGCTCGTGCAAATAATTTTTATGCCAGTTCCAATATGCGCTTTGTCTTATGTGAAGTTAAATATATCAACTCCGATAACATTTACAACCACTCTTTCAGTCACTTAAGTGAAACAAACAGTAATGCTAATGCCTCATTCAATAAGCTTACTACAACAACACGTAATGTATCCAGAAAATTGAATATCTATTTTGTGCCAAACTCAACAACCTCATGGACTTGGAGACCCTTGATAGATACTAGAAGACAGCACATCATGATGAAAAACAGTCATGCTACTAATGAGTCTACTTTGAGTCATGAAATCGGGCATTGGTTTGATCTGTTCCATACGCATAATGGTGGTGATGAATTGGTCAATGGTTCCAATTGCTCAACAGCCGGCGATTTTGTGTGTGATACAGCAGCCGACCCTAATCTGTCGGGCAAAGTGAACGGGACAACATGTGCTTATACCGGAAGTGCTGGTGTAGTTGATGCAAATGGACATACATACAGCCCCGACCCACGCAACATGATGTCTTATTCTACAAAGCCATGTAGAGATCGTTTTTCAGGTGGACAAATTTACAGAATGCAATCTGCTTATCTTGGTATGAATACGGACAGAGGATATACTTTCTCTTTCTGTTTTACAATTATAAAGCCGATTTGGGTAGTCGGTACGTGGACAAATAAAGATCTGAAAACAAGAGGAATTACAAAGATCATTGTTTCAGATAAAGGCAAGAAAATACAAACCTTTGGTAAGTGTCATCCCAACGATTGTGATTGGAAGACAGTACCACTGAAAAAGTCAGGCTCAATTTATAAGGCAACTTATGAACAGGGTTTTGCAACGAAAAAATTAAGCATATCTCAATCAGGTACAAATGGAATGAAAGTAGTCGTAGATGTAGATTATCATGATAATCGCCAAGATAGGAGAGATACTTATTATATGAAAAAGTCAAAGAATTTGATTTTAAACCCTGGCATCCTCCAGCCTGGAATTTTGAGACCAGTCTTAATTAATCCCGATGGGCAGTAATTTTGGATAAATTGTGGAAAATATGAGACATCCCGGTTTTTGAATATTCAAAAATTCGGGATGTCTCATGTTTTATGAGCGCTTGTATCTTCATCGACTTATGCCCTGAACCACTAGCCTTTTAGCCATTTTTACCAAATAATCCCGACCATTTCCCATAGCATCCTGTAAGTCTTTGGCTTGCTCCATGACGGAGAATATCTGCCTGATATTTAAAACTTTAGCTTTTTCTGACGACAGATCATTTTTGCCTGTAAAAACGACGAAGGGTTTATTGTGTTTTTTACAAAGTTGAGCCATACCACTAATAACTTTACCCTGTAAAGACTGAGCATCCAATCTACCTTCTCCGCTTATCACCAGATCAGCAGCTTTTATTTGTTCTTCCAATTTAGTCAGTTTGGATAATGTCGGAAAACCTGCTTGTATATCGGCATTGAGCAATGCACTTAATCCAGCACCAATACCTCCGGCAGCGCCACCGCCGGGTAATTCACTGATGTCAACTCCCAGTTGATCTTTGACGACTTGGCTAAAATGTCTTAATCCGTCATCCAGAAACTTGACATCTTCAGCAGAGGCACCTTTTTGGGGAGCATATACATAAGCCGCACCATTAGGTCCATATAGCGGATTGCTTACATCGCATAATAGAGTAATTTGTATTTGCTGAGAATTGAAAAGAGTACCGGGTTTAATGTATTGTATACTGGCAAGGTTTTGCCCAATGGCTTTTAAAGGCTGCTCATTTCTATCCAGAAAATGATAGCCGAGCGCAGCAGCAATACCGATACCTGCGTCATTGGTACTACTGCCTCCAAGAAACAGGTAGATGTGTTTATAACCCTTGGAAATAGCATCCAAAATGAGTTTGCCGGTACCTGCTGTTGAGGTGATTAATGGATTCATTTCCTGCTGTTTAAGCAAAGCATAACCGCTAGCAGTTGCCAGCTCTACAAAAGCAGATTCACCATGAGTAAAATAGGGAACCTGAATAGGTCTGCCTAATGGATCAGAAGTGTTTACTTCGTGTTTTTCAAATTTTAAATGACGGGAAAGTACAGCAATAGAACCATCTCCACCATCTGCCATTGGATGAAAAATAGTCTCAATATCCTTGTTTGCCCCACGTATTCCTTTACCAATAGCCAGACAAACTTCTTCAGCAGATAAAGAACCTTTAAATTTGTCAGGGGCAATTAAGATTTTCATTAGAAAATATTAGGTACATTAATGCTTATTATTATAATGGCAATGAAAAACAGAATAAGAATAATAGCTTTTTGCCAGTCTACATTCCAGGTCTTTTCTAATGTACTTTCTTCTCCTTTAGATGGCTGATTAACGATTAAACTTACCAATAAGCCTACAGTAAGTGTAACCACAGCACCTACAGCATTCCACCAGAACCAGAATACCTCAGGAACAAATCTCCATAGATAAATATTTACAAGAACACCAGCAATGATACCGACATTAGCGCCAATAGCATTGACTCTTTTCACAGCAATAGCAGCAATGAAAGTTGCCAGAATAGGTCCATAAAAAATAGAACCGATCTTATTGATCGCTTCAATAACGGTATCAGCAATATCGCCTACAAAGAAAGCCAATATAATACACAGCGAACCCCAGAATAAAGCCGCATACTTGGAATAACTCATATAGCGATCATTAGGCAAACTATTATCTCTATTGAAAAAATCTTCCACAGTGGCTGCACTCAGTGAATTAATAGCAGAACTGAGCGATGACATAGCTGCTGAAAATATAGCCACCATCAAAATCCCGATAACACCATGAGGCAAGTAATCTCTAATGAAAATAGGAATCATTAAATCGGGTTTGTCAGCAGGAATGCTTTGCATAAAACCAGTTTGTGTAATGGCTAATGTACCAATGACTAAACCCATCGCACAATAGACAAAAGTAATTGGAAAACGAAGCAAGCCATTGAATAATAAAGTCTTCTTAACAGTGCCCATATCCTGAGCAGAAAATAGCCTTTGCACCTGGCTCTGATCTGTTCCATAATAAGAAGCATACAAGAAAAAACCGCCAATGAGCATAGGCCAGAAACCAAACTCATCGCCTTTTTGCAGTCCCATAGAATCAAAATTAACAGCATCTAGTCTGCTGCGATCCAGATTGGCAGTAAATTCTCCCCAGCCGCCTATGTGATTGAGCCCTGCAATCAGACAAATCACAATACCCCCAAAGAGTATAATCATCTGAATCATATCACCATATACCACTGCTTTCATACCGCCCTGATAAGAATAGATCAGCGTGACCAAGCCAATGATGAGGATCGTTTGCCACATAGGAATATCCATAACACTGGTCAATATCAAAGCGACCGTATACACCATGACAGCGGTGGCAAAAGCCCGGCTAATTTGAAAAACACCACTCAGCAAAACTCGTGTGGAAGTGCTAAAACGCTTTTCGAGATAAGCATAAACACTGACTATCCCCGCCTTATACATAGGAGGTATCAGGAAGACCATAAGGAAAAGCATAGCTAGAGGAACAGCGAACTCGTAGGTCAGCCACATCATCCCTCCGTTTTTCTTCATACCTACAAAAGCAGGAGCAGAAATAAAACTGATAGCAGACAATTGAGTAGCAATAGTGCTGAGCGATAATGGGAACCAGCTAAAACTTTTTCCGCCAAGGAAGTAATCCTTACTATCTTTATTATCTTTAAATAGCCTGCCAAGCAGCAGAAAGCCTATGATATAACTGACAATAACGATATAGTCTACATAATTCATCTATGCTTTTTTAAGTTTTCAATAAATCCATAACACAAGCAGCCGTCCAGGAAAAGTGATTGCCACCATAACCTGTTTCCAGATCATTTACTAATGACTTCTGTGACTCAAAGTATTCATAGAAACCCAGCTTGCTGACCAGTTCTATTAAGTCATTTTTCACTATTTCAGCAGTATCTTTAAAACCGTAATAATTGAGCCCATGATAAATCATCCAATTCATTTGTGGCCATACGGGACCACGCCAATAACGCTTGGAATCAAATAAGGGACTATCTACATCAAAACTTGGGCAAATATAAAAACCTCGTTTGTGTAAAGATTGTAAATAATTATTCAATGATTCAGCTTGTTTACTCGAGGCGATTTCAGCATATAAAGGCACCAGCCCGCCTATTTCTTTATGCTCAATATGATGCCCGCCACGCAGATCATAGCTGGCAAAGGTTTGCAATCCTTCATGCCATAGTTTTTCCGCAAAACTCCGCTTGGCTTGTTGCTGCCATTCTTCTAATTCACCAGTATCCAGTTTAAAACGTTTACCAATATTAATCAGGCTTTGATTGGATTTAATCAGAATGGCGTTCATCATCGTATCCTGCACCAGTACAGGGCTTTCTTTGTATATGCCAGGCTGATCGTACTGATATTTTTTACCCAATTGCAACAAGTATACATAGCGGTCGTATTGCTCCGCAGTCGGGCGCTCATCAGAAGGTGCTATGCTCGTATCCCGTCTTTCATAGTGAGGCAGTTCATCTTTATTAATGACAATACGATCAAGTGAATCATCCCAGATTGGGGAATTGTCTCTCCCGGATTCCCAGGGATGAAAGATAAACATCAGACCTTCCCGTTCTGGATCACGATAAGTGTAAAGAAAGCGATGATAATGAACAACTTTGGGGAAAATAGCTTTGACAAAGCCGACCAGTTGTTCATCGTTGGGGAATTTATTTAGTAAATTTTCAAGAACAAAACCATGTACAGCAGGCTGAGTGATACCGGACGACTTGGGGTTGAGAGGAGCACCAGGGTTGACATTAGAATCCCAGAAATCGTGGTTTGGAAAATAAGTCGTCTCGTTTTCACTATGGAATACAATGTGAGGCAACATTCCGTTTTCCCATTGACTGGAAAAAAGTGATTCGAGTTCAAGTATCGCATGATCCAGCCTAAAATGACTCTGCCCAATACTGACAAAACCTGAATCCCAGTTCCATTGAAATGGATACAACCTACTGGTTGGAATGGTAAAACCATCTTTCCAATTCAAGGTCAATATTTGTTTTATGTTATCAATTAAGTGTTCCACAATTGAAAGAGATAAAAGATCGGGGTAAAAGGTTTTAAGCTTTTACCCCAAAACTATTTAAAGTATGAAACTGCCTCATCAAGGCAATCTTTTTAGAAATCAAATGCTGCTCTGACAAATATACGTCTTGGAAGAATTGGTCTTCCTACGAAAAATTCACTAGCAGTACCTGTTTGACTATTTCCTTGTCTTGGCGAACCTTCCGTTACACCAGCAGTATCCAGTAAGTTAAATACAGAAACGCCCAGGCGCAGACTTTCTTTATCTCCCAATGGGAATTTATAACCTGCATCCAGTCTTACAATACCAAAACCATCAAGTTCTACAGTATTACTGTCATTTGCAAACTTTTTACCCAGGAAGTTACCGGATAGATTTGCATCAAAACCAGAATTTTGATAATTGACACCCACCATACCCAATACATTAGGCTGACGGCGTAGCTTGTTACCTACCTGCTCTTCATTACCTTCCACTTTCGTAAATTCATGTGCCTGATAGGTAAAATTACCAAACAGGTTCAAACCATCCATAACAGTATAATTCAAAGTGGTTTCCAGACCAACTGTGCGTGTACTTTGCAATTGGACGACCTCAATGACGTTCGTCGGATTGTTTGGATCATTTTCAAAATCAACATTTCTACGATCACTCAATCCTACATAGAATAATGCTGCGGTGGCAGCTAGATTACCTTTTCCGTATTTGGCACCCAATTCACCTTGTAAAATAGACTCTGGTTCATAGCTTTGTGGGCGACCAGGAGCAGAGAAAGAAACGGAGCGTAGTTGTGGAAAGAAGTAGCCTTTAGAAAAGTTAGCATAAACGTTGGCAGCGCTATTAATTTTGTACAGTCCGGCTAAGGCCAAGGCGAAATCGCTGGTTTCTACTTCGCCTTTCTGGAAAGTATTACTACCTACACCCGTCTCACGACTGATAATACCAGTAGCTCTTTCCCAGCGAACACCTATATCTATATTGAAATTATCTAGTTGTATCTCGTCTCCTGCGAAGAAAGCAACTTTGGTACTTCCGTGATAACGATTAGAAGTCTGATCACCAGAAATAAAACCATCCGTTGAATAATTGACATCATTACCCAGGGAATCTGTGTAAGCCACATTAACCATCCGAGAGCCATTTCTGAAATCGCCGACAAAACTGCTGATCCAGTTGTTGTCATCTGCCCTGGTATTTGCCACGAAGGTACCAAAGCTGATACTATGGTCTCCAACCACCTTGGTCAGGTAAGTTTCACCGACTAATTCTTCCATAGGACGTTGTCTGTCCAGAATTCTATTTTGGAAAAGCAGGTCACTAGCAGCTAGTTCTGAACCATCATCTGCATAAGTAAACGTTGCATTATCAGGTATATCGCGGTCTGCCAGATAATTGTCTTGTGTTTCAGGTACGTTGTGTACACCATCTCCATCCAGGAATAAGTTGAACCAATGGTCATACTTAGCAGCTTTTGCCTTCGTAGACAAACGCCAGTTATCACCAAAAGCATGTTGTAGATTTGCCATTATATAACCTCCCTCAGTCGTTACACCATCGCCGATGGGCGACTTAAATCTGCCGAAAGGCGTATCAAAAGAAAAGTCAGTAGCCTGGCTAGTCAGCATAGTGTAGACCGTTTCACCGTCGTTTCCAACAGGGCGTTCTTTTTGTCCGCTATCGTTGGCTAATGGATAGGGTAAGTAGAACTGAACATTATCATCAATATATTGACCAGAAATGGTAAAAGAACTATTTCCATTATTGAATAATTTCTTAATATTACCTCTGATCTGATGTCCTCTTGTTGGCATACCTGTTTCCAAAGGTCCATCATCATAACGATAAAAGCCAGAGAAAGCATAGAATGTATTCTCGGATAAAGGACCGGAAGCCAGAAAGTCAGTTTTAATACGTCCGCCTTCTGCCCATTCCAGTTGTACTTTATTCTCAGGCTCTGCCGAACCCGTTACACTGGTGTAGTTGACAATACCTGCTACACTACCCGCACCAAACAAGGTAGAACTACCACCTCTTACAAATTCAAGGTTTCTGATTCCAATATCATTGCGGAAATACACATCATGTGCAGATGAGTTCAGACCGAAAGTACTCAAAACAGGAAGCCCGTCAACTTGTAATGGCGTAAAAGCATATTGACCACCAGAGGGCATACCTCTTATAAATACGTTGGTCGCAACTTCACCACCACCACCTTCGGCAGTAATACCTGGTATAGTTCTCAGTATATCTGCCTGAGAGTTGCTACTCAATTGCTGTAATTGTGCAGCATTTATCATGGTAATAGACATGGGCGACTCTTTCTGAGTTCTTCCACTGAATGTACCCGTAACGACTACCTCGCTCAGTGAGAGATTATCCAGACTAAGCGCAATAGCTTCAGTATATTTTTTCCCATTCTCGACAATGATATTTCTTTCGTAGCTTCCATAGCCGACATAAGAATACATCAATGTATGTTCTCCAGCAGGAACTTCAAGGCTGTAATTTCCGGTAACATCGGTTACTGTACCAATGGTTGTTCCTTTTACAAATACAGTGGCACCAATCAGCCCCTCACCGTCCTTATCGGTAATGGTTCCTGAAATGGTCCCCTGTGCCAGCATCAGACCTGCTGACAAACAAAAAATAAAGCAGACATAAAACTGCTTAATGAATTGTGGTATAGATCGTCTCATAATTAATTGTTGTAAATGACACAAATTTTGTTAGAATATTTTGTTTTAATGGCGATGTGTAAAATTACATTGGGTGTGTTGGTACTTGTTTATATAAAACTATTATTTAATAACACTATTCTATATTTTTGACTAGGATATATAGCTCTCTTTTGTTATTATTGTACATGAAACCAGAATATGAGAAAATAATTGACCGACCTGAACAGTCCTTTATCGTAAAAATGGTCAATAGAAAAAGCCGCCCATTATTAAGTCAGGCCTGGCATTATCATCCTGAAATTGAAATATGTTATACCTTGAAAAGCAATGGACGTCGATTTGTAGGTAATCAAATCTCCGATTATAAAGAAAAAGACCTGGTGATGTTTGGTTCCAATCTTCCACATGGTTTTACCACTGATTCCTACTGTAGTCAGGTCGTTATTCAGCTCACACACAACTTCCTGGGGCAAGTCTTCATCAGTCGCCCTGAATTACGAGGTATCAAACTACTCTTTGCTCGTTCAAAACGCGGCTTGGAATTTAAAAAACCCATCAAGAAAAAAGCCGATAAAATAATTCATAAAGTACTGGAAAGTAAAGGAATGTACCAGCTCTTATATTTGCTGGAATTATTACAATTATTAGCTGAAACCCGTGAGGTAAAAGGCATCTGTTCGGAAGAATATGCACTGGGTTTTAATGAAAACCAATTAGGCAGGATCAAGATCGTTTATGAGCATATTATGGAAAATTTTTCTAAAGATGTCAGCATCAAAGAAATTGCCGACAAGCTCAATATTTCTGAAGCCGCATTTTACAAATTCATAAAAAAACATACTAAAAAGACCTACACACAGATCATCAATGAATTTCGTATCAATTATGCCAGCAAACTATTGATGACATCAGATAAAACCATTTCGGAGATCTGTTTTGAAAGTGGTTATAATAATGTCTCCTATTTCAATAGAAAATTCAAGGAGATCATGCAGCAAACACCTCATGCTTTTAAAAGCCATTATATGGATAAGAATGGCGGTATTTTAGTATAAACCAAGAAGAGAAGAATGAGAAAAACCTACGGCAATACCTGGTGGGGCAAACAATGGCTCAATGCATTATCTAATATCGACTATTCCAATCGCCTGCCTCGTGGACGAACTTACGCCAATAAAGGCATGGTCAAAGAAATTAGCATTGAAGGAAATAAGATTAGTGCTAAAGTAGCCGGTTCACGTCCCAGCCCATACAAAGTAAATATCAGTGTACCAGAATTTACAGCAGCAGAAAAAGCCAAAATCATGGCTATGGTAACGGACAACCCCGCCTATCTGTCCAAATTACTAAACCGTCGATTACCCAACGAACTCAATGATATTTGTAGCCGACAGGGTATTCATATTTTTCCTAATACATGGGATGACCTGAATGGCGGCTGTTCCTGTCCCGACTGGGCAGTGCCTTGCAAACATATGGCAAGTGTGCTTTATCTTATTGCCAATGAAATAGATAAAAATCCTTTTCTGGTTTTTCAGCTACACGACTTTGATCTGTTTAAAGGACTGGAAGGCATAGGCTACTCAGCCGACGGACAAGCTGATGTGCAAACATTAAGCCTTAGCGACCTCCAACAGCCTTTTGTTTTTAATGAAGAAGCGTTCAAATGGGACAAGGAAGCCTATAATGACCTGGATTTTTCCAAATTATCGGATTGTAAAGAACAATTGATCACCTTGCTCTCTCCACGGAGCGTGTTTTATCCGAATGGAGATTTTCGTAGTGTATTAAAATCTGTTTACACCAAAGTCAGCAAAACACAGAAAAAAGCCAATAAACAGGAAGACGAAAGCAGCCTAACTACTCTGATAGATGCCGTAGAAGATATCGAAGTATTAGTGGATAATGACCTCGACTATCTGAGTTGTAATTTTCGGAGCAGCAAAGGAAAGTCTTTACTATCACTGGATACCATAGAAGAACTGGTCAAATGGCTGGAAGATGTGCCATTAAGTCATTTTGAGCAATTGGCACCCCGACTACGTGGCTTATATCTGATTTGCCAATTGGCAAAGAAACTGATAGAGCATAGTGCCTGTATTCCTCAGTTATTACGTATTGGCGCAAAGCAATTCAAAATACGCTGGCTCCCCGCTACCCTGAATGAAGAAGTGCAGGCAGTCTGTGAGCAGGTGGAAAAGCTGACCCCGGCACATATTTTTTATTACAAAAAAGGTAAAGAAATACTGGAACCCATAGAAGAAGACCGTTTTACCAGCCTGCTTTCTCTATTCCTGGGCTATTTCATTCATACCAATCATGGACTAAATTATAAACTGCTTAATTTTGAAGTCATACGACTATTTTTCAGTGGAGACATAGAACGCTTCGACCGCTTTGAAAGCAGAGAATACCCGACTGCCATTCAACTCTGGCTCAACACCTTCTATATTTCCGATAAAGATTACATCCCTGTATTACAGGTAGAAGATGAGGACGAAGGGCAGGGTTTTGAAGTGAAAATCGCTGTTGAAGACCGTACAAAACCACTGGAAGCACCCGTTTTATTGAAAGACATTTTTGCCAAAAAAACCTTCAATCATATGCGGCTGGATGTATTGAGAGATATGTCTATGCTGTCTGAGCATTTTCCGGATATTAGTCGTCTCTTGGCTTCAAAAGGCAAAGAAAGACTATGGTATAACTCTGATGAGTTTGTACAGGTATTATTCAAAATATTGCCCGTCATTCGTTTATTTGGTATCAAAGTTTTATTACCCAAAGCACTCCGAAAACTTTTACGCCCACAGGTATCTATGGCGCTTCAAGGGGAAGATGAAAGCGGTGTAGTCAGTCAAACTTCCCTAATGAGTCTCGATAATATGCTAAATTTCAACTGGCAGGTAGCCATAGGCGAAAGGCAGGTATCGCTGGGTGAATTTTTAAAAATGGTCAAACAGTTTTCAGGCATTGTAAAACTAAATGACCAATATGTCTTCTTTGAAGAAAATCAAATCAAAGCCCTGATGGATAAATTGGCCGATCCGCCTGAACCCAATGCCCATCAGCTATTACAAATCGCTCTGACAGAAGAATACGAAGGGGCAAAGATTACACTGGATAAGAAAGCCCGGAAATTAATAGATAAGCTGCTGACAGGAGAAGGAACCGAAGTGCCAAAAGGACTCAAAGCCACCCTCCGTCCCTACCAACTGAGAGGCTATGAATGGTTGTATAAAAATTCCAGATTGGGCTTTGGTAGTCTGATCGCTGATGATATGGGACTGGGGAAAACTTTACAGGTTATCACGACGCTGCTCAAAATGAAGGAAGACGGGGAGTTCGGAAAAAGTAAAGGACTGGTTATTGTACCAACCACATTATTGACAAATTGGGACAAAGAGATCAAAAAATTTGCGCCCAATCTGATCGCACATACTTATCATGGCCCCAATAGAGATATTAGCCCGCTAAGCGATTCAGATATAATGATCACAACTTATGGAGTAATAAGAAGTGAAGGAGCAAAATTACAAAAACACAAGTGGCTGGTGGTCGTGATCGACGAATCACAAAACATTAAAAATCCGGGTACAGCGCAAACCAAAGCAGTCAAAAAAATCAAAGCGCCGGTAAAAATAGCTATGAGTGGCACCCCGGTAGAAAACCGACTGAGCGATTATTGGAGTGTTTTTGATTTTGCCAATAAAGGCTACCTCAACAACCTCAAAAAATTCAAGGAGAATTATGCTAAACCCATTGAAACAGAGCGTGATAAAAAACAACTGGCACGTTTCAGAAAGATCACAGCGCCTTTTATACTTCGTCGTTTAAAATCCGATAAATCCATTATAAAAGACCTGCCCAATAAGATAGAAAAAGACCAGTTTTGCAAACTGACCAAAGAACAAACCGCCATTTATGAAAATGTAGTCAAAACAACGATGGAAACCGTTGAAGGTGCCGAAGGTATTAAGCGCAAAGGCTTGGTTTTAAAGCTTATCACTGCCTTAAAACAAGTCTGCAATCACCCAACACACTTCCTTAAAAAAGGCGATGCCAATCCAGAATTATCAGGCAAAACCATCCTACTATTCAGCCTGCTCAGGGAAATACTGGACAATAACGAAAAAACACTCATTTTCACGCAATATCAGGAAATGGGTAAACTTTTGGTAAGTATGTTGAAAGCAGAATTCGGATTGGAAGTTCCGTTTTTACACGGCGGTGTCAGTCGAAAAAAGCGGGATGAAATGGTCGATGATTTCCAAAGCAACCGAACGACCCGCATCATGATACTATCGCTAAAAGCAGGCGGAACAGGGCTAAATCTCACAGCCGCCAATAATGTCATTCACTACGATCTATGGTGGAACCCGGCAGTAGAAGCACAGGCTACCGACCGGGCATATCGCATCGGACAAACCCGCAATGTGATGGTACATCGCTTTATCACAGAAGCTACATTTGAAGAGAAGATCAATCTGCTACTACAAGGCAAAAAAGAACTCGCCAACCTCACTGTATCTACAGGAGAAAAATGGATCGGTGATCTGTCGGATGGAGAATTAAAAGACTTGGTCAAATTGGACATCTAGTGTATCGGCGTTCTTAGTCGGGCTGTGCGATTAAAATAATATAAAATCTAACCGTCATACCAGACTTGATTTTCCCCAAATAGTTATCGGGACCAGTCAGGCTTGGGTACGATTTTAATCAGAAGATTCCTTCTTTAAATATTTGAATAAATCGTCCACAGATAAAGTAAACCCAATCTCTTCACAGGTAACAACAGTACCCACTTTGTAAACAGCCTTAATCTCGTAATCACCATTTGCAAGCTCTTTAAATACCTCAATTTGTAATTCCCTCAAATTAGCTATCCAATATTCAGGAATACCTGCTCTAGCATAGATAGGTGCCTTTTTACGACGATCTATTTGAATCGTACTATCTGCCACCTCAATGATTAAGTACACATCTTTAGGTTCAATGGCTTGATTCACATAGTCATCATCTCTAAATTCAGCAATAACAATATCAGGCTCCGGTTGGCTGTGATCTGGTATATCAATAGAGCTTTGATTGGCATAAGTATATTTCTCCGCCAGACTGGCATTTAGTTTACGCATTAATCTGGAAACGATACCTCTATGCGGGTTATTAATGGGACTCATAACAATAATTTCACCGTCGAGCAATTCTACACGTTCCCCATCAAAAATACCCGTTTCCAGTACTTTACAATACTGTTCAATGGTGAAACGATGTACACCTCCGCCTGGTGTGACTTGGATGGTCATGTGTTATTATTTTTTACAAAAATACGGTTTTTGAATATAAAATTCATGTTATCGGCTACTTTAGGCATAAAACTCATAGACGAACAGACTAAAGTCGCCGGAAACAGATCAGACGCTTTCTAAAGACAAAGTTACACTCACAGAAGAACAGCTCGAAAATGTCATAAAAAAATACACTGCCAAAGTCGTCAAGCTCTATGATTATATCCGTGTATTAGGCATGACTGATGAAGTGCCTCTTGAATCCTTATTTGTACGGGTAAATATCCTTGAAAAGATAACGGACAGGATCAGAGTAGATCAAAAAAGCCTTGAGGAACTGTATGACAGAGACAAAAAGAGTTTTGGAAAAAAGCAGGAAACTGTTACAGGCATTGAAACCATCAATAAGCATGATAAATTTATCGTATTAGGCAAACCCGGAGCAGGTAAAACAACTTACCTTAAATTCCTGGCACTGAACAGTATAAAAGATAATTCTGAGATCAAACAACGTAAACTCCCAATATTCATCACCCTAAAAGAATGGGCTGATAAAGGAGGTAGCCTTCTCAAATTTATCACCTACCAGTTTGATATATGCGATTTGCCTGATGCGGAGGCTTTTACAACACAGGTATTAAAAAGCGGAAAATGCCTTATACTCCTGGATGGGCTGGATGAGGTACAGGAAGAACGTAAAAATGATATTATTCAAAGCATCATCGACTTCTCTAAGAAATATGATGACAACCAATATGTTATATCATGCAGAATAGCCGCCTACAATCATTCATTTGACAGGTTCACAGATGTAGAAATGGCTGATTTTAATGATGAACAAATTGAGAAATTTATTGAAAATTGGTTTAGACATGAAGATAAAATAGGTCAGGAATGTTGGGAAGAGGTTAAACAAAGTTCAGGATTAAAAGAACTAGCTACCTCTCCACTTTTACTAACCCTGCTATGTATTAACTATGATGAAAACTATGAGTTCCCAAGTAATCGGGCAGAACTGTATGAAAGTGCTATAGATACCTTATTGAAAAAATGGGATTCCACTCGAAGAATCAAAAGACATGAGGCTTATAAAAACCTTTCGCAATCCAGAAAAATTCAAAACTATTTATTCATAAAAACCCGCATGCTTCAATGCCTCAACACAGAATCCTACGTCTCCAATGAAGTACGCCAGCAATTACTGGATAATCTGCTGGAATTACCGGAAGATTTAAAAGGAGAATAACAGATACATTTCAATCTAGAAAACAGCCGTCATGCCGAACTGGTTTCGGTATCTCGTCGGGGTCGAGTACGATTGCTAATCAGTTGCTATTCAACTAAATCACCCTTCGACGCTTGCGGATGCCGATAACTATACGGCAGAAATAAATTCGGAATGACGGGTGCTTTTGGGGAATTACCACCT
>JAHDFX010000085.1:16627-24130 GCA_020627965.1 Saprospiraceae bacterium | reverse complement strand
CCACATTGACAGATACACTGTAGTTTCCTTCGTGAATTGCTGTCTCAACCGGACAGATCGTAATAGAATTCGTATTTAATCCTGTAATATTGGTTGTTGTGCCACCAGGAGTTGTCCAGGTATAATCTACAGAAGAGCCTGCATATTCTGCAATGCTTAATGTGATACATTCGCCTTCACAAGCCGGACCAGTACTTTGTACAATCGGTAAAGGCTGTGGATTCTCAATATTCAATATTTCTGTCTCTCCTGTTGTCGTACAGCCATTAGCATCTGTCACCACTACTGTATATGTACCGTTAGCGGCTGTTGTTGCGTTCGCAATACCAGGGTTCTCTAATGTCGATACAAAACCATCTGGTCCTGTCCAGCTATATGTATAAGGTGCTGTTCCATTAGATGGATTTGCCATCAATGTAATATCAGAATAAGAACAATCCGTATTCAATGTATAGGCAAAATTCGGAGCAGCAATTGGATTCTCGTGTACAATAACTGGTGTAGCTTCATCTGGAGAAGTACAGCCATTAGTAGTTATCTCAACAATATACAGACCTGAATCAGATACATCTAAGTTCTGAAGAATAGGATTCTGTAAAGTTGAAACGAAACCATTTGGACCTGTCCAAGAATAGGAGTCTCCTGTTGCGTTAGCAAATAACTGAATATCTCCACCTGCACATACAGGTCCACTATTAGTTGGTTCTGGCTGCGGAGGAATTGGGTAGATAATCACTTCAGATGGAGCAGATATTTCAGAATCGCAAGATACATCAGGATTAGCCGGATTAAAATCAGGATAAGTCACTGTATAGTATCCCGTCCACATACCTGGTTCAGTTACGGTCACACAACCTGTAGTAGATGTTTCAACCGATCCTCCACTTGATGAACCTGATGGGGGAATAAATGTATAATCAATTCCAATTGCATTAGGGAAGTCAACAAGCGTATAACTCATGCATATCTCTACCGATCCTCCTTCGCAAGCAACGTTAGTTACTTCTATACCAGGAGCCTCTGGTTTTGGATTCACGAATAATACAACAGGAGTTCTTTCACTCACACATCCATTGGCATCACCACATTCTGCATAGTAATAGTAGATACCCGCAGCGAGGTTTTCAGCACCAGTAGGGAAGTATACTTGGCCAGCTACAAGGACGTTACCACCTACAGGTGCATCGTACCATGTAATTTGTTCTCCCGAACCAGAGCAAGGTGCCACTACAAATGGCTCCCCTGGGAGTTCTCCTTCGCAAATTGTTAAAGAGAAAGTCAATGGTGCTGGGGCTTGTGGTTCATTGACAATCACTGTCGTTGTTGCGGCTGGTTCAGACACACAACCATTTGCAATTACTGTTAACTGATATGTTGTTGTTGTTTGCACGTTAAAAATAACCGGATTCTGATCTGTAGAAATGATCGTTGGATCACCTAACACAGTCCACTGATAAGTTGCTCCATCTACTGGACCTGCAAATAAACCTACAGATTCACCGGCACAGATAGGCCCGTTGTTTGTAGCTGTTGCCTGAGGTCTTGGATTCTCTATTACAGGAGCAGGATCAGAGAGGTCAGAAGTACAACCATCTACTGTTACCTGAACTGTATATGGAGATATTGCATCAGGATCATTAGCTGCTATTGTTACTGAGTTGCCAGTTCCAATTGTAGTACCAGCACCGTTCACCCATTGATAAGCTACTATTGTACCAGAGTACTGTTCTTGTACATTCAGTATAATATCCTCATAGATACAAACAGGACTATTGGTTGTGATAGTAGGTTGAACCGGCGTCGGATCAATATTCGTTACTGTAATATTAGCTTGAGCAGTACAACCACTTGGGCTTGTAATTACTAAAGTATATCCTCCATTATTAGCAACAGTAACGTTACCAATAACTGGATTTGCTGAATTAGATGTAAATCCATTTGGTCCTGTCCACTCATAAGTGTAATAATTTGGATCAGGATTAGGTCCTACTGTTGAACTCAACGTCAATGTCTCCCCTTCACAGATATTCTCTGGTAGGTCTGGAGCCTGACTAATAGAAACAGTTGGTTGATCGTATACATCTAAGTTATAAGTATCAGAAGTTAATTCACATCCGTCCACATTTACAGTTACACTGTAATCTCCTTCATGAAGGGTAGCGTCTACTGGGCAGATATAAATTTCATTTGTATTCAATCCGGTCACGTTAGTTGTACTCGGTATCGCCCAAGTGTAGTCAACTTGAGAGCCGGTATATTCAGCCACCGTCAATACAATACATTCGCCTTCACAAGCAGGTCCGCTACTCTGGATAATTGGCTGAGCTACCTGCCCAGGTATATTATTCACTGAAACTGCATCAGATGAAGTACATCCTGTGGTAATCTCAGTTACAACTACAACGTAAGTACCATTGTTCGCCTCTGTTACATCTGGTACCGAAGGATTTTGGTCTACAGAGCCAAAACCGTTAGGGCCTGTCCACTGATAGGTATAATTAGCCGGATCATCTCCACTAGGGAAACCGACCGTTAAAGTCAGATCAGATGGAGAGCAATCAGATTGTACGGTATATGATAATCCTGCATCAATAACTGGCAAAGGATTTACCGTTACCGTTGTTGTTGCATTAGGAGAAGAAACACAGCCACCTGCTATCACTAATACCTCATAGGTAGTTGTTGCCTGTAAATTGAATATGACTGGATTCTGCTCAGTAGATACAATTGTACCAGGATTAGCAGTGTTGAACCATTGATAAGCAGCTCCGTCTACTAGTCCTGCAAATAACTGTACAGATTCTCCTGCACATATAGGACCATTGTTGGATGCCGTTGAAGTAGGTCTATCATTAACAATGACTGGAGCAGGATCAGATAGGTTGGAAGTACAACCATCTACAGTTACCTGCAATGTATATGGAGAAATTGCATCAGGATCATTCGCTGCAATTGTTACTGAATTACCAGTTCCAATAGTCGTACCAGCACCATTCACCCATTGGTAAGCTACTGTTGTACCTGTATACTGTTGTTGTACATTAAGGATAATATCCTCGTAGATACAAACGGGACTGTTCGTAGTAATCGTAGGCTGAACTGGTGTTGGGTCAATATTCGTTACGGTGATATTTGCCTGTGCAGTACAACCGCTTGGGCTTGTAATAATCAAGGTATAACCACCATTATTTGCCACCGTTACATTACTAATAACAGGATTTGCAGAATTAGATGTAAAGCCGTTCGGGCCTGTCCACTGATAAGAATAGTAATTCGGATCAGGATTTGGACCTACTGTTGAATTCAACGTCAATGTCTCCCCTTCACAGATATTCTCTGGTAGGTCTGGAGCCTGACTAATAGAAACAGTTGGTTGATCGTATACATCTAAGTTATAAGTATCAGAAGTTAATTCACATCCGTCCACATTTACAGTTACACTGTAATCTCCTTCATGAAGGGTAGCGTCTACTGGGCAGATATAAATTTCATTTGTATTCAATCCGGTCACGTTAGTTGTGCTTGGTATCGTCCAAGTGTAGTCAACTTGAGAACCGGTATATTCTGCTACTGTTAGTACAATACATTCACCTTCACAAGCAGGTCCGCTACTCTGGATAATTGGTTGAGCAACCTGACCTGGGATGTTGTTCACAGAAACCGCATCGGAAGATGTGCAACCTGTTGCTGTATTTGTTACAACAACAGTGTAAGTACCATTATTAGCAATCGTTACGTCTGGAACAGAAGGGTTTTGGTCAACAGAACCAAAGCCGCTAGGTCCAGTCCACTGATAAGTGTAATCAGCAGGATCATCGCTATTCGGGAATTCAACAGTTAATGTCAAGTCAGAAGGAGAACAATCAGACTGTACTGTATATTGAACACCTGCATCAATAACAGGTAATGGATCAATTTGTACAGTAGTGGTTGTTGAATCTGCACAACCATTAGCAGTTACTAATAACTGATAAGTTGTTGTGGCAGTAACATTAGTAATCATTGGATTCTGATCAATAGAAACAACTGCCATAGTTGTCATATCAGTCCACTGATAAGAAGCTCCATCAACTCCCCCGGCAGATAACTGAACCGTTTCACCTTCGCAGATAGGTCCATTGTTGGTTGCAATCGGTACAGGAATTGGATAGATAACCACCTCTACTGGTTCACTTTCTAATGACTCACACATTGAGCCATCAGGATAAGTCAGTGTGATTACTGCGGTCCAAAGGCCAGCTTCATCCGTCATGACACAACCATTGGCGTCACCTGGAATCTGAGAACCTACACTACCAGAGCCTGAAGGCGGTGTATAAGTAATTGCAAAAGCAGTCGGATCAATCAATGGATCGCCAGTTATGAAGTCTGCTAATGTATAGCTAGTACATAGCTCCACCATTTCACCTTCACAAGCAGGTCCGCTAGTCGAGATACCTGGTGCTGGTGGTCTTGGTGTAACCGTTAGTGTAACTTCAGTTCTTGGAGATACACAGCCATTCAGGTCGCTACATTCAGCATAGAATGCGTAAACACCAGCAGTCAGTTGATCTGTATTATTTGGTAAGTAAGAAGTACCTGTTGCTACAGGATTGCCACCTACGGCTGCATCATACCATGTAATTGATTCGCCTGTACCTGTACAAGGCATTATTGTCAATGGATTGCTTGGAGAAAGCAGTGTTCCTTCGCAAATGGTTTGGTCACCATTATCCGAAGCAGGAGCTAGAGGTTCGCTGATTTCTACTGCTGTAAATCCTAGTCTTGACAAACAACCATTCAGGTTCACTTGTACCCAGTAAGTACCTGCATCTGCTGGTGTAGCGTTTGCAATGACAGGATTTTGCTGAGTTGAGAATGGATTTCCTGTAATCACAGGAGCTGTAGGATCTGTATTGTCTACCTGACTGTTCAGATACCATGCATAAGTAGCTCCACTTACTACACCTGTGAATAATTCTATATCGTCACCTGCACAAACAGGTCCGTTATTCGTTGGTCCCGGAAGTGGTGGCTCTGCAACTACGGTTACTGTGAACGGCGTTGGAGGTCCTTCACATCCTGGCGCTAAGCCAGCCGGAACATTTGTATTAATTTCAGTTATTTCAAAATTGTAAATACCTGCAACATTATTATCATAGTATGCTGCAAATACCGCATTGTTGACCAGGTCGAAACTAGTCGCAGGACCAGCTATAAACGTCCCCCCTTGATAAATATTAAATACACCTGCTGCTACTTCACCAACTGGTGTGATCACCAATGGTTCCGCATCCAGACAATGCACTACATCATCAACAATTGGTCCTTGAGGCGTAGAGATCACTGTTAAAGTAACTGGTTCTCTTGGTCCGATACAACCTGCACCATCACTTCTACATTCTACATAGAACGTGTAATCACCATCAGCTAATGCATCCACACTACCTGGTAGGTAAGTAGAACCAGTTGCCAATAAGTTTCCACCTTCAAAGGCATCATACCAGTATGATGTGAAGCCTGCCCCACAATCAGAAGCTAATGCTCCATTGATTGATGTAGAAGTACTTTCGCAAATTACATCCGCTGTTACCGCTGGTAATGCTGGTGTCGTTTCCACCGTTACCGTTACTGTTGCCAAAGCTGATAAACAGCCATCCACATCAATCTGAGCATCGTAAGATGTTGTTGTAGCCGGTGACACCGTGATTGGAGAACCATTGTCTACAAATGTATTTGTACCTGAAATATACCAGGTAATATTCGTTGTTGTACCAAATGTTGTTGTAGAAGCAGCTAATTCCGTACTGTCTCCAAAACAAATCGCTGCATCATCACTAGTTACAATATCTGGAGTAGGACGAATTTCCACTGTAAAGTCAGTTGGTTCACCTTCACAAGTACCAGCAATTTCCCTTACGGTAAATGTGTAAACACCAGGAGCAGGAGTAGCTGTGATCGCTGCAGAAGGATCAAATGTAGCCGTAGCCATACCACCTGGGGATACTAATACGCCCTGATAGTAGAAATTGAATACGCTAGTTCCTGTTTCACCGTTTGGCGAAATAATTGGAAGTGCATCAGCCTCACAAACAGACTCATTACTTACGGTAGGAGCATCTGGATCGTCAGTGATCACCAATTGTACTTCTACCTGATTACTGGCACAGTCAGATACTGGATCATAACATTGTGCAATATACGTGTAAGTACCTACGCCGAACGTTGAAGCCCCTGCTGGAGTGAACGTTGGAGAATTAGGTTCTAGTAATACTGTTCCTGTTTCGTCATACCATCTAGTCTCTACAGATGCCACTGGTGCTGTACAAGATGCTTGCAATGCAATAGTCGCCATAGCTGCAGGATCACCTATACAGGCGATATAATCCGTGGTTAATGGATCCGTTACTGGTTCTGTTACTACAACTGTTGTGGAAGCAAAGTTAGTAGATACACAACCTCCCGGAGAAGTAACAATAACATAGTAAGTTGTTGTTACCAAAGGATTGACTACTGGGTTTTGCATATTTGATACAAAAAGATCATTAATGTCAGCCATGCCGTCCATATTCGAATCTTCATACCATTCGAATAAACCTCCAAGACCAGAAACATCGTTTCCATTCAATTGCTTATCCTCTCCTGGGCAAGTAATATCTGGACTTGTTCCTGCAACAGCAACTGGTTCTTCTACTACTGTAATCGTGAATAAGCCACCATTTCCAATACAAAGCGTTCCTGATGTTACGGTAAGTGTAAAATCATAATTTCCTGCAGTACTTGGATCAAGACCAGCTGTTTCTAATTGTGCGTTTGTGATGGTTCCTGTAATTCCATTTACTGTACCACCGATACCGACAAGATCGAAAGCACTACCCGCAGGGGCATTCAATACTATTGTCTCCACCATTCCATCTACACAAATTGTGTCATTAGGCACTGGTGGTTCAGATGGAATATCAAGGATAGTTAATACTACCTCTACTCCTGCGCTACTACAACCTGTATTATCATCTACACAATAAACTGTGTATGGATAAGCACCGGCAGTATTATCTGCTGGAATGAATGTTGCTCCCACATTTACCTCATTGCCCATTGCGTCAAACCAAACAATATTCGTTGTTCCATTTGCTGCAGTTTGTGGGTCACAACTAGCAGATAATTGAGCTACTGCTGTTTGTGCATCTTCTGTGCAAACAGTTGCTCCAGTTACTGTAGGCTCGATTAATTCTATTATATCAACCGTAACTGCTGGTGAAGCAGCAGACACACATGTTCCCATTGTAGCTACTACTGTGTAAGTATCACCATCTTCTGCTAGTGTTGGTGTAAATGTGTAAGTCGTTCCATTTGCTATACTAGCACCTCCCATGTCAAACCACTCAAATGTAGCGCCTGCCATATTTGAGGAAGCTGTCAAGGTAATTGGATCGCCTTCACATACCGGACCATCTGTTGATGCTCCTGCTGTTACTTCGTCTGATACGGTCAGTACGAAACTGCCAACTGCACTTACACAGC
>JAHDFX010000085.1:9287-16527 GCA_020627965.1 Saprospiraceae bacterium | reverse complement strand
CAAACCACTCAAATGTAGCGCCTGCCATATTTGACGAGGCCGTCAAGGTAATTGGAGCACCTTCACAGACTGGACCGTCTGTTGACGCACCCGCTGTTACTTCGTCCAATACTTCTATTGCAAAAGTACCTACTGCACTTACGCAACCATCAGAGTTAGTTTCTGTAATATTATAATTATATGTTCCGGCAGTCATATTATCGAAGCCTGGTAGTGTTGCCGTAAGTATACTTTCGCCATCATTGAAAGTAGCTGCTGTACCACTAGTTGCATCTGTTACTTCAAATGTACTACCTCCATCTCCTGTTAATGGAATATTTGCTATATCTGTATTGATACAAATTGTCTGATTGGCAATGACTGGCGCTGCCGGCATTGGGTCAACCGTAAGTACAACTGCTTCACGTGATGCGCTTATACAAC
Source organism: Saprospiraceae bacterium (assembly GCA_020627965.1). Classification (GTDB taxonomy): domain Bacteria; phylum Bacteroidota; class Bacteroidia; order Chitinophagales; family Saprospiraceae; genus JAHDEO01. The sequence continues at coordinate 16,104 of JAHDFX010000085.1, read as the reverse complement.
CTTCTGCACTTACACATTCTACATAGTAAGTATAATCGCCTGGTGCAAGCGCTGCTGTACCCGGTACCGTGTAAGTTGCACCACTATTAATAGCTGTTCCACCAGTTGGTACATCATACCAATTGATAGTAGAACCACCGCAGTCAGCGGATAGTGAATTTCCTACTGTCATCGTCTCTCCCTGGCATAGTACCTGATTCACTAATGTTGTTGCATTAGCTTGGGAATTAACAACAACTGTAGTAGTAGAAGTTCCTGGAGACAAACAAGTATTTGGATCAGTTGTGGAGATAGTAACTGTGTAAGTTTCTCCAGCAGCTGGTGGTGTTAAAGTCACAGAAGCTGTATTACCAACTACTGCACCGCCTGCATCTGTCCAGACATAATTAGCGTTTGGTGCCATTGGCGTACTGATCGTTACTGTCTCTCCTTCACAGACTGGGCCGTCATTGCTCGCTACAGGATCAATTTCATCATTAACAATAATAGAGAAAGTTCCTGTTTCGCTGATACAACCATCACTGTTAGTTTCTGTAATATTATAATTATATGTACCCGGAGTTGTATTATCAAAACCAGGAAGTGTTGCGGTAAGGATACTTGAACCATCAGCAAATGGTGCTACTGCTCCACTTGTTGCGTCGGTTACTTCAAATGTACTTCCACCATCGCCCGTAAGCGGTATATTCGCAATATCTGCATTCACACAAATTGCCTGATCAGCTACAACCGGTGCAGCTGGGGTTGGCAAAATTGTTAGGGTTAGTGTTTGTCCTGGGCTGGTACACATTGTTGCTGCATCTTCACAGAATACCGTGTAAGTGTAGGTACCAGGTGCAGTTTCTCCAGGTATATATGTCATACCTTGGTTTACCTGTACACCTCCAGCATCAAACCAATTCATATTGGTTACTCCGTTAGCTCCGCCTTGAGTGGCACAGCTTGCGCTTAATGTAGCTGCTGCTGTTCCTGCATCTTCAGCACAAACTGTTGCATCTACTGTGGTTGGTGCAACTAGTTCGATCACATCGACTGTAACCGGAGTAGAAGCTACAGATACACAACCATCAGGTGAAGTTGCTACTACTGTAAACATAGCACCATCGTCTGCCAGAGTCGGTGTGAAACTATATACTGGTCCGTTGAATACGCCATTATTAGTGGCATCAAACCATTCAAAAGTAGAACCTGCTATATCTGAACTTGCCGTTAAAGTAATTGGTGCACCTTCACAAACTGGGCCATCTATAGATGCTCCTGCAATTGGATTAGGGCAAACCTGAATACTGAAACTGGCTACCTCACTACGACAACCATCAGCAGATACTTCAACTACATCATAATTGTAGAAACCTACTGTTGTATTGTCTAGTCCAAGCGTTGTCAAGTCGGCATGAGCAAGGCTAATCGGGCTTGCGAATAATGTTGGCGTATTAGATGGTCCTGTTACTTCAAACTGGCTACCTGCCTGACCTGTCAATACTACATTCGCAGCATCTTCAAGCTGACATATTTTTTGATTCGCTACGACTGGTGCATCCGGCATTGGATTAACCGTTAATACAACCGGCAATCTTGAACTTACACAACCTAATGCGCTTACACATTCTACATAGAACGTGTAATCACCTTCTGTTAATGTTTCACTTCCTGGTACTACATAGGTAGCTCCAGAATTAAGTACTGCTTCGCCTGCTGTTGGCGCTGCATTAGCATACCAGTTGATTGTAGCACCGCCACAGTCTGCACCTAGTGCAGTGGCTGGTGTCATCGACTCTCCTTCACAAATGACCTGATTCGTAACTGCCAGAGCAGCCGGCTGATCTTCAACTACAACTGTAGTCATAACCGGATTAGGATCAAGACAGTTAGCTGGATCAGTGCTGGATAGTGTTACGAAAAAGTCGAAACTACCTGCTGCTGTTGGGGTATAAGTAAATGTTTGCATAGTAGAAACTGTAGCTCCACCTGCATCTGTCCATGTATAATCTGCTCCTGGTACTAATGGTGTTGTCATGGTGACTGGTGTACCAATGCAAACAGGTCCGTTATTACTAGGATCAGGAATAATATTATCAATGACTTCAATGGAGAAGGCTGCATCGGGTCCAACACATACATTTGGATTGCCTGATACATTAGCTATTTCACGAATAGTGAAATTATAAACTCCATTAGTCAAATTATCAAAACCAACTGGAAGCAGGTCTGCCTGTACAAAACTAGCTTGTGCCGCAGTTGTTCCTCCTGGTCCTGTTATTTCAAATGTACTACCAGGATTACCTGTTGGAATAATATTATCTATCATACCACCATTACAGATTTGCTGGTCAGCTACGGTAATTTCAGGAAGATCAAATACTTCCAGTGTAACAGGTACTCTGGTACTTACACAACCGTTATCAGGATCAAAGCTTTGTACAAAATAAGTATATACACCAGCGACAAATCCACCGGCTGGCGGAATTGGCTGATAAGTAGTACCTGTATTCAAGACTGTTTCACCAACTGTTACTGTTGGGTTTTCAAACCACTGTGCTACAGATGTTGGAGAATTACTTCCCGTAAGTGGATCAGCAGTCAGTGTAGGAATTGGGCTATCGCCTTCACACATGGTAGCACCTACAACTGTAGGCGGTTCATTATCTACAATGACCGGCATTACGATATTAGAAGCTACTGTCTGGCATTGAGAAACTATTGTTCCGCCAGAAGTTTGCCAATCGTAATTTACAACTACATAATAACCATTTCCATTATCAGCAAAGACGGATGCAGGTAAGGTAAATGTATTAGCAGTTCCTGTATTTCCAAGACTTGTATCGTCAGGATCTTGTACTAACAATAATCCTGAACCATCATCTGTTACGCCATCACCATCATCCTGGAACCATTCGTAATCTATATTAACCAAAGTGAAATTCTCGGTACATGCAGCAAAACTCTCTGTACTGATATCGTCTGCTTCTAAAGTGATCATACCACCTTCACAAACGGGTCCAGTGTCCCCGATGTTAACCTCAGGACGAGGTAAGACGTATACATTCACCAACTCTACAGGAGATTCACAACCTAAGTCATTCGGACAATCACCAACAAACTCCGTTATTTGGTAAGTATAACAATCTGGTGTAGTAATGTCAAATAAGTTATCACCTCCAACACCTGGTGCAGCGTAAGCAGCACTCGATAAATCGAAAGCATTCAGGCAGGTTTCGACTGGTCCTGTTGAAGGAATTCCACCTGTATTTTCATAAATATTATACGTTGCGTCTCCTCCTGCTGCATTATTGGACATTGGGGTAATTACTGGAGGAGCGCCATCTTCACATACATAGATGTCTGTGAGTGTTGGGGCAAGAGGAAGGTCTTGAACGACCAATTGCACTTCTACTCTTTCACTTATACATCCATTGGCATCCACACATTCTGCTTCAAAAGTATAAGTTCCGACAGGGCGAGTCTGGATATCAGAAGGAAGGAAAAACTCTCCTGGGTTGGTTGTTGCGAGGTAAGCACTTGCCTCATACCAATTTGTTGTTCCTGCACCACAATCACTAAATAAGCCATTTGTTAATGGGAATGGAGGTCCTGTAGATGGATCAACTGGAGCTGGGCTGCTGAAGCAATGAACATAGCCTGCTAAGTCGGGCGTAGCTGCACGGCTGAAATTTAAAGTCAGGGTGAATTCCTCTGTACAGACTGGCGTACCCGGATCTGGTGGAGGAATCGTTCCTAATGTATAGGTAATCGGCAATGCAAGTGTACCTTCCGCCGGTAATAGAGTTTCTAAAACACTTCCAGGAATAGAAGCACTTGGTACTGTTTCATCCTGCACAATACCTGAAATGCCTGTCCATACACCTGGGCGATCGACAGTTGGGAATACTACGCCTGGTAATAGAGAGTAAAGATCAAAATCATCTGTTTGCCCGGTTGGGCCTATACAGATAATTCCCGGATCATTTAAAGTTGGATCATAATCGGGAAGTGCATATACTCTGACAAAATCCGTACAACCATTTGCATCTTCAATGATGACATGAAAGTAAGTAGGGGTAGTTATATTTAAATTTGTAAATGTAACAGGGCCGGCACTAATATCTTCAGGGCCAATAAGTGCACTAGCAGCATCCGTTACACCATCAGCAGCCAGGTATACATTATAAGTCGAAGCAGGTGGTGCAGATGTGCCTGTATAAACTCTTGGATCCCAGCCACCAGTTACATCATTCACCAACACCTGATTGGCAATATCAGCGCAATCATCAGCTACATCAAATGTAAAATCTTCTGTAATGGCAATATGACATGGGAAAGAAACATCTACATCGTGACAGTCGTCTGGTGGCGTGATGTAGTCGTCAATAGTTCCTCCAACTACAGGTGCTAAGACACCCGTTGAAGGATCATAATTGATCGCATGATATGGATAAGCTGTTCCTGCAGTTAAAGTAGTTACATCAAATAAAGCCGTTGGAGAAATTTGTAAAATAGACCCTGTTGCAGGATCAAGTAATACATACTCTGTTACCAAACTTGTATTTAAACCTGTGGCTTCCATTGCCTGGAACATAGTTTCGTCATGGCAGACAATTTGTAAACAAGAGCAGTCACCGAATGGGCCTGCTGCCTGATTTGCAGAACACATTAAAGTTCCATCATCAAAAGTGGCCATAAAATCAAAAATAGCGACTCCGTCTCCAGTGAGTTCTACATCTGTATAAACAGCCAGTTGATCACCTGCTAATAAAGCGGCCGATAAAGGTCCGTTTAAAATTCCTCCATTATTATCAATTAATGTAAGGTTTCCTGCTGTTGGAACACCACCACCGATCATTGTTATCGTAATATCTCCTGTGACCACATCATCAGAAGCATCTACTCCTGTAAGGATTTCATCCTGAATCATTGCGTCACATGCTTTTATTGTAATATCAATTTGAAAGTCTGGATAAATAGTAAGGCTTATAGGGGCAGGTAATGATTCACAGCCATTAGCATCAGTTTCAGTAACCAGATAATCATAGACTCCAGGAGCCAGTCCTGTTGGCATATATGGGTCTCCGGTAAAAACTGGTACTGCCCCACTATTTACATCTGCTGATTGGCTAGCATCAAACCAATTATAAGTTCCTCCAGCTCCATTAGCTGCAAGACTTGGTACATCAGCAGCACAAGCATTTACATTAACGGGAGCAGGTGCTACCGGGAAAGTCAAATCAAATGAACCTGTCACATCTGTACAAGAAGGACATCCTGGTTGGAACACAAAATAATCAACAGTCAAATCCGAACGATCCTGAGTATTTGTTGCTGTAATAGAAACTGCATCATAAGGATCAACACTTGTATAAGTTGTTCCACCATCTGTAGAATACAGAATTGCAGCTCCAGCGCCTGGATTTGCACCTGGATTTAAAGGATCGCCAGCGAACGCATTACAAAGTAATGTTACTGTTGGATCACAACCTGCAGTTGGTTCCATAAAATCTGTATTAATGACTGGTGGTGTACACACTCTTAACCCACAAACTTCATTTGCACCATTAGGATGGCTGGCATCGGTTAGTGGAGCAGCAGGATACGGTCCGCCATTATTCAATGTGCTGATATTAACCGCACAGGCAAGATTTTGATCCATTGGATTAATATCACAACCTGGGGGAAGTAAATAACGAACTGTAAATAAGGTATAATTTACCACACCTTCAGTACCTCCTCCAACATCATTATAAGTATCGTAAGCAGATATTTCCCATATTCCCTGTAATGTTGCTGTAGAGTTGATTCCTCCCAGACTTTCGACACCAGATACTGTATTACAACCACTTGTTGCTGTAGGAGAACCTACACAAGTATTACCACTACCTACACCTGGTCCACCTGGTCCTGGGCATGCACCACCTGTTTCTACTGTTGGGTCACAGAAAGGGCCTACCATAAATCCACCAGGGCCAGATACTTCTGCGACAGCTTCACAAATCCAGCTTAATCCGAAAGGAGATCCTGATGCAAAATTAGCCTGATATTCTACAGCTTCCGCAATGGCACAAGCTGGCGCACCTGTCAAGTCAAGTTGCGCTATTGTCGTTGGCGTTTCCGCATTATATTGAACAATTGCACTGGTCGTTGTACTACAAACGCTAGCGTCTCCAAGCTCTACTGTTTCTTCAACGATACACCATAAACGAGCAGAATAGACCTGATCTTCAAAAGCACAGCTTCCCGGATCAGTATCGTAAGTTAAGGTATGTGTATAGGTCAATGCTACTGCGTCATCTGCTGCATTGGCTCCTCCAAAAGCTCCATCCGGGCCAAATGTAGAAGAACCGGGTAAGTTGATGGGATTACCATTTAACAACCATTCTATATAATAATCTACTCCTTCATCACCTTCATCCACATCTGCGGTAAGCGTAATTGTATTTCCAAGACAGTCATCTTGTGCAACTGTAATATTGGTTAATAAAGGACATTTAGGACATTCATAGCCTGGCGAGAATATAGCCAGACAACATCCCGAAGTAAGTCCGTCACCTTCTACATCTACATCAAAGCCATCACCACTTGTAAGTCCAGATATGGTTATTGTTCCGCTTGCCATCATTGAAGGATCATCTCCTCCTACTGTACCACCACCATTATTTGTTAAAGTATAAACGCCTGCTCCTTGACCACCTCCAGTAAAATCTACTTCTACTGTATAAGTGCTGGCATCTGCAGAGCAAACAAAGCGAGGAGGTGTTAAAGCCAACTCGCAGGGAGGTTGTACAAAGAATGGAGAGATACAAGGTTCTGATACCTGTGAACAAGC
>JAHDFX010000085.1:0-9187 GCA_020627965.1 Saprospiraceae bacterium | reverse complement strand
GGTCTTCCATTTACAGGAGTTAAGATATCCGCTTCAGGTGCAACTGCTCCACAGGCCGTCGTTACTGTTCTATTCAAAAAAGTTCCACACCCAGGCGGTTGGAATGTTGTTACAATACCGTAACTAATTAAACTTGTTGTTGGCGATGCTGGTGTTGTCAATGTTGTACAAAAAGTTTCCGTTGCGCCGGGACTTGTTCTCACCTGTAGATCACTACAACCATCGGTTGAGGCATTCGCAGTAGCTTCATCGGCAAGGATACCTGAATTGGCACAAGTAGCATCTGTACAACCATCACATAACGGGTCACAATCTGCCTCAGATGTTCCACCAACTGTTGGCGTAAAGCCAATATCACTAAAGGCTCCAAAGTCATCTACAAAAGCAATTATCCTGTCTCCAACAGCTAATGTCAAGTCTCCTCCTGCACAACCTGCTCCACCGGGATTGGGGCAAATAGAGCCAAATCCTGATTGAGTAGCAGAACCATCAAAGTCACACCTATCAGCATTTTGCCCACTCGCTAAAGCTGCACAACCAGCCGCCAGCGTTTGTGCACTTCCTCCTGAATTGGGAATAATCCATAATGCAAAATCAATATCTGCATCCGGCATTGCATCAAAAGTTATTGAGTATGTTCCTGCTGCTGTAATAACAGATGTAAACCAGGTCGAATTATTTTCGCCTGCTCCACAGGGATTATTAGTAGTTTCAGAATTTCCACTACCAGCAGTAGGGGCAGGAGGAAGTGCACTTCCACATAAAGCTGCCGCTGTTACACAATCTTTTTGTGCACTAACAGAAGCAGTCCAAAATAAAAGCGCAAAAAGGATAAAAAACTTGGATTTCATAACCTGTTTTTTTAACAACGTGATTTTCAGTCGTTCAGGCAATACATAGAAACTCTCTGCATTGCCTGCAAATAATTTAATTTCATAGCAAGGGCAAGGTCATTGCACAATTTAGCAGTATCTCCGCTAAACAGATAACTTTCCCCTCGTATGTAGTATGCCATACCCCAATTGTTGTTGAGTTCAATGGCTTTTGTACTGTATTCTATTCCTTTCTCATAATGACCTAAACTGTTTTCAGCCATTGCGAGATTAAGATAAACTTTCTCATCTTTTGGGTGTATTTTGAGGTATTTATGAAAATCTTCGAGTGCGCCTTCATGATTCCCCATTTCCATCTTCACGACGCCTCTGTCAATATAATAAATCGCTTTATTGGGATTGAGTATAATTGACTTACTAAAATCAATTTCTGCTCTGGGGTAATTTTCGCGCCTCATCAGACTCACTCCTCTGTAATAAAAAGCAGAATCATGCTTTGGATTCAGTTCAATAGCTTTGGAAAAATTTGCCGCCGCTTTTGCCTCCTCCCTGAGATTCAGACACATTCTGCCTGCCTCATAATATCCTGTCTCTTCTTCTGGAAATTGAGTAATAAATTTCTCAAATTCTATAAGGGCGTTTTGGTAATTCTCTTTTTTTTCAAATTCTTTTCCCTTCAAAATAAAAGGATGCTGATCTGTATCACGGCTTTTACAAGCCATAAAAATCAGCATTAAAAGAAAACACAAAAGAACCGTCAGGCGCATTTACATTTCAATTCAGAATATTAACAATTACTGATTAAATCTATTTATATTATTAATAAAATAATTCAAATCTTCTGCTGTAATTTTTTTCGCATCAAAACCGGCCAATGTTATTGTGGCTTTTCCAGTCGTTGTTTTTTTAAATTTCCGGTTTTCTACACTAAACTTTCTTTGTATTTCCGCCAGTTCAGTTTGTGACAAACCACTCATGTCTACTTGATAAACCACAGTGTCTTCATTTTTTTCAAGTACTGTAACATTACGGTCTTTTTTAATAATGGGAGTCGTCTGAACAATCGAATAATCCCTTTCCAGTTTTTCAGGCTGAAATTGTACAGCCTTTGTTGCTTTTTTGCCTTCTACATTATATCCATATTTTGCACTTTTGGATTGTGCAAAAAGTGTTGAACAGAAAAAAAGTAAAAGAGATATGATGAAAAATAATTTATTCATGTTATTGTCGTTTTGATCTTTTTTAAGTTAAAATCCACCTGCACTTGACTGACTATTATCAACTATTGTAAATGTACAAGTAACTGGTGTGCCTAAGCAGCCTGTGACCGGATCCTGATAATTCAATGTTAGAGTTAGAGGTACACCTACCGGGGCATTTAAAGGATCAAGTGTACCTGTATTATCTGTTATAAATGCTGCTGCTGAGCCACCGATAATCGGGGCTGCCGTAGTACCATTTGCTGAAGTTGTAGCATTATTGTCAAGGAACATGCAGTTATAATTTCCATCACATTTTCCGAGTGTTGCTGGAGGACATGTAATTCCAGGTTCAGGATTTGCGTTAATTGTTACATCAACATCATCGGCTCCAGCTCCACAGCCACTTGGATCGTCAGTAGTCCATGTAAGTACTACTGTTGTTCCTACTTCTGCTGCTGTAGGAGTATAGGTTGTACCAGCCATGGTCGCATTGCCAAAAGTACCTGCTCCACCTGACCACATTCCGCCTGTAGCAGAGCCACCTGCCTGGGCAAAAAGATTAACAGCATCACCATCACAAACAGCTACATCTGCTCCTGCGTCGGCGGTAGGATCATCCACTACAGTGATTGTTACCATGCTGGTTTGTGGAGTACATACGCCGTTACTTACTGTCCATGTATAAGTGTAAGTTCCGGCAGTGAGTCCTGTAACTGTAGCAGCAGGATCGGTCATAGAAGAGAAAGTACCGCCTGTTCCTGACCACATTCCAGTTCCAACTGTTGGTGTATTCGCAGCTAATGTTGCCATACCAACACTGGCACAAACTGTTTGTGGTGCTCCAGCATCCGCCATTGGCAGTGCATCTACTTGAATATCCACAGTAGATGTAGCAGCTCCACAACTACCAGGATCATTTGTAGTCCAGGTTAAAGTTACCGTTGTTCCGGCTTCTGATGCATCAGGCGTGTAAGTTGTACTTGCCATTGCACTGTTTCCAAAAGTTCCAGCTCCTCCTGACCAGATTCCGCCAGTAGCAGAACCGCCAGATGTGGCTGCAAGAGTAGCACTAGCATCTTCGCAAATAGTAGCATTCATTCCGGCATCAGCAGTAGGTGTTGCAGTTATTATAACTATAACATTATCTGTTGCGGTACCACAATTATTTGGTGATGATGCAGTCCAGGTTAAAGTTACCGAAGTACCAGCTTCGGAAGTTGCCGGGGTGTAAGTAGTTGTTCCCATTGTAGCGTCACCGAAGGTACCAGCTCCACCTGACCACATACCACTTGCTGCCGATCCTCCGAATGTTGCCGCAAGATTAGCATCAAGGCCTTCACATACTGTAACATCGGAACCAGCATCGGCAGTAGGCGCAGCAATAGGAGTACCCACACACGCCGTACACACTGTTGTTCCATCTTGTCCTACAATACCCATATCATTTTCGGTACAGGGGTCACCGTCGTCACATGGCATAAGAGTTAAAGCAGTAGCACAAGCATCTGCATTTGCAGCACCTGCTGTCCATTCTGCAAAACAGGGATCATTACATTCTGGACAATTAGAGATTGTATAATCTCCTGTGACTGCACAACTGATACAATCAGGGTCTGTGGAAGAGATTTGATAATATACTGTTACACCATTTGCTGCTGTTGGAGGTGTCATTGAAGTATAAGTTGTTCCATTGTCAGTAGAATACATAACTTGTCCACCTGCGCAGACATTCGTTACAGCATTTTCACAATTTGCTGCATTAGGTAATGTATAATCTGTGCCTGCTACAGGGTTGCCGCAAACCTTTAATGGAGCGGCTGCCGATCCTGTTCCTCCTGCCATAGATGTAGCTTCAGTAGCGTCGTCTTCGTCTAGTGGTAGCGCATAACCTACGGACATAAATAGATTAAATATGGTTCCATCTGGATTATCTGCGAAATCATCAACAAAGCATATCTGCCAGACACCTACAGCATTTGTTCCTGCTAATCCTGTTTCAGTTGTTAGTGGGAAATTCCATGCGGTAGAGGAAGAAGGGAAACCCAGATCAGCCCCTGCATCAATATTTTGACATGTTCCGTCCGGTGCAATAAAACCGAGGTGAGCTTCTGATGCGTAAGAAGGGCTACAACAAGCCGCTGAACCATCTCCCGAAAACTGAATTGTGGTAGTAGTAGAACCCGTCGGAAGTGTAGAAAGGTCGAGATTTAAACAGACATTCTGAGTACTGCCAAAACAAATTCCATCTGTATTTACAGCTGTCGCATCATCTCCAAAATAGTTAATGCTTCCATTAAATGTCAGCGGAGTACCTTCTTTTATACATCCTGGAATTGCCCGATATAGTACCTCCTGCACACCACAATTACCTTGTGAATTGGTAGGTGTGTGCGTTATTGATAATACAGACATATCATCTGCGGTGCCTGCATTATTATCTGCTCCTCTACCATCAGCGATTTCTGTCCAGCTTGCTCCATTATCATAACTGACTTCCCAGACTACGAAGTAATTTGTATTTTCTGTGATCGCACTCCCGGATGGGCTGGTTACAGTTGTTGCAAGACTATATTCAGTTCCATCACAAGTATTACCGGCAGGCGTTATCGTTACATCTCCTGATTCAATGACGGGACAGGGTTCATCAATAACAATAGCACATTGGTCAGTAATCGTTCTACAACAATTTTGACCGATATATTGAGCAATGGTGGTTGTACCTACAGTTGCTCCAGTAGCATCAAAAGTTGCTGTTCCATCTCCATTATCAACAATAGAGCCACCTCCTGACTGTATACTCCATGTACCTCCTGTTAATAAGGTAGCTCCATCACTGGCATAAGCATATAAGGTTTCTGTTTGACCTGCCTCTACAACTGGGCAACTTAATGCCAGTTTAGGATCTAAGTCTGCAGTAACCATATAGGTAATATTCCAATCTCCGTTACAACCAACAGTAAATACATTAGGTCCTGTATCTGTACAGCCACCAGTTACACCATCACTACAAGATCCGCCTGCGCCCCAAATAGTAGAGAAAGGAACTGTGGTAGTAGCCGATGTACAATTATTGTCATCATCATCATCAAAAGTCCCCCCATTTATATCCAGGCTACATCTACCTCCTCTATCGTCTTCCCATACCTGAAAATTTATATCAAAAGTACTAGGGAAGGCATTATTGTCTCCATAATTACCTGATGTCCATGGATAAGGGGTATCTATAACTCCGAATCCCGGACCTGTTTGTCCAGACTGGCCGCCACTACCTATATCTGCATCTTCCGTGGTACAGACATTACTGGCCATAACATTACCAACATTGTCTGTAAGCGTAGTAAGGATGGTTACTTCTTCATTTCCAGCCTCTCCACCAGCTAACATCTCGATACAAATAATTTCTACTCTAATCTGTCCGCCACCTATACAAGAAGTTTGTGCTTTTATCTGAGAGAACCCCAGAAAAATACAAACTGTAAATAGTAATATCTTTTTCATTATTTCTGGTTTATTTGGTTCTTGAGTTCTATTAAGTGTTCTACAATTAATCTTTTATAAAGTCGGCTTGAAAAGCCCTCTTCATTCTTCTTCTTTGTCCAGAATGTATAGTTGTTTTCTGACACAACAAGTTTACTCAGTTCAATATCATTTCTCTGGCACAAAGTCTTCATATCTACTACATCCACATCCTCTACTTCTAGAGTGGCATGATCGTCATTTCCTTTTTCCACAGTAATATTTGGAGCTTCTGTGTAAATCACAGATTGTGCAGATAAAAAAATTGTATTCGAGAAGAACACAACAACAAGAATATTTTTCAAAACATTCGACATTTTCATAGCTATTCTAGATTTACTTTTTTACAAAAAAACACCTAAACAAGATCACTAGTACCTTTATTACCAGGTAATATATCAAATATGAAGGGACTGAATATAGGAGGGGCAAAAGTGGTAGTGGTTTTTGGTCTCATAAATTAGGTATTTAGTCAGTTTCATAGCTGAAGCATATTTTGGGATATACTCCAAGGCACAATTTTAACAATTTCTTGACAAATCAAAAAATAATTTGTGTTAAAAAAAGATATTTAATCAAAATACAGGAAAAATCCCTTTATTAGAGGGTTTATAAAAAACATATTAAAGAACTGAATATCAGGTTTTTAAAAAAAACGATACTAACCTGTTCAAAACCTTCTTAAAGACTTAGTTTTTTATAACTTTTTAAGTACTTTAATAAAATATACATTTCAACAAAAATCTTAAAATACCTAACTACAAAACATTGACAGTCAATAAATTAAACAAAAATAAACAAAAAACAAAAAATGTATTTTTGTGACATATAAAAACTATACTTATGCTTAATCATAAATCTTTTCTCTCTATCATTTTCGTTTTATATTTTACCTATAGTACTGCACAACAAACAGTAGGTTTATTCCACCAATCTCCCAATGCATTTAACAGTTATACTCTTATTTCTTCCGTACGATCCACCAATACTTATTTGATCGATAATTGTGGAAATGAAATAAATACCTGGGAAACTGATGAAGTTCCCGGGCTTTCGGCTTATTTAACAGAAGAGGGATATTTATTGAAAACAGCATTAATCAATTCCTCTGTTTTTAACGGGGTATACAATTAGTTCACCAAAGGGTTCCTTTACAAAAAAAATGCTTATTATGCCATAAGATTAATTCTGACTTATGAGACACACTATTTTTACATTGATCATCTTCTTCTTCGCATTTAGTTACCAGGAAAATATTGCTCAAGTTCCGAACTTCGATGAGCCTATTGTATTAGGTTATTTCCCTTCCTGGTCAGAAACCTGGACAAGTGCTGGACAGAATTCCAGTCTGCGAGAAATTCCAGCTCATGTGAATTATGTTTTTCTGGCTTTCGCCAAACCTGATCTGATCTATACAAAAGACTCATACGATATCAGCCAGACTGGTATACAGGTGCCTTATGATGGCTGTACATTAAAGGAAAGTGTTGGTGCGCTTGCTAACAGAGGAGTTAAGGTCATTTTATCTATTGGCGGAGAAACTTATTGGACGAGTAGCACCATTTACAACGACATTGATTACCAACAAATCAAGGACTTAGTGGATGATATGGGTTTTGCTGGTATCGACTGGGATTTTGAGCCTAATGGTTCTTTTGCTAATATTGGCAGTGCCACTAATGTGCAGCATTTTATTGATTTTTTCGTCAATTCGAGGGCTTTAATGCCACGCTCTGAAGGCTATATCATGGCATGTGCGCCAAGCGGTGTAGGAGCACTCGGTGGACAAGTTAATGATGATTCAAGTTCTCCTTTTGCATTTGCAAATAGAAATACACTAACTGGCGAATCTGATGCTAATCTATATAATGGTACTGTAGCCACCAATGGGATCAATCTCTTTGGTTTTAGTGCTACAGGGCATATGATTCCGGTTATACAGGCTATTGGTAATGAAATAGATATGATCGCTTATCAGGGTTATAATGCCGGAGGTAGTACTAATCGTTCTATTATGTATGATGCCTATGCTTATTATGCAGAACAATATGGATTTAAAATCGCTGCCGGCATTCATTATCCTGATGAGCCCTGGGGACCGTATTATGAATATACCCACACCAATGTTGCCTCTTTATCTGAACATATTGAAACGCACCCAGATCGGACAGGAGAAAATGATGGCATTATGATCTGGCAGCTTTTATTGAGTGGAGCAGGCAGTTCAGCCTATTCTTATCTGCATGTTTCCAGCGATGTTTTGAATGGTATAAATGAAGCCACCGCCATTGCTAATGCCAATAATTTCAGCAATACTCCTTATAGTGGTGGAGCTGATGATTGTAATAGTACAGGTACTGGAAATACTTATTGCGGGTATCCGGAATATAATAGTGCTCTAGCCTACCCTAATCCAAATACGAATGTTTATGCTGATTGCAAAATATGGTATAATCAATGGTATGCCAATCCAAATGAAGCGCCAGGTTCCAATATGGTTTGGGTAGAGTTGATGGAATGTAATGAAGGATCGGAATGTGTGGTAGGAGAACCGGAGTTAGTCTTAGATGCTCAGTCTATTACATTGCTGGCTAGTCCAACACCAGGTTTATTTGAAATTCAAGGTACTATGAGTGATTATAGTATACAAATACTGGATGTTGACGGAAATGTTCATGAGACTATTTCACCTTCTGGTTCAAATTATAATATCAATATTTCTAATTTGCCTTCAGGGATGTATTTTGTTTTTGTGCAGCATAATTTGAATGGTCAGGTCGTGATGACGAAGATGTTGAAGATGGAGTAGTTCAACCCCATCCCCTGCCCTTCCCTTTGCTAATGGGGAATTACGTTCAATTATAAAAAGCCAGAAAGGAGCCAGCCTGCTATACCGGCTAATGGAATAACAGCCAGAACACTAGCTTTTAAAACAAGAACAGCCAGTAGGGAGCCAGTAAAAATAAGCCCGGTTACCCAGTTAATATCTACATCTCCTCCTAGTAAGATTGCTGCGGCAAAGATCATCCCTACAGCCACTACTTTGATGGAACGAGTGGCTGCCTGTACATGAATGGAGTTGCCAATTTTATCCAGAAAGGAAGAGGCGATTATCATTAAAATAGCTGTGGGAGCAAACATGCCGAGCGTAGCAACAAAAGCACCTGTAATGCCGCCTAGTTTATAACCAATAAAAGCAGCACTGATCATAATAGGTCCGGGTGTTACCTGTCCCATGGCAATGCCATCTGCGAACTCTTTTCCTGTCACCCAGGCATAATCATTGACCAGTACATCCTGCATCATGGGAATCATGACATAGCCACCTCCGAACAGTGTAACACTCAGTTGAGAAAAGGTAACCAGAAGGTCTCGGAGTTGGAAGTCAGGAAAAACCTGATCAAGCAATAAAACGATTACAATAAAAACAAGGATCAGCCCACCTGCAATGAGCCAGTTTTTTGAGTTAGTTCCTTCTTTTACCCTGCTATAATCCTTATTTTCTAATAAGTCTTTCTTGACGTAAAGTGATCGAAAAATAAAAGCACCCGCCAGAGCAGACACTATAACGACTGCCAGTGTTGTATAAAAATTACCAAAAAAAATAAGAATTCCTGCTGCTGTTATAGCCATGAT
>JAHDFX010000353.1 GCA_020627965.1 Saprospiraceae bacterium | reverse complement strand
CATACCAAATGAGTTTCAGGTATTTCTTGGCTGTTGTTTCCCTAATACCTCGCTTTTGTAGGTATTGCAAGAGAACAAAATGATTCAGAGGACGCACGACAATATTTTTTATAGAACTTTCCTTAGTTGAATCAAAGAGTGACGTATTTTGTGGCTTTTTGGAGGTAAAAGGAATGTTTTTCATACTATAAAAATCGGATAGATAAGAAAGCGCACCCCGAACAGACAAGTTTTCCATTTCCATTACCAGGTCTATGATGCTTCCGCCCGTTCCTGCTCCAAAATCATCCCATAGGTCTTCCCCATGAGTCCCTGCACCCTCCTTCACTGCAAAAGAAGGATCTTTTTCTACCCGAAATGGCGACACATACCAGTACTCCCCTTTTTTAGTAAAAGAGTACTTGTAACCTTTGGCGAGCAAAAATTCCACAATGGAAATTTGCTTGGCTTTTTGTGTTGTCAAACTCATATATGTTAAAAATTAATTTTTCTTTTTTCTTTGGTTGTAAGAAATTTTTAAAAATAGTTTTCCACAGAAAGTGTGCTACTACTTATATTCTTTTATTTATTTCCTTTTTCCTTTTTCTTATAGAGAGGTGAAATGTAGTGCTGGTAAGGCTTTCAGAAGGTTTTTACCCTCGAAATTACGAAGTCTTACCCCCGAAATTACGAGCATCTACCTCCGAAATTACGAAGGTTTGTTTTTTCTTACCTTCGAAATTACGAAGTCTTACCCCCGAAATTACGAAGTGGAAAACGGCTTTTCACAAGAAAATTGTTGAAAACGTGGTATTTCAGGCTTTATAGGCGTTTCAGCCGGAAGCCGTTCTCAGATTGCCTTAATTGAATTTTAGAAGAACTTTCATTTTTACCTCCGAAATTACGAAGAGCTACTTTTTGCACTTTTCTTTCCAATACTTATAGCATTCTGCCCGTACTGCTGCAAACATAAACACCTCAGAATTTGCCATACTAAAATCACTTTTCATTATCGCATTCATTTCCTTCTGCACTCGTTCCTGAATCTCCAGACATATCTTTGGATATCGCTTCTTAAATTCTGTAAAATTGAATCCGCCTGTTTCTGGTACAGGAGCAAAGGTGAAATCCGGTGTAAAAGGTTCATTTTTCGCTTTTGCCAGTTCCTCCAGGAACGGCTCATAGTGGTAGCCATTTTTTATAAAAGTGACCAATACACCACCAAGTTTATCTATTGGAGCTTTTATCTCACCCAATCGGCGCAAATTATCAAAGGACTTTATACAATATAGTATGTATTCCCCTGTCTCTTCATAAAAGCTCTTTTGACATTCCAGAATTGTATTTACAGCAGGGACATGATACACTCCAAAGTAACGTAGTAGTGAGTAAGCTTCTTTCTCTTTCTCATTCAAATGTAAATCTTCTTCCACATCAAAGAGCCTTGGTCGTCTCCCGAAGCTGATGGAGTAACCAGATGGCTGTTTTTTATCTTTTTCAATGGCAAAATCCCCTTCCCATCGTTTTCTGATGGTCTTTAACTCCTTCCGCATATCGGCTGCCAATCGAGAAGCCTTTTCTTTGTTTTCTGTTTTTTGAGATTGGAGGGCAAGGTGTACCCTACAAAATTTTTGGAGGTCGTCCCGATAGTAAAAGTCCTTACTAGAAGTTTGAATAAGATAATTCAAAAACCGATAGGCATTTTGGGCGGTTGGGCTATCATGGCGCAAATACGGAAATAGGTCGTAGGTAATTCTCTCTGCCATATACTTGGCAATAAAGCCTGACGAGAAGGTAATGGAGTGTATTTCTGTGATGGTTACATTTTGCTCTACAATCTCCCCTTCTCCATAGAGTTTCTTTTTCTGGCGTTTCCCTTCAAAGGTCGTCAGTTCTATATCTGAAATTATATTACTTTCATTTCTGTAGGTTTCTCCTTTTGCATTTTTGGTATAACCATAAGACACTCGCATATTTCGAAGCGCATTTATATGATTCATTACCATTTTTAAATGCTTTGAACCAGGTGTATAATCCAGTTCCTGTTTTCCATTTAAAACTCGCAGTACCTCAGAGAGTGAAATCTTAATTTTTAAATCTGAAAGATCATCGCCCTTTTGTTCTAATAAAATATGAAGGAGTGCATTGAGGATTTGTTGTGTCTTATAATTTGGTAGTGTGGGTGTTCCTTGTATCACTCTGCGCTCAATGAACCAAGGTGTTGGCTCTCCTGTCTCTGGATGAATACCCGTCCACTCCACTCGATTTGTATTCCACAAAATGCCATCTTCCTGACGCACCAGGTCGTACTTTGGATTCCGAGCCACAGGAGCGATTGGGTACATCGCCAATGTAGGACTATCATAGACCTTTGGTACAGGCAACCCTGTTGGCTTCTTCTTCGGTGTTTTTGTTTTATCTGACATACCTCTTTCAATATAAGGATTAATTCTTTATTTTATAATTAATATTTAATACTATCTATGCTCCCTGATAATGTCGCCAGTTGTTGCAAATTTTACAACAACTTTTCCCCTTTAAATACTTTTTATAATTATACCTTAGCAGTTTCAATATCGTTTTTTAAATACATCACTATGCGTACCTGTTCTTCTTAATATTAATACTTCGTTCCTAATCTCATAAATAAGTACCCAATTTGAAGTAACATGACATTCTCTACATCCATAATACTCTCCTCTTAATGCGTGGTCTTTATCTGTTGCTTTAAGCATTCCTCTTCCTATACGTTGTATAAGGTCTAAAAGAGGTTGCATAGATAGCCCTCGCTTTTTCATACGTTTATAATCTTTCTTGTACTGAGCAGAAGAAAACGGTTTGCCTCTAATTACCATTTTCGCATTTCTGCTACCATATCTTCTACACTCTCATATTGTGTCATTGTGCTTATGTCTTCTTCCATTGCAGCTTTCGTTACCTCATTAAAATCATCAGATGTATATTCAGAGTCTAACTCTTCTTTCGGTTGCCACCCAACACAACGAAGAACAAAATCTCGCATTGTAGTACCTTCAAGTGCTGCTTTCGCCTTTATGTACTTTTTGGCGTCTGGTGATACTGATAAAGTAATTGTTGTCATATTACTATTATAGGTATCAGTATTATAATGTCAAAAATTCACTTATATGAAAAAAACGTTAGATTCAATTAAAGGTAACGAATCCGTTACCTTTAATAAACCAAGCATACTTTAATCATCCTTCTTCTTTTTAGATTCCAACTTCTTCTGTTTCTTCGCTTCTTTTATTTGCGTTTTGAAGTTACTACTTGAAACGACCTTTTGCCCCGTTTGTGCTTCGTATGCATCAAGTGCTTTTCCTGCTGCTTTTCCTCCTTCCTTTGCCGCTTCTTTATTTTCTTCAAAACCCTGAGCATCTTTTTCAATGGCTTTTTGCTTTGTCCCCTCTTCCCCCAACATTGTGAAAATCAATTCCAAATTTGTCATGTGGTCTCGTAGGTTTTCTCTTTTCAGCCCTTTAACTGTTTTATGGTCTGATGGATTCAAACCAAAAGTAGCACGGGATATTTCTGCTGTGAGTATGGCGTATTCCAAACCTTTCTCTACTCCCCTGTTTTGCCATTCATCTGTAAGCTGTCCCCGTATAGCGATAGACTGTAAACGGGTTTCTATCCATTTTTCATCATATCCTAAATCCCTGTAATACTGCCTTGCCCGTTCTGCTGCGAGTTCAGGATTTTCTATTTCCTGTATGCGCTCATACCCTACTTTCGCCAACCATTGCTTAAAAGGCTCTGCCTTTTTTGATGGTATTGATTGAATTATACGAAAAATACCCTCAGTATTTGCTGCATTTACCTTCCTGTTTTTTCCATCTTTAGTCCTCATTTGAAGTAGGGTACAAATTGTACCCCAGTTGGAACTAAGTGTTTCATCCCTGCTTCTCATACGTTTAATATATTGTCTCACATCTTTTGTATCAGTTAGTGCTTCAACTATATCTGCCACAGCAAACCACCATTCCTCATTATGCCAAACACGGCG
>JAHDFX010000084.1 GCA_020627965.1 Saprospiraceae bacterium | reverse complement strand
TGTATCTCCGCCCTTTGGGTTCGTTGCGTTCATGCCTCGTTCAGAACAAAATTTGCTCACTTTCGCCTAATCATGGAAATTTAAACACGTTCTTAGTGCTTCATAAAAAGCGCTGCTGCAAAACCCAGTCTTTCCATATCCTGCCAAAAAGCTGGATAAGACTTATCAACTACCATCGGACTCTCGATCTGTATATTTTCCAATAATAAAGCCAATGGGGTAAAAGCCATAGCCATACGATGATCGTGATAAGTTTCAAATCTTGGAATCCTGGTTGTAGTTATATCTTGCGAAGCGATCTTCAAACCATCAGGTATAGTTTCTGCAAGGATACCGACTTTTTGCAATTCATCTATGACTGCCTGAATACGGTCAGTTTCTTTTATCCTTAGTGTTTTCAATCCGCTTAATTCTGCCTCATACCCCAAGCCTGCACAAACGACTGCCAGTGTTTGAGCAATATCTGGACAGTTCAGGAAATTATACTTAAACACACCTTTTTGCCGACTGGTTTTGGTCAGGCGTATGCCAGTATCAGTAAACTCAGTTTGAACACCAAAAAAAGTCATAATATCCTGAATAGCAGCATCACCCTGCAAACTTTCACGATGTAACCCATCCAGGTACAAGTCTACTTCTTCGGCAAAGGCAGCTATAGCATAATAATAAGACGCTGCCGACCAGTCAGCCTCTACATCAAATTCACGTTGTTGGTAAGATTGCTCTTCAATACTGATAGTTTGCTCTTCCCAGCGGTGCTGCACGCCAAAATACTGCATAATTCTTAGGGTCATTTCTATATATGGACGAGATACGATCTTGCCAGTAAGTTCCAGGCGAAGTCCACCAGGCAGCGTAGGGGCAATCATCAGTAAAGCTGAGATAAACTGACTGCTGACATTTGCTGGTATTTGTAGGCTTACATTCGATTTTAAGCCTAAGGGAGGATTAATTTTTAAGGGCGGATAACCTTTTTTTTCTAAGTACTCAATATTGGCGCCAAGCTGATTCAGATTTTCCACCAATATACCAATAGGGCGTTGTTTCATCCGCTCCGAACCCGTCAGTATTTGGGTCTGGGGACGTAAAGCCAGATATGCTGTCATAAAACGGAAAGTAGTGCCTGCGGGCCCTGCATCTAATGTTTTTGCATCATTTTTTAACAGATGTAGTAAAGTCTGCGTATCTTTAGCATAAGCAATGTGATTTATAGAGGCATTAGATTCACTTAATGCATTTATAGTTAACACCCTGTTGCTAATGCTCTTAGAGCCATCCAATCTGATTCGCCCACATATTTTTTTGTCTAATTTTGAAATAATATATATCATTTACTTTAAAAGATTTGAAAATTATATTCGATAAATTTATATTTGCAAATCAGTCATCCAGAAACAAATCATAGAACGCTCTGTTCAACCCAGAATATGCCTGAGCATATTCTTCAGTACGCGATTAAATAATGAGGAAATTTAATTTGCAATGTACTTACAAAATATAAATCCAAAGGTTCAGTATCTAAAGTGTTTAACCCTATTTGACTTTTGATTTTTGAAATGCTGCTCTTGTCCAAAAAATATCAAAACCACTTGCTCTGGTGCAAACCACTTAGAGCATGTTTAAACATGTTCTTAGGTTTCACATAGTATTATTTTAATAATACTTGGCTAACTAATTTATCAGACTGCCTATGCAATCTGTAAACTGACTTAACAAAACTAAAAATATGCTGAGAAATTACCACTATGCAGGCTTAGTAATCTGCTTTTTATTAATAAACCTGACAGCCTGGACACAAAACGGGCAATACGATCTTCGCTTTAATGTCAATAATTGCGAAGATGACCAGATTTTTGTTGATTTAGAAATAAAAGCCAGTAATCAGGCGACAATTTTTGAATTATCTGACCAGAATTACCGCCTTTCTTTCAACAGAGATGCTGTCGAAAATCCATTCATTGCCGAAGAATTAGAGGTGTCGGGCCTGATTCAGCAACCGGGAGGGGTTATTATACTTTACGAAGATCATAGCCTTACAGGTAGCTCTGATACTATCATTTCCTATAATGTTGAGCTATTAACGAATGATGGCCTGGAATTATCGGCAACGGATTGGACTAGTATAGGACGTATAGGTTTTGATATTGTAAACCCGCAGGCCTGCCTGGAAATGACCTGGCATAACTCAAATATTTTCCCGCCTATTTATGTCGGACAACAAGTCAATAATTTAATAGAAGATGCAGTTGAAGGAACATTGGAAAATCTGAATGTCTGCTATGCCGATTTAGGCTGTGGAGGTATTTTGGAGCCACCGATAGCTAATGATGATGTCATAACTACAGGACAAGGAAACCCTGTTACTTTTAGTGTAGTACAAAACGATCAAGGGCCAGCAGGCTCAGCTATAGATAACAATAGCGTCACTTTAATTAATTCTATTCCGGCAAATCAAGGTACTTTAACGAATAATGGGAATGGTACATTAACATTTAGTCCGGGAACTGGTTTTTTCGGAGCTGTAACGCCAGTTGTTTATGAGGTATGTGCCCAGAACGGATTATGTACCCAGGCAACGGTATATATTACAGTAAATGCAATACCGACAGTAGTCATTGATTTCATCAATGTAGGAGAAGGAGAGACGGTGACATTTAGCGTGATAGATAATGACAGTGCTCCACAAGGAAGTACACTGGATTTATCTTCGATTACCTTGTTGTCAACTTTGCCCGCGAATGAAGGAACGCTTACCAATAATGGAGATGGAACCATGACTTTTGCTCCCTACGCTGCCTTTTTTGGTGGTGTGACGCCCGTAACCTATCGTATTTGTACAGTAGAAGGAGGCTGTGGTCAAGCTAATATTGTTATTTCTGTATTACAAAAACCAAGTCCTGTCGATGATAACATTAGTGCCGAAGGAGTCACTACATTTAATGTAATTTCAAATGATATTCCTCCTGTTGGCATTTCTCTGAATCCTGGGTCATTAACTTTGATAAATGCTATTCCGACCAGCCAGGGTACTTTGGCTAATAATGGAGATGGTACACTTACATTCAGCCCCGCTCCAGGATTTTCAGGTAATGTGAATCCAGTGGTTTATGAAATATGTGCCCAGAATGGCGCCTGCTCTCAGGCAACTATATATATTAATGTAACAATAACGCTACTGCCAACAGTCAACACTGACTTTGTTAATGTAGTAGAAGGTGAAACTATAACCTTCAATATAATTAATAATGACAGCGCCCCACAAGGAAGCACACTAAATCTATCTTCGATTGTCTTATTATCTAGTCCACCAGCGAATGAAGGAACGCTTACTAATAATGGAGATGGAACCCTTACTTTTACTCCGACTAATGACTTTTTTGGTGCTGTAACACCTATAAATTATAGTATTTGTGTAGTAGGAGGAGGCTGTGGGCAAGCTAATGTTGTTATCTCTGTATTACAAAAACCAAGTCCTGTTAATGATAACATTAGTGCAGAAGGAGTTACTACATTTAATGTAATTTCAAATGATATTCCTCCCGCTGGAGCTTCTTTAAATCCTGGATCACTGACTTTGATAAATGCTATTCCGGCGAGCCAGGGTACTTTGACGAATAATGGAGATGGTACACTTACATTTAGCCCTGCTGCTGGATTTTCAGGTAATGTTAACCCTGTAGTTTATGAGATATGTGCCCAGAATGGCGCCTGTTCACAGGCAACTATATATATTAATGTGACAATAACTCTATTACCAACGGTTAATGCTGATTTTATCAATGTAGAAGAAGGCGAAAGCTTGACATTTAATATTCTTGATAATGATACTGCTCCACAGGGAAGCAGTTTTAATCTCGCGTCAATAGAGTTATTGGGTACTGTGCCGCCTGGTGAAGGAAGCCTTAGTAACAATGGAAATGGTACGATAACTTTTGTACCGGCTGCTGGCTTTTCGGGTGCAGTTACTCCCGTAAACTATCAGGTCTGCCTGACAACAGGAGCTTGTGGACAAGCCAATATTGTTATTTCTGTATTAGAAAAACCAACACCACTAGATGATATAATTACTACAGATGGAGCCATTACATTCAATATTCTGGCAAATGATGTGCCGCCGATTGGTAGCCCGCTTAATCCGGGAACCGTTATTTTGCTCAACTCTATTCCATCTTCTCAAGGTATTTTAATCAATAATTATGATGAAACGATCACTTTTGCTCCAATACCAGGCTTTTCGGGGGCTGTAAATCCTATTAATTACAGCGTTTGCGCAGCTAATGGTGCTTGTGGAGAGGCAACTATTTTTATCAATGTTGAAGTAGAGGCAACAGCAGGATTGGAAGGAAGTATTCTGGCAAAAGATGGAAGTAGTCCTCTTGAAGATGTTGTGGTAAGTCTTGCAGGAAATCAGACTACCCAAATGACAACGGGAGCGGATGGCTTTTTCGCCTTTAATGATTTGCCGATAGCAGAAAATTATACCCTAACACCATCTAAAGGAGGGAATCCGGTAAATGGAGTTACAGCTATTGATTTATCTATTGCGCAGGCACATATTTTAGATTTGTTTGAACTGAGTGTTTATGATGTCATAGCAATGGATGTAAACGAATCCTGCTCTTTGACTTCTATTGATTTATCCATTATAAAAGCAGTCATACTGGGAAGCCTGACTAATTTTCCGCATGGTAAAACCTGGAAATTTGTACCGGAAGGCTTGACATTTCCTAATGTTGATAATCCTTGTGAATACGATGAATTTCTGGAATATACCGATCTGCAAGATATGCTGGCAGGGCAAAACTTTATTGGTGTAAAGGTCGCAGATGTTAATAATAGTTATTTACCAGGAGCTGGTTTTACTGGTGCTTCGTCTATGAGCTTATCTATTGCTGACCAACAAGCTGCTTCAGGAGATTTTGTCTATGTACCCGTAAAGGCTTCAGGACTGAATAATATCCTCACCTGGCAATTGACACATAGCTGGGATGCCGAAATATTGGAGTTTCAGGGTATAGAAAACATGCATCCTGCTCTGGGGGAAGGCTTGGTTTATAATGATACTAATGAAGCTGTCGGGCAATTAACATCTTTGTGGCTGGATAATCAAAATCTACCATTGACGCTGGATGATAACACGACCTTGTATGAGTTGAAGTTTCGGGCAATAGGAGAAGTGGGGATGAGCAGCGAAATATCTACAAATTCATCGCTGACTCCTGCACTTGCTTACGATAATGATTTTAATCAAATTGAATTAGCAACTGATGATGGTATATTGGAAATTATATCCATAACTAACCTAGGCAATATTACGGAAAATAAGTCTGCACAATTATTGGGCAATAGCCCAAATCCTTTTACTAATGAAACTAGAATTCAAATATATGTTCCAAAAGCAGGCGGTGTCATTATAGAAATATATAATATCATGGGGCAGAGGATAGAGAAAATTGAGGAAACTTTTTCAGCGGGCAAACATTGGCTGACCTGGGATAAAGCTGCTCATTATCCGGCAGGTACATACGTATGTAAATTTCAATTTGATAATCAGAGACAAAGTATAAGAATGATAAAGGCAAAATAAAACGGAAATAAAAGTTTGTTTTGTGTTGATTATCTCTATTTTTGCATAGAGGAACGGTCAAAAAATTGACTTCGAAATCAGACAACTAGATTTTTATCATCCAAAAAATTTCTTTGGAAGTTAATGTCTATTAGTTAATGATGCGAAGGCATTTTTTGACCGTTTTTTTCTCCCCAAACAACAAAATTTTCCATTTACCAAACTTATAAAACCGATTTACATTATGAAGCACTTTTCCTTATTAACTTTATTACTGGCACTTAGCCTGAATTTGAGTGCAACTACCTTGAGCATACCCGAGCAATTTGCTATTGTAGGTGAAGAAATTACTATTGAATTGAAGGGGGCAGATTTGCCAGCCGCTATTAGTGCCTTACAAGGCTCACTTGAGTGGGATGAAGATATTCTTCAGCTCAAATCTGTGGAAAGCTCTGTATTCTCTGCTATGCAGTTCAATACAGGTGATGCCTCTAAATTAGGCTTTATTTGGTCTGATTTCCCAGGTGTAGAGCTAGGTATCAACAATGATTTGGTGGTTATGACTTTTGAGATCATGCAATCCGGTCGTTCAGACATTCGTTTTGTTAATACACCAACATCTATTGAAATGGGTGATGGAGCCTTTCAGCCAGTCAGCCTGACTTTGATCGACGGTGGTGTTGAAGCATTGGATGCTCTACCAGTTGAGTTGAGCAGTTTTGAAGCTACATCAGAAAATAAAGCTGTAAAACTAGACTGGATAACAGCCTCAGAGGTCGATTTTGAAGGCTTTGAAATTGAACGTTCTTTAGATGGTATTGATTTCAATAATATCGCCTGGTTGGATGCCAGAGGAACAGAAGATGCAGGGTCTGTATATGGCTATCTGGATGAAGAAATAACTTTTAACACAACACACTACTATCGTTTGAAGATGTGGGACTGGGATGGTACTTTTGAGTATTCTCCTATTGTAAATGCAAAAGTTATTCAGGAAGATTTACCAGTTATTCAAGTCTTCCCAAATCCGGCAAAGTCTAAGGCTGCTATTGTCTTTGAAAATTTCTCTGATCTGACCAATGAGCCAGTAATCACGACTTTACATGATATAAATGGTCGTGTTATTCAGCAAATTTCTCATGATATGCAGAACGGCATTAATCAAATTGAATTAGATGTGGCAGGACTTGCCGTAGGCATGTACACGATTACTATCGAACATGCAGGTTATTTCCGTACAGATAAATTGATTATTCAGTAATTTTTATTTGCGACATAAAAAATAGGCTGTCTGAAATGCTCAGACAGCCTATTTTTTTTATTTTACAATACTTCGCATTCGTTTAAAAAGTGTCATTTGACTAATAAAAGCAAAAACCAATACGGAGTATTGTCATTATTGGCAAGCCTCAATCGAAGCCTCAAAATTAGTACTTGTTGGCGTATTAAAACCGCTTTCCAGTTTTATAATATCACGAGCTTTGAAAGTCGTATTAGATGAAGGATCAACAGTAGTGTTACAGTTTACCTCAAGACCTGCATGGTAAAGACCATTAACTGGAGGATTTGTAAGTGAAATAATAGCAGGGCAACTGTCATCACACATCAAATTGTTATTATAATCTTCATAAATAACCATATTGCGGAAATAAGAATCTGCAACAGCATTGGCATCGTCGTCGGCAGTTAACACCATATACTGGAAAGTACCAGTAAAGAAACTACCGATAGGAATGGTAAAAGCTTCCCAATTACCGCTGCCAGTGTAAGTTTGAATATTATAATTGTTACCGACTCCCTGCTGGTTGAAATACAAAAATAAACGTTGAGCGAGATTGAAATCTAGCCCATCGCCAAAGCTGACTTCATGAATTTCACCTGGCACAGTACTTCTAAAATCAAACTGTAGTACCGTATTAGGTGTAACGGTATAATTAACCTCAATAGCTTTCCAGGCATTACCTGTCATGTATAAAGTAGCACCATTGTCCTGTACTGTATATGTTCCAAAGTCATTTCCATTCCCTGTACCTAAACTTGGCGAATCATAACTTTCTACAGTAATATTAGCAAAATCATATGGTGTACAATCCTCGGAAGGGCATGCCGGACAGTCGGAACCTCCGCAATCTATAGCAGTTTCATTACCATTCAAAATACCATCATTACAAGTTGGGCAAGCCGGGCAGTCAGGGCCACCGCAATCTATAGCTGTTTCATTGCCATTTTGTACACCATCAGTACAGGTAGGCGGGCAAGCCGGACAATTACTGCCACCGCAATCTACACCAGTTTCATCACCATTTTGAAGACCATCAGTACAAGTTGGTACACAAGCTGAACAGGTACTACCACCACAGTCTACACCAGTTTCATCACCATTTTGAATACCATCAAAACAAGTAGGCGGACAAGTTGGGCAATCTGGCCCACCACAGTCTACATCCGTTTCATTACCATTCAGAATACCATCATTACAAGTCGGACTTGTATTAAATTTAACAATAAATAGACCTTGCTCAATATCGCTAATGATAATGTTTTCGCTGGCAAAGTAGGGGTAACTACTCCAGGCAGAATTAAACTGAGAACTATTACTAGATGGATAAGTATCGAAATAACCAACCTCAGTCAGATTAGCATTGGAAACATCGCTAATATCTAATATGCGCAATCCACTTCGATAATTAGCCAAATAAGCCCGATCACCCTTGATATATAAATTGTGATCAATAGCACCTACAGCAGCTTCATAGTAACCTAAGAATACAGGATTATCCAGATCACGTACATCCCAGATATACGTGCGGGTATTGTGTCCATTATTAGATTCATCCAGCTCGTCATTCATTAAGAAATATTCGTGATCATCCGTTAGCCAGCCCTGATGTGCATATCTGGAACCCGTATATCCCGTTCTGGAAATTTGTGTCATATCTGTTTTATCATCAACATCTACGATAGTCAATGTATTTTCATTCGAGTTAAAACAAATTTCTTTGCCGGCATAGGTGCCGTCTGGCCCTATGTAACTAACACATTGTGCATCATGCGTATAACCATCCTGCTCAAAACAGCCTGCAAATACTGGATTAGTAGGATTGCTGATGTCGATAGTAGTCAGACCGCCAGAACAAGTATTGCTACCAACAGTATAAGCAAAACCAGACTGTTCATTGATAACGATATTGTGCGAATTACTTAGTGTAACACCATTACCAAGGTTATTATAAAAAGCAGTTTCACTAAAAGAAACAGGAGGCGAACTAACGTTTCTGAGCTGTGTCAGATCAAAAACCTGCATACCGTGTCCGCCGGCTTCACTAACAATAAAAGCATGGTCGGCATAGACTTTCATATCTCGCCAGATGGAACTGGAATTGTTGTGAGATATAAGTTGTCCAATAAAAACTGGATTAGTAGGAGTACTTATATCAATAAAAGTCGTTCGGTCAGTGCATCCAAAGATGGCATATTCTTTTCCGGTAACAGGATCTGTCCAGCCCCAGATGTCGTTGGCTTCATTACAGCCCATATCCCCAAGGGACATATAGCCTATAAGGTCAACATTGTCACAGGGATAGCCACCTGCACTTCCACCGGAACAAGGTGTCTGTGCCTGAATGTTAATAAAAGATAAAGCTATGCCAATGCAGCAAAGCCCAAAAAGTTTAAAATGATTCATAATATTTTTGTGTATGTTTGAAAGGATGTCTAAAAGTACCTAAACCAACAAAAAACGGCAAGTTCTGTTGGGTTTTTATTGTAAGTACTATGTCATTTGTGACAATATACGAATGTTAACTACCTTTTGTATTTTTAATATATAGCAAAATTGTTTCAATTGAAAAATGGCACATTTTTTTAGTTAATGTCTTGTAAATTATAAGGAAATAATTGCATTTGCCTGCTTTTATGTGTCACAATTAAAAAATATAAAGCTTGCGGCTTGTTTTTGATAAATTTGTACGCTTTTACTGGTTTTTAAGGGTGTTTTTGTTTTTTGTAATGTCACAAATTGTATAAAATGGGCTTGTTTCGTATAGTTTTGATTTGCTTTGCTGCTTTAAATGTTGCAACTTTGTAATAGAACAAAACAAAAACCTACCTATATATCCCCCCAAATTCGATCACCAACCAATACCAAGTATCAAAATGAAATTATCTATACTCCCACAGATAATTATTTTATCTGTTTTACTATTGACCAGTTGTGCTAAAGATGACTTAGCTGATTTTTCAATTGAGGACAATATATCAGAGGAAATTATTGTCGAAGACATAGCAGAAGAGCCGGAAGAGATACCAGAAGAAGTAATTGTAGATACAAATCTAGAGGCAGTGTATAACTGGCTCATAGAGATACAGATGAACAATGGACTTTTGGAAAGTGTGGAAGGGAGCAATTTTGTTTCTTTATATGACAATGCTTTAGCTGCATTGGCTTTCATTGCCAGAGAAGATTACGAAAAAGCAGCAGCAATATTTGATTTTTTTGATAGTAGAATTGATGTTGAATTGCTGGAAGGAGATGGAGGTTTGGGGCAGTTTCGTGATGCTGCCGGAATCCCATTTGATAATGCACCAAAACGATGGTTAGGAGATAATGCCTGGTTACTGATTGCTTTGAATAATTACCATGCGGCTACAGGAAGTCAGCGCTACAGCCGCCTGAGTGCAGAACTCGAAAACTGGATTCGTTCTTTGCAAGATACAGATGGTGGTTTATGGGGGGGCTATAATGCTGATGGAACCCGTATTCATAAAATTACAGAAGGAATATTAGATGCTTTTAATGCGGTTCCGGGATATGATTCATTCCACGAAAATATACTGCAATTTTTGGCAGATGAACGTTGGGATAATAATGTACAAGCTCTGATCGCTGACCCCTCCGATGATCGTTATCGGTTTGCTTTGGATCTTCATGCCTGGGGCTTTGCCATGTTAGAGGATTTTCCAATTAACTCGCTTACAGATGCTTATCGTTTCCTCAATTCGCAGACAGCCAATGTTTGTGGTGAATTGGTGAAAGGCTACTGTTTTGATGAAGATAAAGATGCGGTATGGCTGGAAGGAACTGGTCAGATGATCGTAGCTTTTAATGAAGCAGGACAGATAGACAAGTCTCTTGAGTTTTTGACAGAAATGGAAAAAATGTTTGTGTCTACGACACCCGAAATTGCTGGTATTCCATATGCAACCAATAACTCAGGAACAGCTTTCGGCTTGAGTCCGCTTTGGGATACTGCCGATAATCAGGCTGCTGTTTCATCAGGTACCTGGTATTTATTTGCTAAACTAGGGTTCAACCCTTTTACAATAGAAAAAAACAAAACTATTCCTGCTGCTATGAAATTTTGGAATTCTGAAGTATAATTTAAAAATATGTCAGCAGTTGTAAACTTAAAAAAGAATAGAAGTGCCAATCGGGTTTATAAAAGAGGGCTTCAAAAAAGTACGAAACATGTATACAGGGTGGTCATTATCGAAATGCTCATCAATCATGTACCGGCTGAAGAGATTGCTAAGTCTATGGGATTTGATTTGGACTATGTGCTTACTATTCGTAATGAAGTAGAAAGAGAGCGATAGTCAAAAACAATATTGTAAAGTAAAACTGAAAAAAGATACTAGACCATTTCCAAATGCTTTTCAGTTTTCACCGATTCCTCTGATTTATTTCGCTGACGATATTCGTGTTGGGCTGTCAAAAACTGACCAAATTTCTCCTGACCGAAAGTTGTCGTAAACTCACCATACTGCCAGGCAATTTTACCATTGATCATAACTAAATCGACTACATCATCATTTCTATTTACCAGACGGTCGCAGTCTTGTAAAAACGGAGCATTATGGTATTCATGAACTTCATCACTTAGTTTTTTAGGGTCAATAATCGTTATATCAGCCCGCTTTCCAACTGCCAGATGCCCGGCATCTAAATTGAAAAAATCAGCATTTTCTTTAGTTAATCGCCAGACCGCTTTTTCATAAGACATTAATGGTTCTCCCTTTTCATGCGAAACTTGTACGTAGCGAAGTACTCTCAATGGGAAATTGTAAAAAGCCATATTATTGATATGAGCACCTGAGTCTGCAAATCCGAAAACCCAGTTCTTATTGTTATAAAGCTTTTTGTAGCGAGAAGGATCGTGATTGCCAACGGTGGTTTCCCATAGAATATCCTTGTCCATTTCTACTACGAGATCGAGAAAGGTATCTACAGGATGCTGTTTCCGTTCTTTGGCTATATCCATGAAAGATTTACCAATCATAGATTTATCAGGGGATTCAATGACATAGGCATCGCCGAAATCTCTTTGCCACACTTTAGGCGTCAGCTTGCTTTTATAATGCTTTTTAAACTGTTTGCGATAAGCGGGGTCCATCAATGTAGCATCTCGTTTTTCTCTATCTCTAGACAGATGCCGGGCTAATTCACCAGCCGGAAATTCTTCAAAAATTACCAGTTCCATGCCTTCTGCCAATACGCGAAACGGGACAACAAATGCCTGCATACGAAAGTCGGCTTTGAGTCCTTTATTGAAAAAAGAAGATAAAAAACTGATGATAGACTGTATATATGGATCGCCTTTTAAGTCCATAATAGCAACCATGGAAGTTTTCAAGGCTTTTTTGCGGAATAAGCCTGCACTTTGGAACATATACCACAAAGCGCCGACACGGTTGACCAGATTAGGAACACCTTGTAAGTGGGCGCCCCGATCACGAACGATCTGAGTCAGTGCATTTCGTTCTTTGCCTTTAGAATAAGCAGCCGGAAGCAGTTTTGACCAATGCCGTCCGTCCATTTTATCCCAGGGATTGTGCTGCATAGAAATACCAACAAAGCCGACATCCAGCGCATCTTCTAATAAATCACCCATCTGTTTAAGTTCGGTTTCCGTAGGGCCTTCTCCCTTTGTCAGCGCTCGATCTATACCCATGACTGCCGTCCTGATATCTGAATGACCGATGAAACTAGCAATGTTGGGGCCAATAGCTAAGGTATTGATATGGTCCAGCCATTGTTGTGGTGTAGACCAGTTCTTTTGCTTTTTTAAAATAGGATATAGAATTTCACGGGGAAAAGCTTCTACACGGGTGAACATGTCGCAGCAATCTTCCACATCAGAACAGACAAAAGACAATGAACAGCCACCCAGCATAACTGTCGTCACGCCATGTCGAACGGATTCACTCAGGCTTGGAGCAACGAGTAATTCGCCATCATAATGTGTATGATTGTCGATAAAGCCTGGCATCACCCATTTGCCAGCGGCATCAATAACCTTACAATCTTCAGCAACAGAAATTTCTCTTTCACTGATATTTACGATCTTATCATTTTGGATGAGAATATGGGCAATTTTGGCAGGGCTTGGTGTGCCGTCAAAGACGAGTCCGTTTTTGATGAGTGTCTGCATAGTGAAATAATTTGTTATTCAAAATCAGTAGTGACCGATTTGAAAATTAAAAGCTGACATTTCGAGACTAAGTTACGAAAGATATACTTATCTTTATAAGTTGGTTCAAAAACGATTATTTGCTCTGTATCTGAAAAGTGAGACAGCTCGTTTATGGAAATGGGTAAAGAAGAAAGCATTATATGCCAAATATTATTCCGATTTTGAACAGTTTCAAAACGCTATTGATACTATTTTAAAAATAGATACTCAACAGCATAAAAATGAAATCAACAGATTGCTGAGTCTTAATTAAGAGCAAAATAAAACTATGAACTTTAATTTACCTCTAACGTTGTTGGCATGCTTTGCCTTCATTAACATAAGTATAGGACAATGCCCCCAAACAAGTGTTGTATTAAGTACTCAGTTAGATATTGATAATTTCTCGTTCAATTATCCTGGCTGTACAATGATCCCTGATGGCATACACATAATTATCCAGGATGATTCTGATGGTATAACAGACATAACAAATTTGGAAGGACTGAGCCAGGTAGTATCTATTGAAGGTTTCCTTCAAATCAGAGATAACCCAATCTTACCCAATCTTGACGGATTAAGTCAACTTTCATTTATTGGTTTATTTCTTGAAATTAGAAATAATGATGCTCTAGCCGATCTTGAAGGGTTAAGCCAGCTTTTGTCCATAGGAACGCTGAACCAGCTTCCCGGAACGCAACTTAATATTTATGATAATGACGCCTTATTAAACGTGGATGGGCTTAGTCAGGTTTCATCTATTGGAGGTTCTATTTTCATCTATGGCAATGACGCTTTAAGTGATCTGGATGGGTTGAGCCAACTTTCTTTGGTGGAGGGTAGTCTCGAAATTACAGATAATGACGCTTTAACAGACTTGAATGGACTAAGCCAAATCATATCTATTAGTGAGTATCTTACAATTGATGGTAATAACAATCTCACAAATCTAAATGGACTTAATCAACTTTCGTCTGTTGGTATAAGCTTTACTATTATTAGAAATAATAACCTAATGAATTTAGATGGACTAAACCAGCTTACTTCTATTGGTGGCTACTTGCTTATTGAGAACAATAATGACTTAATGAATCTGGATGGGTTGATTAATCTATCTTCTATTGCAGGAGGAGCAGGTACAGGGCTTGAGCTTACAAATAATCCTCAACTCTCTCAATGCTGCGCTCTGTGTCCTCTGCTTGCTGCCGATGCTGCTGACCCCAATACCATAGGAGGGAGTATTGTGATCACTGACAACGATACGGGGTGTAGTAGCGAAACAGATATCAATGCCTGTAATCCATGTGGTCTGGTTACCGCCTCAATACCTGAATATGACTCAAACCAGTTGAATATTTACCCTAATCCGATTAATAGTACGCTTCATTTTCAATACGATAGTTCTAAAGATGAGCTGATCTTTTTTACGATTCAAAATGCTCTTGGTCAGTTAGTTTTCCGAAGCCAGAGTTATACCAACCAATTAGCGAATATAGACGTGACTAGCTATCCGGCAGGTATTTATGTATTGGAAATACTGCATGGAGATGAGTCCATAAGTCAGTTGTTTAGTATATCCAGATAAGGAATTTCTTGATCTTCAAACTACCCACGCCCAACATATTCCCAAACCTTCGCCTGGACTTCCTTGTTTTCTAAAAAGGGAGAGGTGCGGGCTTTCACATATTGCTTATCGTGTGCTACTATGCCTTTACGTAGCTCTTTTTGTGTCTCTTCCGGCAGACTGATGAATGCCTGACAAACATCGGTACAGCAGCCTTGGTGTTCGGTAGCACATTCTTCGCATTGTATAAAGAGGTGATGACAGGTGTCGTTAGCACAATTGGTATGTGTATCACAAGGCTTACCGCATTGATGACATTCGCTGATGATCTCTTCGCTGATACGCTCGCCGAGACGGTCATCAAAAACAAAATTCTTGCCTTTGAATTTATTATTGAGTCCTTTTTCTCTGACCTGACGGGTGTATTCTATAATACCGCCTTCCAACTGAAAGACGTTTTTGAAACCTTTGTGCTTGTAATAGGCACTGGCTTTTTCGCAACGAATACCGCCAGTACAATACATCACAATATTTTTGTCTTTATCATCGGTTAATTGCTCTTCCATTAAGGGTAGTGCTTCTCTGAAGGTATCTACATCTGGGCAAATAGCATTCTCGAAATGACCGACTTCGCTTTCGTAATGATTACGCATATCGACAATGATCGTATTTTCGTCTGCTGTAAGCTCGTTGAAAGCTTCTGCATTGAGGTGTATGCCACGGTCGGTAACATCAAAGGTATCGTCATTCAGCCCGTCAGCCACGATTTTATGACGGACTTTTATTTTCAATTTATAAAAAGATTTTCCATCATCCTGGATAGCAATATTAAGGCGAACGCCACGAAGAAAAACAATGTCTTCCATAGCCTGTTTGAAGGCTTCCCAGTTGGCTTCGGGTACACTGATTTGTGCATTAACGCCTTCCTGAGCCACATATACACGCCCAAATACACCGATATTTTCCCATTGCCAGTACATGTGGTCACGAAAAATACGGGTATTGCCAATATGGGCATATTTGTAAAAAGAAAGAGTCACTCGCTTTTGTGTATCTTTAGCGAGTTTTTCTTTGAGTACTTTTCGGTCTATTTTATTGTGCAACTTCATTAGAATAAAGTCTACTTATAAAAGCAAAAATGAATACGCAGTATTCTCAACGATTGCGTTTACCATCACAGGCATCATTGGTGCAGGTTCCATAAAAATTCAGAGAATGATTTTCAATTTTAAAACCATATAATTCCTCGATCATACTCTGCGTATTCCGAATACGAGGATCACAAAATTCCAGTATTTTATTACATTCCATGCAGATCAGGTGATCGTGTTGCTTATAGCCATAAGACTTTTCATAACGTGCCAGTTTACTGCCAAACTGATGCTTAATGACCAGATTACATTCCTGTAAAATATCCAGTGTATTATAGACGGTTGCCCGGCTGACCTTGTAATTTTTTACCTTCATTTCAACGTACAAAGTTTCTGCATCGAAATGATCGTCACGGGTATAGATCGCTTCCAAGAGTGCAAAACGTTCTGGCGTTTTACGTAGCTTTTTTTCGATCAGATATTTTTCAAGTATATCTTTGACTTGTTGTAATGTGTCTTCCTGTGTATTCATATTTTATAAATGAGCCTGCAATTTACAAACTAATTTCCAACCCTCGCTGTATTCGTGCAAACTGCTTGGCAAAATAAGTCAATATAACATCTGCACCAGCTCTTTTTATACTTAACAACGTTTCGGGCATGGCTTGTTCAAAATTCAGCCATCCATTTTGGCAGGCGGCTATCAGCATGGCACATTCTCCACTGACATGATAAGCAGCAATGGGTAGGGTCGTATTGTCTTTTAGCAAAGCAATGACATCCAGATAATTCAAAGCTGGCTTCACCATCATGTAGTCGGCGCCTTCTTCTTCATCGAGCATGGCTTCACGTAGTCCTTCCATTTTATTGGCAGGATCCATTTGGTAAGTTTTCTTATCACCTGCTTTGGGGGCTGAGTCCAATGCATCCCTGAATGGTCCATAAAAAGCACTGGCATATTTGGCTGTGTAAGACATAATGCCTGTATTGATATAACCCGCTGTATCCAGGGCTTCTCTTATAGCACCGACACGCCCGTCCATCATGTCAGAAGGAGCAATAATGTCAAAACCAGCCTGTGCCTGTGCAACGGACATTTTAGCCAGAATAGGCAGTGTCTCGTCATTCAGTATTTTCCCATTTTCAACCAGTCCATCATGCCCATCAGAGCTGTATGGATCCATAGCAACATCGCTGATAAGGCAGGTTTCCGGGAATTTTTCTTTCAATTGGCGGGTAGCTTCCAGATAAAAATTATCCTCAGCATAGCTGTATGTGGCTATCTTGTCTTTTAAAGCTTCTTCTACTGCCGGGAAAATAACGAAATTGCGCAGGCCTAATTCCAAACATTCTTCCATTTCCGGTATCAATGTATCCAATGACCAGCGATAATTGCCGGGCAAAGAACTGATCTCACTTTTAATACCTTTACCATCAATAAGAAATAAAGGATAGATGAGGTTGTCTGTAGTCATGCGGGTCTCTCTGACCATATTCCGTATAGCAGCTGTTCTTCTATTTCTTCTCGGTCTTATGTTCATTTTGTTGTGTTATTGTGCGTTGTGTTATCGTGTTATTGTTTAGTGACGAATTATGAATTTTCTAATGAATCATTGGTATTGTAGGATTCGATTAAGACTGATTTTATACTCCTTTTAAATTCAGCCAATCATATTCCATAATATTTGGATTAGTATTATTTTGCTTTGTGCTGCTACCACAAGCAAAAAACAAGGCTAGTAATAGAATAATGGTGAATCTTATATTCATAATGTTTTTTTCTCCTCTCTCAACGAGCCTGCGAGTGATCTCTCCTCTCGCAATGAGCGTAGCGAATGATCTCACAGTGAGCAAAGCGAACGGTCACGTCTCTTGCTTCCCGCCTTTCTTAGGTACCGGATCATAACCATGTGTTTTTGCCCAGGGATGGCAACGCCCTATACGTTTTATACCCATCCATGTACCTTTGAATGGTCCCCATTCCTTTATGGCCTCGATCATATAATGCGAACAGGATGGTTCATAGCGACAATTACCGCCAAGGAAAGGGGATAGGACGATCTGATATGCTCGAACCAAAAGAATGAAGAATTGCTTAATGATGTACATGACACGCAAAGTTAAGTAATTTGAGATAAAACAATCGTTTTTTCCCGTTACTAAAGGTCTCTATCGATTGGTTGGTCGGAATCAAAACCAATGCCTGTATAATACAAACAGTAAACCCCCAAACCACCTAGTACGGGCAGCCCACCAATAATCAGCCAGGTAATGCTATAGCCCAAAAGTGCAATTAACTTAGCAGTCATTATTGGAGAAATGATAAGTGCTACAGACCAGGAGATACCATAAAGTCCCATATAAGCTCCTCTATTTTGTGGCACTGCTCTGTTCAGTGCATAAGTAGCCGAGAATGGGAAGCTGATGATCTCACCAATTGTTAGTAACAACATACAAACAACTGCAATGCCTGCAAAGTTTGTGAGTGGTAAAACCAAATAAGCTGCTCCAATCATTGCGCTACCCAATGCGATCAAAGGTAATTTAGGTCGTTCCTTCTTTTCATAAGCGTATACAAAAGGCATTTCCGTAAGGAAAATAACAAGCCCATTGATGCCTAATAATAACCCAATAAGAGTCTCAGGAATATGCAATGATTCTTCAAAGTAAATGGGCAAAGCCATCATGAATTGAACAAAAGCAATGGCCATGACCATATTGCACAATACAAACAACAGGAAAGGAAAGTCTTGATAAGGAGAACGTACTTCCCCAGTCTGTTCAGTACTTTCGGTTTGCACAGTTTTTTCTATTTTTTTGCCTTTCGGCAATAGCCAGGCAAATATAAAAGCAGCAGTGATGCAGGTCAGCCCGTCAAGAATAAATAACCAGTTGTATCCGTATATTTTAGCAACGATTCCGCCTACAGCCGGACCAATCGAGAAGCCCAAATTGATGGCAAGTCTGACCAAACTCATGGAACGGGTACGGTTTTCTTCTTTGCTGTAAAAACCAATAGCGGCCTGATTTGCTGGTCGAAAAGCATCTGCAACAGCATTGACCAGAAAGATCATGAAACACCAAAAGTAAAAGCCATCTACATAAGGCATCAACAGAAAGCAAATACCTGAAAGCAATAAAGACCAGAATTGCACACCATAATAACCTACTGAATCTGTCAGGCGACCACCGATATAAGTACCTACGACAGAGCCTATACCAATGCAACTCATCATCCAACCCGTTTGTGTAATGGAGAAACCTTCTTGTTGTTTAAGGAAAATACCCAGAAAAGGGACGACCATTGTACCACTCCTGTTGACGAGCATAATAAGCGATAACAGCCATACATTACGAGACAAGCCACTGAGGGCATTTTTATATAACTGAATAGTCTGATGTATCATAATGTAGGCAGAACGTTTTCTACGGTGTTTTCGTTCTAAGGCTAAAAGGCAGCTATCGACTATAGACTGTCGACCATCGACCTCTTATAATTTCTATTTTGACCAAAAATCGTGATCACTCATGATGCTACTAATTAAAAACAGCAATAATAATTCCTTCAGAGGCTGAACCCCAGTTAGGAACATTCATATTACGAGAATTATATTCAATATTGATAGAAGCTGGCTGGCTAGCCTGAAAAAACATATCAGCGCCATTCAGGAAAGGTGTTACACCAAATAAACCTACTGGCATACCACTAGTTTGCGAATCACCATCATCGTATAAAAACATAGCGATCATGGTCTGATCGGCAGAGGCATATTGAGGGGTAGATAATGTGAGTCCATTCACGACTAATTCATCTCTGCCTGTAATAATAGCCTGCGCTGATGAAAATACAGCCAGAACAGATTGCGCATCATCTTCCGGCAGCCCTGCCAGTAGTAGTCCGGCTGTAGAGTTGGCAGGTGGCAAGGTACGCAGATATACCAATGGATTAGAACGGGTAAAAACTTCTCTGTAATAATGAACTGGGCGATCAGTAAGATCAATAGGTTGTACATAGAATTCATAGGTCGTACCAGCAACAGCCCCGAAAGGTCCCCATTCTCCGTCTACATTAGCAGTAAAAGTGGCATCAGGAGTATTATTGATGCGATAACCAGATCCGGAATCTGTTGCATAAACTTCTACTGTAGCCCACTGTACAGGCTGATTTTCGCCGAGGGTCAATACCCGCCCTGATACAAAGATTGGTTCCTCCGGAATAATCTCAGTTGTCATTGGAAGGCGACAGTCGTTCAGGAAAAAGTAAATTTCCCGGAAGGAATCTTCGTTGGTAGCCACTTCATAGTGATCTGCACCTGAAAGCATGACATTTCTTGCACCTGGGATGTCGGCTCCTGTTACTGTTTCGTCAGCATCAGACCAAAGGTTGAGTGTGCGAATATCTCCGTTGGGGCCAGGTGGTTGGCTATTGGGGCTTGAAGCAATGTGGACGTAGTTTTTCACTTTGGCAGCTCTTGCAGGATCAGATAAATAGTCATAACAGACGCCTCCTCCAGCAGAGTGCCCCATTAAATCTACTTGAAAAGAAGCCGTTTGTAAACGAACGTTATCAATGAAGGCATCAAGTTCGGCGAGCGAATTACCAGTGAAAGCCAGTGAATTCCAGTCAAACACAAAAAGTCGGTCTGAGCAATAATTATTGGATGTAAAGCGCATGACATGGTTGGCATAAGTATCTCCTGAAGCCAGAAAACCATGTAGCATAATGATTGGGCGCAGAGTATCTGCACAGGGCGATGCCAAACCAATTTTAGCAGGACTATTTTCAGTTGTATTGAGTACAGCCTCGCTTAATGTTGGTTGTTCTGTATTGTTAGTGGGGCTTAGTAATTGTTCTTTTTGGCAGGTCATCAAGGTAAAGACAAGCGCTAGCATAGCTAGCCTGGTCAGGATGCTGATTAGACGAGACATTAGTGTTAGGTTTTGCAATAAAGTTTCGGGAGAGAATATTTGCCATTGTAATCCGAAACTTTACATATCTTCATGAATACTGCTAAGTTATGAATATCTTTACAAGAAAGCTAAATATTTATGAAATTACCTAGTTTGTCCTTCCTGTTGCTTTTGAGTTTTATTGCCTGTACACCTACTTCTAACAATTCCTCCAAAGTCGATGATGAGTTGAGTGAGCAACAAAAGAAGACTGTTCAGAACGCCATTGCGGAAGCCATTGAAAAGAGTAAAACCGAGGAGATGCCGGTGTACCTGACATTTGATGAATTTGAACCTTTGATACACCAGAAAGATGATAAAATTCGTGTGATTAATTTTTGGGCAACCTGGTGCAAACCTTGTGTGGCAGAACTCCCTTATTTTGAACAAATTCATGAAAACTATAAAGACAAAAATGTAGAGGTAATGCTGGTTTCATTGGATAATGTCAAGAAACTGGACAGCAAAGTACTGCCCTTTGTCAGAGAGCGTCAACTCAAATCTAAACTTGCCTTGCTGGATGATGCTGATTACAATTCCTGGATAGATAAGGTCAGTCCTGAATGGTCAGGTTCTATTCCGGCTACACTTTTCTATACAAAAGACAAACGTATATTCCTGGAGCAAGAGTTTGATTATAAAGAGATTGAGGAAGTGGTAAAAGGTTTTATGTAAATAAGCGTGTGTTTTTCATCGGAACAGAGAAATGCCCCAAGTCGAAAGATACTTTTAAAGTTCCTTCCGACAACCTTTTATTTCAGACCTGATGCTATTTTCTCCTCATTCCTTAATACTTTAATTACTCAATAACTCACCACCAAGATGGAGCATGCTCATGATATGGGAAACAAGCCGATACCAGCTTTACTGGTAAGCCAGGCTGTTCCTGCGGCTATCGGTATTTTGATTATGTCCATTTATGGCATAGTTGATACTATATTTGTGGGGAGATGGGTAGGTGCTGCCGGGATTGCTGCCATTACGGTAGTGATGCCGATCACTTTTCTGATGGCTTCTATCGGGATGTCTATCGGTGTAGGTGGAGCTTCGATCATTTCGCGTGCTTTGGGAGCTGATGATGAGGATTATGCTTTTCGCACTTTTGCGAATCAGATTATACTGGTACTGAGTCTGGTAACAGTTTTTGTTGTTTTAAGCACTTTTTTTGAAGATGAGATATTGCGGCTCTTTGGCGGTAATGGAGAGATATTACCAGTAGCTTCTGTGTACTTCAGAATCGTGATTATGGGAGTTCCTTTTTTGGCTTTCGCCATGATGAGTAATAATGTTATTCGGGCAGAGGGACGTCCATTAATTGCTATGCGTATTCTGCTGATTCCGGCAATTGTCAATATAGTTCTTGATCCCATTCTTATCGCTGGTTTTGACATGGGAATGGCAGGTGCTGCCTGGGCAACGGCGGTTTCATACGTAGCGAGTGCTGGCTATGCTTTATACTATTTTTTTTTCGGCAATTCTGAGATGAAAGTGAGGCGGGAAGATCTGCGCTTACATATGCCTATTGTAAAAGAAATTGGTGCTATAGGTTCGGTGACTTTTGCCCGCCAGGGAACGGTGAGTTTGCTGGCGATCGTATTGAACAATACATTGTTTGTACACGGTGGTGAGATGGGAGTAGCTGTTATGGGGATCGTGAATAGAATGATGATGTTTGCCAATTTCCCTGTTTATGGTATTACGCAGGGCTTTGTACCCATTGCTGGTTTTAACTATGGTGCGAAACATTGGGACAGGGTTCGTAGTAGTGTGATGACTTCCATCAAATATGGTACAGTAGTGGCATTTATTATTTTTGTAGGTATTTTATCATTTTCAAAAAGTATAGTTAGCGTATTTACAGAAAATGCTGAATTGATTAGTCAGGCTGCGCCTGCAATGGTGATCGTCTTTTTGGCAACGCCATTGATGACTTTACAATTGGTGGGTTCAGCTTATTTTCAGGCTATAGGTAAAGCTCGCCCTGCTTTATTATTAACTTTGACAAAGCAGGGCTTCTGTTTGATTCCGCTAATATTGATCCTGCCAGGGTTCTTTGGTTTACAGGGTATTTGGATGTCTTTTCCTATTGCAGATGTACTTTCAGCGGCTATTACCTTTTTGTTTTTGAGAAATGGCATGAAAGCATTGCCTCGCACCGTTTAAAATCCTTATTTTTGTGTTCATCAACACAACAACACTTCAACACAATAAATATGGCAAAGAAACTTATAGAACCAGAACAGAAAGCGCTGGAAATCAATCTGGATGAAAAAATATATGGAACTTTTGCTGAAATTGGAGCAGGGCAGGAGGTAGCCCGTCATTTCTTTCAGGTGGGGGCAGCTGCGGGTACTATAGCCAAGACCATGTCAGCTTACGACAAAATATATAGCGATCGGATCTATGGTGTAGAAGCCAGCGGGCGTTATGTTTGTGAGTCTCGCCTGTACAAAATGCTGGATCATGAGTATGATTTATTAGAAGAGCGACTTGGTTCTTCTCGCATGGAAACTAATTTTTTTGCTTTTGCCGATACTGTTTCAGCCATTAACTATAGACGTACTAATATTGGTCATGGCTGGTTAGGTATTCGCTTCCAATTAGAACCAGGCAGTAAACCAAACGATTTAGTTATTCATGCAAGATTACGTGATAAAAACAGCAGTTTACAGCAATCTGCTATTGGAATATTGGGCGTGAATATGTTATATGCCTGTTATCACTATCAAGATAATTATGAATTATTTATTCAATCATTGCTGGATAATTTGGAAGGACGTGTAGATATTGATATGATACGCCTGAACGGGCCTCAATTTGACCATTTGGATAACCGCCTGCTGAGTCTTTCATTGGTAAAAAACGGTTTGACCAATGTAGCTATGTTTGATAAAAGCGGGCGCAATATCCATGCCTCCGAGTTTCTATATAAAAAGAATATACTTGTTGTCCGGGGCAGTTATCGCCCTGCTACACTGGTGAATATGGATATGCTCAAAACGAGTGGTCGGCAATTTACTGCCGAGCCAGATGTAGATGCAAGTAAGTATTTTCAGTTGACAGAGATTACGCTGGATAACCTGAAATTAGATGGAGAACTGAGTGAGCAAGATTTTCTGGACAGAGCTACTGTTTTAGGTGAATTGGGGCAGACCGTTATAGTGTCTAACTGTGAATCATATCCGAAACTAATCCGTTATTTTTCTGATTTCAAACCGCCTAAGTTGGGTATTGTACTCGGTGTACGGGTATTACTGGATATTATCAATCAAAATTATTACCAGCATAATGACGGCAGTCTGTTACATGCTTTCGGCGAACTGTTTACTAAAAGCGTTAAACTCTATATTTACCCGGCTTTACAGGAGGGCAGCTCTGAAGTAATGAGTAGTCGAAATATGCCTGTTCCTGATGGTATTAAGCATCTGTATCAACACCTGCTGGAAAACGGACAGATTGAAGATATCAGAAATGCTCAGACGGATATTCTACATATTTACTCGAAAGATGTATTGCGGATGCTCAGAGCTGATGAGAAGGGCTGGGAGAAAATGGTGACGCCTAAAGTCGCCCAGATGGTGAAAGATAAATGCCTTTTTGGCTTTCCATGCGCACGTATGGAGTTTGAGTATTGATTTTGAGATCGTTCGCTTTGCTCACTGAGGGAAGAGAGACCTTATCGTGAGCGATATTGAGAGGTGAGCGCGCGCAATATCAATGATAGCTTACAATAACACAATAACACAATAACACAATAACACAATAACACAATAACACAATAA
>JAHDFX010000083.1 GCA_020627965.1 Saprospiraceae bacterium | reverse complement strand
AAGATACTGGTTTTAAGCATTTTAGTGAATATGGCAAAAAGGGTAAGTAACCTAATCATGGAAATTTAAACACGTTCTTAATTTCCACAACCTTCTATCTCGGCAGAGAAGTCGGCATCAGGTTCTACGGTGAAATTTTTATCGAGGCAGATAATCGTACCTGC
Organism: Saprospiraceae bacterium; assembly: GCA_020627965.1. Taxonomy (GTDB): domain Bacteria; phylum Bacteroidota; class Bacteroidia; order Chitinophagales; family Saprospiraceae; genus JAHDEO01. Next base: position 24,273 of record JAHDFX010000083.1, on the reverse strand, counting down.
TTTGAATTGTACATCACCGCCAGTTAGTATGGTACCTGTGGAAATAACATTATAATCGGCTTGGAATAATCCTGTTGAAATTGCATTGCTTTGCGCTAATGAAATAGGACAAGAATTGCAAATACCAGTACTACAAAAATCTTCCCAGGGAATATCAAAATTATTTTCTTCGCTAATATTAGTATTGCTACCGTTCGTTAATTGTCCGCACAAGCTCAACAAAGCAGGAGCATAACAACCAACAAATGCATTATGATCTACACGAAGTTCGGTTAGCATGCTTAGGTTGCCTAATTCGGCGGGTAAAGTACCTGTAAGGAAATTATACGGAATAAATAATTTGGTGAGTTCACTCAAATCTCCAATAGACGGAGGAAGTACTCCGTTAAGGGCATAGCCAGTCAGATCCAATTCACTAACACAGCCATCGGCATTAAGCGTAACCCCCGACCAGGTACTCATTGGCTGTGTAAGGTCCCAGAGTTGGATATTATTATCCCAATTGGCACCGTCTGTAGAATTATATAAATCGACAAGCACCAAAGAGTCTCCAAGGCTACAAGGCGGACATGCCCCTGAACCAAGTATGCAGAAGTCAGACCAACTGGCATCAAAACTATTACCACTGCTAATACTGGCATCATTATTAGAAATAGCAGAAAGCTGACTGCACAGATTACTTAGATCACTATCATAGCAACCACTGAGTTGATTGTCATTCAATGCAAGAACAGTCAAACCAGATAAAGTCGCCAAGCCTGCCGGGATACTGCCGCTTAGTTGATTTCCGTTGAGTTGTAGGTCGGCCAAATTATCCAAATTGCCAATGGAAGCCGGAATAGTACCAGACAATTGATTATTAATCAACCATAATTTAATCAAATTAGGGATGTCTCCAATAGCTGAAGGAATATAACCTGTAAGTTGATTATTGATGAGTACAATCTCTGTTACACAACCATTAGCATCCAGCGTTATACCATTCCAGGTGCTCATGGGCTGTGTTAAATCCCAGCTTACTGTCCAGTTTGGCCCATCAGTAGCATTATATAGGTCTACTAATGCCTGATAATCGCCAGTACATGGTACACATTCACCAGCATTCATATTACAGAAGTCATTCCAGGTAGCATCAAAATTATTACCATTACTAATGAAAAAATTATTTGATAATAAAGGATCAAGCTGTGTGCATAAAGCTGACAAAGCGGGATCATAACAACCGCTCAACTGGTTATTGTTAATAATAAGGTACAGCAAACTGCTCATATTAGCCATTTCTGCGGGTAGGCTCCCCGTAAGCTGATTGTCATTGAGCTGGAGGTCAGTCAGACTCGTCAGGTCGCCAATTTCGGGGGGTAAGCTTCCACTCAGGTTATTGTTAATTAACCAAAGTGTTGTTACGCAGCCAGCGGCATTGGTTTGAACGCCAGACCATGTAGACATTGGCTGAGACAAATCCCAGGGATTATTCCAGTTTGGCCCATTAGTGGCATTATACAGAGCAACAAGTGCCAGTGAATCTTGGGGACAGGTTTGATAGGAGGCGGTGTTGGCAAGTGGTGAAATCATGTTGTTGGCATATAGGCATACGCACATCATGCAACACATGAGTGTTTGGAGGAAAGTTTTCATTCTTATAATGATAATTGGTGTAAAAAGATTAAAATTAACCTATTCGGGAGGGATATGCAACCCTATAAGACGCATATTTTTTTATTTGTACATACTTTACTGACTGATAATGTATAATCTATGTATTTAGTCAGGTATATGATATTTTCTGCTTTACTTAATTACAAGCTCCAATTCTTGCAGAAAAGTCAGTCTCGGAGGAGATGGAGAAATTAATTCCCATTTTGATGGTTTCGCCAGCTTTTAGTTCAAAGGTATTAACTGAAGGAATGTTGCTATTAATAATGATCTTGTTACTGGCTTCATATGAGTTGGAAAAAATATCATTCTCCAAAAGTATAGAGCTAGCACAGCAAGCCCCTTCTTCGTAATTGCAAAAGCGATTCCAATCTGCTGTAAAATTATTACCACTACCGATATAAAAATCAAAAACACTTAGAGAAAGCTGTTCACAAAGTCCTGATAATTCAAGAGGGTAACAACCACTCAGGTCATTATCCTTTAGGTTTAAAAAGATGAGATTATTCAGCCGTCCAATACTTTCTGGAATTGATCCTGTTAATAAATTATTACTCAGATTTAATGCACGCAAACTATGGTCACTGCCAAATGACGGAATGTTGCCTTCCAGCTGGTTGGATGCAAGGTTTAAATAATCAAGGTCGTACAAGTTCGTGATTTCTGTTGGAATAGTACCCCCCAATAAATTACTGTCTAGCAGTAAAAAAGTCTTTAAATCATCAAGTAAGCCTATTTCAGGCGGAATATAACCAGTCAAATTATTATTGGTCAGGTCAACATTGATAACACATTTACCTAGTGTATCGGTAGTAATTCCATGCCAGTTATCCAATGCCACGGTATCTGGATGATCAGTATTAGCGTTGAAAAAATCAGCATTGGGCCAGCCTGTATTGTTTAGCCAGTTATCTCCATCTGTATTCAGATATAATGCTCTCAGAGCAGTATAGTTTTTTTGTTGGCAAGCAGTGTCTATAGATAATCTAGGTGAACCATAAATAACATAAGCCTTTCCTGGTGAGCCAGGGGTGAAACCAGTTCCATAATCAGCACCAATAATAAAATCGTTTATACCATCTCCATTAAAATCTCCGCCACCGCCAACCCGAAATCCCAGGCGTGCAAAAGCAGCATCTTCTATAATAGTGAGAGATTCGTCTCCAGGCATTTGATCCAGGTAAACCTGTTTTGGAAAGTTTCGGTTTCGACCAAAAACGATATACGTTGCCCCATTTCTATTTTTTCCTTTAGAAGAAAAGAAAGCACCAATAAGCAAGTCGTCTAGACCATCCTGGTTCACATCTCCTAGTCCTTGAACAGAGTTGCCGGAAAATTGTACAGGCTCACTACCATTAATTCTGAATCCAATATCAGTATTTATATTATCCAGATATATAGTTGAGGCATGATGTGGCTGACCATAAATAATGTAAGTGCATCCTGCAAAAGCTACATTATTAACAGTTTTTCTGCTCGCACTAATATAAACATCGTGGATGCCATCATTATTTATATCACCAGCATCACCTATAGCTATTCCATTACGGTCGCCAGGTGTTTGTCCTAATAGCGTAAAACCTTCAGAGCCATCTAGATCACCAACATTAATAGTATCTTCAAAGTTATTGTTTCTACCAAAGATAACATATCCTGCGCCGGTATCGTTATTGGCATGAAAAGCACCTACTGCAAGGTCGTTTATTCCGTCGCCATTAATATCTTCTAGTCGATTGGCTGCTATGCCGACATTGTCTGTTGCATTTTTTCCATTGATAAGAAAACCATGTTCAAGATGAAGGGTATCTACATCTAATGTATCGGGGAAAATTTCTTTTCCATAAATGACATAGACTGTTCCACTGGAAAGACCATTGAAATCTGTATCATCTGCGGTAACAAAAAAATCATCAATTCCATCATTATTTATATCTCCTGCAGCGCCTCCTATTGTACCAAAATTGTCCCAATAATTAGTTCCATTTAGGGTTAAGCCTGTCGTGTTATCAAGCGTTTCCAGATTTATATTGGCAGGAAAAGTATCTGATTTCCCGAAGATAATGTAAGCACTGCCCGTATTGAGGCTATCAGGCTCAGGATCGGTGTATGGAGTGGTAATGATAAGATCATCAATTCCATCATTATTTATATCTCCAGCAGCTTGCGCACCACCGTATCCTAGTCTGTCTTCTTCATTTACACCCCTTACTTTAAACCCATTTTGACCATTGAGTGTATTCAAGTCAAAGGTAGTATCAGTAAGGTTATTGTGTCCAAAAATGATATAAACTTCACCAGTTTCATTGATCGTATCAGGTACAGCCCAGGGAGCGCAGACAGAGATGTCATCCAGTCCGTCGGCATTGATATCTCCTATATGGCTGACATAAAAGCCTAGCCTTCCATCAGGGTGAATACCATTTATAGAAAAACCGACAGAGCTGTCAATATCAGCTGTACGTAGTTGAGCATAAGCACTGGAATACATCAGCAGTGACAGCACAGCACAAACAGTATAGCTACTAAGGGTGTGATTAGGCATGGCTTGGAAGGGTTTAGGATGTTTTATAATGTATTTTAGTGTGTTGGTTGGTAAAATTAATTAAAAATGCGATAATTTGCGAACATTGAAAAATATAGATATTTTAGATATGATAACTTGTTATTCGTATTCATATTTTATCAAAAAATAGTAAGGGGCCATTATCGGTTCCTCACCTTTACTTGTTGAAAACGACCTTTTGTACAGATATTGATACAATTCATTTTCATAATAATAAAAGTAGGTATGAGAATAATTTTTTTGACTAGAGTCTATTACACAACCACTTCTTGCATAGCCATGATGTTGAAGTTTTTCGTATATACGATCATGTTTATCATAATAATAAACTTCTTTACTATTTCTGGTATGCCATGGATTTACAGGAGATTTTGAAATTTTTCTTCCTAAAGAATCAAATGTAAAAGAATATCCCCAGCAAAAAATAAGAGAATCTCGTTTTGTCCCTCCAAAGGCACTTCCGTCACAGAGGACTGTCATAGAATCAACTTGTCCTAAATCGTTATAATGATATATCTCTTTACTGTACAAATATCTATCCGCATATGGATAATAATTAATTTCAATAAGTCGGTCATTCTCATCGTAGCTATAACAGGAGAAGTCATGTTCTCTGAAGTCGTGTCCATCTTCATTGTAATAGATAACTAATCCTACAACAGAGTCTAATAAACCATTTGGTCGTATAGCCCTTGAGTGTAGGTAAGCTGAGAAAGAAAGCAGCATAGAATGACTAAAAACCACAATGAATTGTTCATGACATAATCTTCTTACTGATACTCTAAGTACTTGTCTTTTGCATCACTGTATTTCAAAGAAAAAATATCTTTCAAATAATTCTGATATACTTTCCAGGGAGCCTTTGATCCCTGTTTGGGAAGTATATTATTGGCTCGTTTAATGTAGCCTGCATCGAAGTCCAGAAGTGGTTCCGTTTCAAAAACTGTATGGTCAAAACGTGGTGTGCAGGTGCTGTAATTATGCTTATCCATATAATTGATCACTTTTGTTACAAAGTGACAATTTAGTTCGCATTTCAATGTCCAGGAAGCATTGGTATAACCGACAGCCAGCGCAAAATTGGGTACATCACTAAACATCACTCCCTTGTAGGTATGCGCTTGTGAAGAGTCCATCAATTTTCCATCAATAGAAATCGTCATACCACCACATAATTGTACTTTTAAACCCGTTGCGGTAACAATAATATCAGCTTCCAGTTCTTTGCCTGAATCCAGTAGGATGCCTTTTGGTGTAAATTGGTTGATGGTATCGGTAATTACATCAGCCTTTTCTTCTTTGATGGCTTTAAACAGGTCATTATCAGGAATGAGGCAAAGTCTCTGATCCCAGGGATTATATTTTGGGGTGAAGTGTTTGGCTTCGTATTGGTCTCCTAATTCTTTTTTAACACCTTTCTGTAAGAGTTTACGCATCATATTGGGCCAACGCCGACAAGCCTTATACAACATAAGGCTCACTACAATATTTTTCCAGCGTGATAAGCTATGCGCCCATTTCGCAGGCAATATTTTTTTTAGAAAATTAGCGACTTTGTCTTCGCTGGGAAGGTTGAGAATATAAGAGGGAGAGCGTTGCAGCATTGTTACTTTTTCGGCACGCTTAGACATTTCAGGGACGAGTGTAACGGCCGTTGCACCGCTGCCAATGACGACTACTTTTTTATTGTCATAATTCAGATTGGTATCCCATTTTTGAGGATGTAAAATCCTTCCCTCAAAGCTATCTTGTTTTAAGAAAGCCGGATTATAACCGCCTTCATAACTATAATAACCGCTACACATGAAGAGGAAATTACATTGTATAGTGGCGTGTTTTATACCATCATTTTTATGGATATTTAAAGTCCATTTTTTATCTGTATTCGACCAGTCGGCAGCCATGACCTTGTGGTTGAATTTTATTTTTTTATCAATGCCGAATTTTTCAGCCGTCTCATGGATATACTTAAGAATAGCCGGTCCATCAGCAATCGCTTTTGGGTCTTTCCAGGGGTTGAAAGAAAAGCCCAGCGTATACATATCCGAATCGGAACGAATACCTGGATATTTGAATAAATCCCAAGTACCGCCCATAGATGCACGGGCTTCCAGTACAGCATAGCTTTTGTCAGAGCATTTGCTTTGTATATGATACGCAGCACCAATGCCTGAAAGTCCAGCACCTACTATAATTATATCATAAAAAGGTATGTCACTATTCATAAGTCAAGCTTAGTCATTAACAAACATTATATTTAGTAATCGTTTTTCTATTAATGCCCCTAAACCACCACCCAGCATATAACAGAGAAGATCACTCCATAAAAAGCCTTTGCCCAATATCAGACTGCCTAGCTGGTAGGCACGAATATTATTCAACCAGTCTGCCTGACAAAGTTGGCTGATCTCTATCAAAAAACAAAAAGCAATGCTATACAAAGCTACTTTGTATATCTCCATTCGAGGGAATAGCCAGCCAATGATGAAGTAAAACATCAAGGCGTACAACACATCTCCAAGATAAGGATAAATTAATTCAGGTATCCATGAACTTCTGGAAAATAGACCAATAGCTATTGTTATTAAAATATAAAAAGTATAATGAACTCTATTTCTTTTCATGATCTCTTCTGTGCATGACCATCATACGTTGGTGTATGTATTCGCCATTGGTCTTAAAACAATTGTGTTGAAAGCCATATTCTTTGAAACCAACTCTGTCGTAAAGCCTGCTGGCAGCCGGAGCCGTAGATAAAACGCCGAGTTCTACTTGTTCAACAGCGGAAAGACTGAAAGCTTCTTCCAACGTTTTTTCAATAAGATGTTTGCCTATACTTTTGCCCTGATGCCCGGGCTTTACATACATTTGTATGATTTCTCCCCGATGCTGCATATTACAATCCGGGTGCTGATAAAACCCACAAATGCCAATGAGTTGATCTTGGTCAAAAACGCCTATAATGAATCTTGTATTATTTTCCTGCTCAATGTATTCCTGAAAACCCAACTTAGGTTTTGCTTCCTGAGCGGCATAATCTGAGCAAAAACTATCAGGGAAGTTTCTCAGACTTTCGAGGCGGATGTTACGATACATCACAGATTCACTTGGTTGAAGTTTTCTGTAAGTTAGATTCATAGTTCATTGAATTTTTTTAGACCTTTTTTCAGGAACTTCCTGTAGTCTTATTCTTTATGCATTGCGTTTGCCCAATTGTTCTGCCTTCTTCAGCCAGTTAGCCCGAAAGCTATCTGTAGACAAGCGTATAGGACCGATAGGAGTAATGCGCACTTTTTTTATCCCGATAAACTTCAGGGTTAGTTTTTTCATGGCTTTATGACTAGGCGCTCCATTGAACAGTACATAAAACCAGGTCGGCTGATCCATTGTGCAAATAATGCGTGCACTTCTACCATTGAGAAAACGATCCCAGAAAAGAGAACCTTCCCGTTTTTTAAAGGCAAATCCGGGCAGTAAAACCCTGTCAAGAAAGCCTTTCATAATGGCTGGTACAGAACCCCACCAGACGGGATACAGCCAAACGATATGCTCCGCCCATTTAATTTTTTTCTGGGCATCCAGGAGGTCGGGTTCCAGCTCGGTTCTCTTCCGGTAGCCATATTGTAAATTAGGATTAAAATCGAGTTCCCTGATATTGATCTGTTGTACTTCCGCACCTGATGTTTCAGCACCTTTACGATAAGCATCTGCCAAAGCAAAATTGAAACTTTCTTTGTCAGGGTGACCATTAATGATGAGTATTTTTTTCATAGTGTTATAAGTGTAATTCCCTTTCCATTTACAAACGCTCTATCGCTTGAATGAATTGTTTTTGACTGCCAATGTCAAGACTAAGTTTTATAACATTATCTTGTTTTTTGGGTGTGTATTCAATGACCTTGAAATATTTAATAGGTTCGCCAGCATGAGCAATAATATTTACTTTTTCTCCAATAGGGAAAGTTATTTGCTCGTAATTACGAAAGTTCAGTAACTGGTAAGTGCCAGGTGTCTCCTTACTGGTTTCAAACGGAATAACTGTATTACGCTCCTGAAAAGAGAGCATAATCGTCAGGTCTTTATATGGCGTTTGCATTTCCAATTTAATTGGTGTTATTTCAGTTTCAAATTTCAATAAATAATCAATGTTTGTCCATTGAGCATCAGGTAAAATTATTTCATATATAGGATTGCTGTAATGGCTGTGTTGCTGTGAACGGTCTCCTGAAGACTCAGCAGTTTTAATAGCAGTCGTGTCGCATGTCTGGGTAAAGCTTACTTCATTTCTGCTGATCTTTTGTTTTTGGCTTTCATTGGCGATGTATTTGTAAATGTTAATAATTTCCTGGTTGCTGAGAGAAGGGTATGAAGGCATAACAGATTTGTTCCATTCAAACCAGAGGCAATTAGCAACAAGGTCGCCCTCTGCAATTAGTTTCCCTGAGTTTTTAGTGAATTGGACCAACCATTCTTCCGATCTGTGCAAATGAACATTGCCCAAAGCAGGGCCAGTCAAATCTTTCCTTAAATCGGCATCGTGGCACATCGTACAATGTTTATTGAATAGTTTTTTCCCGCGGTTCATATCCTTAGTATGTAAGATGTCAATGTCCTGTCCGCTATTAGTCCATGCAAGTCCTTCTGCAGGATTTGCTAAGGTATATTTAGTCATCTTGTTATTTACGTACTCAGCAGGAATTTCCAGTCGAACAGCTTTATTGAATGGCTCATCAGGGCTACTCATGTTTTGTAATTGAAACATACCACCACTTTCAAGCATACCGCCATCCTGATCGACGGTGTACATTTGATGTTCGATCATATCTGCTTTGCTCAGTATAGCTGCAAACCTGAGTTTTATTGCACCTTCATCCGAAAAAGTATTCTTTTTGATGTGAATCGTAACACCTTCTTTACTTCTGAGTATGGTATCTCTTTCATTATCTATTTCAAAGAATTGATAAGCACTTTCAGTCAGCTCATGTTTATAAAAGGCTGTATCATTTTTACAAGAAATAAGTAAAAGGAGAAAAAATAAGAAATGTATATGTTTCATGGGAACATCATTATGTGATTTAATACCATTGAAACATTTCTCGCAAGAAAAAAGTTGAGTTTATTTATGTTTTAATATCATTGCTTAGTAGTCTTATGTTTTGATAAATAGATACTTAGAAGACGACATTTTAAAAAGAAAATATTTTTAAACAAATTAAATTAAAAAAAATTTTATTTTTTGAAACTTTTATAGTTTTTTAACGTAATAAATCTGAATAAGATAAAACTATATATAAGGGAACAGAAGTATGCTTTACTTCACAAAATGGGAAATTAATGAGTGTTTCAGTTTTTAACCACATTGTATTATTAGCCGGATTGGTATTGGCTTACATGTATTTTGCTCACCCGTCGAGACGAAAAGTACAAATGGAGGGAGGCAGAGAAGCAGAAGTTGACATGAATAACAACAACGAAGCAAAACCGATGATATTAGGCTTCTTGATTATTCCTGCTTTTTTGTTTTATATAATATCTTATCTATTACCCGTTCCAGAAGGATTCCATTTTATTATTGCTGTCATTCTCGCTGTTTCTATGCTATTGAGCCTTGTTATATTGGCATTTGATCTTCCTGGAAAGCTCAAAAATGAAGGCGTAAACACGATTAGTACCATCAATATTTTTCTACCTGTCATTATTTGTATAATGGCATTGTTCTCTGGTATTATTGGGGCTATCATGAATCGACCGCCACCTCCTGAGCCTGTTGTACAGACACCACCTCCTGTAGAAAAGAAAGATGAAAAGACAATTAGTTTTATTGAAGTAAAAGAAAAGCAAAATAAGATTCAGGAAAAAATGGAGCAAAGTTTCAAAGCTTTGAATCAGGAAACATCGTCTAAAAATCCCGTTCAGCCTATATTTAAATTTAAGAAAAAAACTCAAGACGATAAAACCGTTGACCTCGTAGCAGAGTACGCTTATGAATTTACCGAAAAGGGAAACCTGTCGTCTTTAGATTATCCAGGAGGGAGATATGTACCAACCACTTCTAAGGCTGCTCAGACCTTAGGCGAGACAATACAAAAAAGCCTGCAAACCAATCTGAAAAAATATTTGCACCCAAGTGCTAATGTCTATATCAATATCTCTGGTTATACTGATGCCATACCAGCCAAACGTGCAAGCTACAAAGGTGAGTATGGGCAATTTCCTCAGGTTTATAAAGAGAATGGGACAGTGAACTTTTATTTAAATGATAAATTAACGCCTATTTATTTAAAAGATAAAGCGAAGCTCAATAATGCTAAATTGGCTTTCCTGAGAGCTTATGGGCTCAAAACCTTATTAGAAGAGACAGAAGCATTAAGTGATATGAATGTTGATACGCGTATTTATGCTTATCCGGCGACGGAAGGAAGTGAAGAAAAAGATCAGTATCGTGGTGTCAAAGTAGAAGTGGTTTTAGAAGATGTAGAACGTTAACAAGCATCCATATTATGTCCAATCAAAACTAAGTTGAAGATCAGGCGGATTATCTTGTTCTTTTTCGAGATTAGAGGCGGTCAACCCTATTAGTCGAATACTATCAAAGGCATGCATGTTTTCTCTAAGCAGTTTATGAGCAATACTACTAATCATTGTTTTGTCCTTGATGTAATAATCCTGTGAGTGACTTCTGGTCAATACCTGAAAATCGCTGGTTTTTAATTTGAGTGTGATCGTTCTGCCATAATTATCGGCTCTGCTAAGTCGCAAGCAAAATTCTTCAATAATCTTTAGCAGAACAGGCTGAATGTCTTCCAGTTTACTCAAATCCTTTTCCAATGTTCGTTCTACTCCCAAAGACTTACGTATCCGACTCGGATTAACAGGGCGATTGTCTATTCCTCGCACGATGTTATAATAAAAACGACCTCGCTTACCAAAATGTCTTGTCAATTCCAGTTGATCTCGCTTTTTTAAGTCGGCACCAGTCAGAATACCCATTTTCTCCATCTTGGCGGCAGTTACTTTGCCTACACCAAAAAAGTCTTTTACCGGCAGTTTTTCCAAAAACTTTTCAGCTCGACTAGGCGTGATGATGGTCAGCCCGTTAGGTTTATTCATGCCGGAAGCTACCTTTGCCAGAAATTTACAATAAGATACACCGGCAGAGCAAGTCAACTGGGTTTTGACTTCGACTTCCTTCATGATCGCTTTGGCAACCTCCATTCCATAGCGAATCCCTTTTTTATTTTCAGTAACATCAAGAAAAGCTTCATCCAGCGAAAGCGGTTCTATGAGGTCGGTATATTCCCTGAATACTTCCCTGATCTGAAGAGAAACTTCTTTGTACACATGAAATCTGGGTTTAACAAAAATGAGTTGAGGGCAAAGTTGTTTCGCTTTATAGCCCGGCATAGCAGACCGCACACCAAATTTACGAGCTTCATAACTGGCAGTTGTCGTAACCCCTCTGTTACCCCCGCCACCAACGGCAATAGGCTTACCCCGCAATTCAGGATTATCCCGTTGCTCTACAGATGCGTAAAAAGCATCCATATCAATATGCAGAATTTTTCTGGTGGTAGACAATACAATTATTTTAATCAACGAATCAACGAATCACGAATCAACGAATCAACGAATCAACGAATCACTCCCCATATCCAAAAGACTTCATAATATTAACACTACTAATAAAAACCATCCCAACAAGAGCTGGCAGAATGACATTAATAAGCCACAAACCAAAAGTAGAAGAGAGAATACCCAGTGTATTGGCGGTGAAATAACCCCAGACAGTAAGCGCAACATTGCCCCGCACTGCCAAACCATATATAGGCGGAAGTGGTACGCTAGTTTGCACAAAAAAGATCAAGGCAATACTAGCTAGCCCTAGCAACAGTGAAAGCTCTATCCCAAAGAATTGAAGAATCAGATAATATTGGAGGGAATACACCAAATAGCGCCCGGTAGATAATAGAAGAACATTAAATAATGTCTTGGTATCGTAGTGCTGAAGTACGACCATATGTTTCACAAAGCGACGTACGTAAGGTATCTTTTTACAAATGGGGATGACCAATTCTACATTTAAATAAAAAAAGACCAACATAATAGCCAGCAATATTGCTGAAACCGATGTACCGAACATCACCAATTGATCCGGCTGTATGACCTGATACAAAAAATAGGTCAAGCCAGCCAAGCCCAATACCAATAGAGTTGTCAGTTGACTAAAACTACCAACCAGAGAAGCCACTACGGTCGATATTTTATTTTCTGGTTTGACAACGAGTATTCGCCCACCATATTCCCCCACACGATTGGGCGTAAAGATCGACAAAGTAACACCCGCCATAATACCTTTAAAAGCCCGCCAGAAAGGAACAACTTCTATATGATGCACCAGCTTCTGCCACTTAATCGTCTCCAGCGACCAGTTGACAGGCATCAGTAAAAAAGCTAGAATCAACAGGTTTATATTCCCATTTTGCAACTCTTCCGAAAAGGTAGTCCAGATAGCACTTACATTCTCTCGGGCAACAATCTGAACATACAAAGCCCAACCTAACAAGCTCAACAAAACCAATTTGATCAATAGATTAAGCCGTCTACGTTTACGTACATAATCGACTACTCGCTTTCCCTTGCGTAATTGTTGTTTGACTGTATCTTTTAAGTTGCCCAAAGACTGACGAATTTTGAGTAAATTTGAACCCGTTTTCTATACGATATGTTTTACATAAACACTCGGATAATAGGCATCGTACAGCAATGCTTTAGGAATTCATTTGCTATGTGTGGCGATGGCCTGCACAAAAAGTGTCTGACGGAGGAGTTTTTTTGTGCGAGATTTTTTTGCTTCGTTTTTTTATCGAATGAAAAAAATGAAGGCAGATCTCAGTCAGAGGTACTCGTTGTAAGAAATCCATTAAAAGTACAAAGGCTAAAATGTACAATTTTGGAAGGTGATACTGTAAAACCAACACAAGATGCGAAAACTTTAATAAATGGCAGATAAAAACATCCCCTCATACCGATATATCGGCATCGACCCAGGCACAAACGTATTGGGCTATGCCATCATTGAGATCGTAGGCAAACACGTACGCCTGCTAGACATTGGCGTATTACGCATGGACAAACTGGACACCCATCCACTCAAATTGAAAAGAATATTTGAAGGCGTAGAAGAATTAATTTTAAAATATAAACCCAAAGAAATGGCTGTCGAAGCGCCGTTTTACGGCAAAAATCCACAATCTATGCTCAAGCTTGGTCGGGCGCAGGGCGTTGCTATTGCTGCTGCTATTACCAATGATGTAGAAGTAACAGAATACTCACCCAAAAAAATAAAACTATCCATCACAGGAAGCGGCAACTCTTCCAAAGAACAACTGGCTGCCATGCTGGAAAACATTTTGAAAGTAAAGCTCAAAGAATATCCCTTAGATGCTACGGATGCTTTGGCTACGGCTATTTGTCATTATTATCAGCAAAAAAGCCCCTTAGGCGGACAGAAAAAATATTCAGACTGGGGTAGCTTTTTGAAGGATAATCCGAATCGTAAAGGCTAAGGAATGAGGGATGAATAAAATGTACAAGTTATGCGAAGTAATTTTTCATTATTTCCTTTTCTTATTACACCAAAGAATTGGTTCTACGCATCTGAAAAATAGGAGGTAAATCAAATGCTAATCCACATCCTTAATTATGAAGTATACATCGACTATTATTACTTTGTTGTTTACGACTATTTGTTTTGCACAATCTGATCATTGTCCAGAAGTCGATGCATATGGTGATAAAATTTATACCATTGTGGAAGAAATGCCACGTTTTCCTGGTTGTGAAGATATAGGAAGTACTGATGTAGAGAAGAAGAAATGCGCGGAGAAGAAGATGTTGGAATATATGTACAAAAAACTTAAAGTGCCTACAATTGCCCGTGAAAATGGTATTGATGGTTTGGTTGTAATTTCCTTTGTCGTAGAAAAAGATGGTTGTATCACCCATATCAAAAAACTTCGAGGTCCCAATGAATTGACAGTTATGTATGAAGAGCTTATCTGCAATATGCCTACTTGGATTCCGGGCAAACATAAAGGTCAGCCTGTACCAGTTTGTTTTCGTATCCCTTTTCGTATTCACCTAAGTGAATAGCTTCTTTTAATACCTCTCCAGCCACTCCATGATAGCTAATATTAGTAATTCCTTGACTTTTTAAAATGTTTAACGTATTTTTACGCCATAAAGCTTAAAAATACGTCATTTGGCGTTAAAATAAGTCAATAAATGAAAAAACTGACCAAAGTAGAAGAACAAGTCATGCAGATCATCTGGAAACTGGAGCGTTGTCTTATGCGGGATATCATAGAAGAACTAGGTGAACCAGACACGCCCAGAAGCACCATTACCTCAGTTGTTCGCATCTTGAATAATAAAGGTTTTGTTGGTCATAAAGCCTATGGGCGCACCTACGAATACTTTCCGCTTATTAGCAAGGAAGACTATTCCCGACAGACCTTGAAAGGCTTAGTCAGTAATTATTTTGATGGTTCTGTCAATAGGCTGGTTTCTTTTCTGGCCAAGGAAAACGACATCGATTTGAAAGACCTGAATGACATGCTGAAGCAATTGGATCAAACTGAAAAAGACGAAGAAAATGACGCCTAATTATATCCTGGAAACCGGACTTTGCTGGTTGTTTTTCTATCTTTTGTATACTGTTTTACTGAAGAAAGAAACGTTTTTCAGTATCAACCGACTTTACCTGATTGGAACTTTACTATTGGGCTTATTGATTCCGGCTATTGATTTTATTCCGACTGAAAAACCTGCTGCTATTGCTGGTCTGACGGTTTATTTAAGCGAAATTACTGTCTTGGCAGAAGGGACAATCATTAATGAGTCGGGCTATTCTACTGGAGGACTATTAATGCTAATCTACAAAGCTGGTGTATTGTTTTTCCTGTTTCGTTTCCTGACCGGTATAGCAGGAATACTACGCTTGTTCAGAGGTAGCACTATTTTTCCGAAAGGAAATTACAAACAAGTATACACTCAATACGAGCATGCTCCTTTTTCTTTCCTGAATTATTTCTTTGTATCTCAAAAAACGGATTTGAATGAAAAAGAATGGGAGCAGGTGCTTCGTCATGAGCAAACCCATATAGAAGGCAGACACACGCTGGATATTTTGCTGGCGGAAGTACTCATTATTCTGTTCTGGTTCAATCCTTTAGTTTATTTATACAAAAATGCCATTCGCAATGTCCATGAATATTTGGCGGATGCAGCAGTCATCAAAACTGTCCCGACGGTGCACTACGGACGCTTTTTGCTGACCTATGCTTTGCCCGGCTTTCGTTTGGCAAATAATTTTAATCATTCACAATTAAAAAAACGTATTGCAATGATGACAAAAACGCAATCACCGAAACACGCACTAACGAAATATACCCTCTTTATACCACTCCTCATGCTCATGTTTATTGTCTTTTCCTGTCGGGATACCGTCGTGGACGAAGTTGTTGAGCAGTCTGAAATCAGTCTAAAAGTGGATAATTCTACCGAAAATACCCCTGTAGTCATTGGGCAGTCGGATAGAGAGGATAATACTGTTTATACTATTGTCGATGAGATGCCTCGCTTTCCGGGCTGTGAGATTTCTACTGGTTCAAAGGGCGGAATTAAAAAATGTGCGGATAAACAACTGTTACAGCATATTTATTCTAACATCAAGTATCCTAAAGAAGCCCGTGATGCGGGTATCGAGGGTATGGTTGTGGTATCTTTTATCATAGAGAAAGATGGCTCTTTAAGTGATGCACAAATTGTTCGTAGTATCGAAAAGCACTGTGATGCAGAAGTATTGAGGGTCGTCGGTGCTATGCCCAAATGGGTGCCCGGAGAGCAGGATGGTCAACCAGTCAGGGTGAAATTTAATTTGCCAGTACGATTTAAGCTGGCAGGGTAGATATATTTTAACATGAAGAAAACATGAGACATTCCGAAGTTCAAAATTCGAGATGTCTCATGTTTGTGTTTATAAACCGTAAATCCCAGAATACTTCTCTTGCGCATATTCCATGAAATAGCGGAAGTTCAATTTCTCCCCTGTAATGCGTTTACACAATTCATCTGCTGTGTACTGACGACCATATTGATGAATATTTTCTCTGAGCCAGTGAAGTAGGGGAGTATTATCACCCGCTTCGATCTTTTCTGTTAAATTTGGAATGTCTTTTTCGGCTTGTTTATAAAATTGCGCAGCATAAAAACTACCCATCGAATAAGTCGGGAAATAACCAAAACTACCATGCGACCAGTGAATATCCTGTAATACGCCATGATTATCGTCCGGCACATCTACGCCTAGGTACTCCTTATATTTACTATTCCATATTTCTCGAAGATCGGCACAATCGAGACTGCCTTCCATCAGACCTTTTTCTATTTCGTAACGGATCAATACATGAAAATGATAGTGGAGTTCATCACTTTCTGTACGTATAAGACTAGGATTGACCCGATTAATAGCTTTATAAAAACCTAGAAGGCTGACATCATTCAAATTTTCGGAGAAGAGTTTTTGTATTTTTTTGTAATGTGCTTTCCAGTAGGGGAGTCCTCTGGCAACATTATTTTCCCACATTCTTGACTGCGATTCATGGATGCCGAGAGACAGGTAATTGCCCAATGGCAAACCATATTGCTCGGGCGGAAGACCTTGTTCATAAAGCGCATGACCGCCTTCATGAATACAGCTCCATACCATATTTCCAAAATCATTTTCATCAATACGTGTAGTAACACGCACATCTTCGGCAGAGAAATTGGTGGTAAATGGATGGGTAGAGATGTCTTGTCGGCCAGCATCGAAATCGTAACCCATATTTTTCAAGACATCCAAACCGAGTTGCCACTGTTTGTCTTTTTCATAAAATTTACGCATAAAACCATCTTCTACCTGTGGTTTATTACGAATTTCGCGAACAAAATCTACTAATTGCTCACGAACATCCTTAAACAAGACATCGGTATCGGCAGTATTGGAACCCGGCTCATACATATCCATCAGGGCATCGTATGGATGATGCTCGTAGCCCAGTAATTCCGCCTCTTCTTTTTTTATGTCAACTGCTTTGGCGAAAGCCTCTTTAAAAAGATCAAAATTATTTTCTGATCGGGCTTTGTTCCAGGCATGATAAGCCTCAGAAGTCAGATTGGACAATCGAACAACAAAATCTGTAGAATATTTGAGCGATTTGCGGTAGTCCTTATAAGACAGTTCTACATTTCTGCGTTGTTTTTCATCCAGATTATTTCCTTCATTCAGCTTTTCCAGCAAAATGCCTAAATCTTTAGAAATAAACATTTCATGCGCAATACCAGCTAAGGTAGCTACCTGACGAGAACGAGTAGCGCCTCCTTTGGCAGGCAGATTTACTTCCTTATCCCAGTTTAAAATAGAAATAGAATTACGTACATCAGCAATTTTCTGCATTTTCTGTACGTACAGGTCATAAGAGCTATTGTTTTTGGCCATTTCGATGTATTAGTAAATAGTAATTGGTGATTAGAGATTGGTAAAGGGGAAGATTTTGCGAAGCAAAATCAATTACCAATAACTTAATTAACCACTTAAGTCCTAGCACTTACTTATAGTTATACTTTTTCTTTATACAAAGCTAACATAATCCAGCCAATAATGAAACACAAACCGCCAATAGGTGTGACCGGGCCAATAATTTTTGTCATTGCGCCAAGCTGAAAAATATCTTTACATGCCAAAAGATATAATGAACCTGAGAACAACAAAATACCAATAAGAAAAAAACGAGCAGCCCATTTTAAGTATTTATGTTCAGGCTTGTTGCGAAGCAATATAGCCACACCGAGTAAAGCCAATGTGTGATAAAAATGATATTGAGAGCCGGTTTTAAATGTATCTAACTGCTTTTCTGCAAGTATTCCGGCAAGGCTATGTGCGCCGAAAGCCCCGAGCACTACAGCCAATACACCTGATATAGCAGCTAGTTTTAAGAATAAATTTTGATTCATGTCACAAAAATTGTTAAAAAAAGTGGATTTTATTGAAACTATTCGAGGAATACGCTCGTAAAATACAAAGTGGGAGCGGCAGCAAAAATACCATAATATGAAGTATCCTCTAAAGGTAGACGCTGTAGCTAATGATAACATAGCGGATTTAAAAACGGCACTTCATCTGGAAGAAAACAAAATCAACCGGATCGAACTGCGTATTCAATTGGCCGAGACACTTTACAAAAAAGAACCTCAGGAGGCCCTCTGCTACGCTATGGAAGCACTACATCTTTCCTGTAAGCAAAATTTTCAAGGCGGTATTGGAGATAGTTATAATCTCATTGGAATCATACATTGGCACCAGGGGAGTTTTAAAGCAGCAGAAGAAGTTTTCAAAAAATCCTTGAAAGTTCGGCGAAAGATCAAGGATACACCCGGTATGGCAAAGACCTATAATTGCCTGGGCGCTATCTATCTGGCTTATGGAGTATATGCCCGTTCTCTGGACTACTTTATCAAAGCTTTAAAAATCAGAGAAGAGCTGGATCAGAAAACTGAACTTTCTGATTGTTGTAATAATGTGGGGCTGCTCTATGAAAAATTGGGCGATCACGATAAATCACTCGAATTTCATCAACGTTCTTTACAAATTCGTGAAGAATTGAATAACCGCAGCGGAATTGCCTATTCTTATAGCAATACAGGCAATATTTATAAAAAGAAAGGCGAGTACGGCAAGGCACTAGACTACTATTTCAAATCGCTGGAAATTACTAAAGAGATTGACGATAAGTATGGAATGGCACATGCCTACAGTCTGGTGGGGGAAATATATTCAACACTTGGAGACAATAAAAAGGCACTGATTTATCTGAATAATGCCCTAGAATTGCAAAGTAAAGTGGGCGACAAAGCAGGTAAAGCCAAATCGCTCAATCGCATAGGAGAGGTTTGTGCCAGAGAGGACAAACACGAAGAAGCCATTAAGTATTATGCAAGAAGTTTGTCGATCAGCAAGGCAACCAATTATCTGCCTTTGCTGGAATCTGTATACGAAAATTTAGCACAGGCTTGTTACAATATTGGTCATTATAAAGAAGCTTTTGAATATCAGAAAAAGCATGGAGACACGAGAGCAATGCTCTTTAATGAAGAAAAGATCAATACCATTACCCAGATCCGTTCTCAATACGAATACGAAAAGCAGACACAGGAAATAGAACGGCTCAATCGTGAGCAGGCGATCCTTCAGGAAGCCAAAAGCGAACTCGAATTATTTGCTGGTAAGGTAGCACACGATCTGAAAGAGCCTATGCGCATGATGAGCAGTTTTGGTACTTTGCTACAACAAAATTACTCCGATCAGTTGGATATAAATGGACAGGAGTATGTAGGGATTATCAAAAATGCAGGTATACACATGCAGGCATTATTGAGTGATTTGCTGGAGTTTGCTCTAAGTGGCAATGAACACGACGGGGGTAAGAAAACAGACCTCAGCGATACCATGTTATTGGTACGCAATAGCCTTCGCCTCCGATTGGAAGAAAATCAGGTAGAGTTGAATATAGCTGATAATATGCCGACAGTAAGGGCTTCTTCAGCCAATATGGAACAGGTCTTCCAAAACCTGATATCGAATGCCATTAAGTTCAAAAAACCTGATGTGGCACCTGTGGTGAATATCAGTTTTACAGAAAAAGAAAAGCATTATATCATTGCTGTACAGGATAATGGCATCGGTATTGCTCCAAAGTATAAGGACGAAATTTTTCAGGTCTTTACCCGCCTGCATAGCAAAAAAGACTACGAAGGCACCGGTATAGGACTGGCAACTTGTAAGAAGATTATCAAAACACTGAATGGAAAAATATGGGTAGAATCTGAGCCAGGAGAAGGGGCTACCTTCTATGTGAAGTTAATGAAATAACGTGCTCAATTACATATATTCCAAGTTGGAGAATCCAAATTCCGGTATACTGGAGTTTGGGTTTTTTTATTTTGAGGCTTGCCCTGAGCGCAGTCGAAGGGAAAGCTGGCATCAGTCGCCATCCCATCCGCTATCGCGGTTCCCTCACTCAAATGTCCACCGGACATTTGCCCTATCGGGTTCGCTCGGTCATCTTAACTGGACATGGGTCTAAAAATCGCTCGCTTCTTCCCCCGTCATTCCTTCCAAAACCATCCATTGTGCCGTCTGTATCATTGCCTCGGTATATCGCTGCATTTCACGGCTGAGTTCGGGCTGTTCAGTTATGCAATTCCTGGTATCCTTATTCTGATAAGCATACAAAGACCGATCACCTTCATTATTGACAATTAAAAAATACGCATCATTCAAACAGCCATACTTATCATCCGCACTAAAATAGGCAAACGGACGCTGCTCTTCCAACAAATTTATACCAAAAGTATTATTTATAAAAGAACGATTCAGCATTGCCATAATAGTCGGAAAAACATCCATCTGCAAAGCGAAGTCCTGACGAATTTCTGCTTTATCGAGCAGTCGTGGCGCATAAAATATCAGTGGTGAATGATGATAATTCAGGGCAATATCATAAGTAGGCTCAATAGCCCTGCCATGGTCTGCCAGAAAAACGAATAAGGTGTTCTCAAACCAGTCTTCCTGCCGGCATAATTCCAGAAAATGCTGTACCGACCAGTCTACGTATTCCACAATAGCCAGGTCTTTGGAAGCCTGCTTCGGTGTAAAAGGAATATCATCGGGAATGACGTAAGGAATGTGGTCGCTAGTGGTCATATAGCTGGCGAAAAATGGCTGTCCACTTTCGTGCAATTCATTTAAAACATCAATAGAAAACTCGTACATGATATGATCGGGCACGCCGAGGGTACTTTTCACCTGTGCCTGCGGATAATCGTCTTCCGACACCACTCTTTCATAGCCATTGGTACTCAAAAAACCACCGGCATTATCAAATTGAGCATCATGAGTCATAAAATGAACGGTGCTATATTCCTGACTTTTCAGCACATTGGCTATACCGGCATATTGAGGAATATTAACCACACTCATACTGTGTTTTTTCATCAATGCCGGATAGCTGCACAAGGTCGAATGGAGTCCGTTATGCGTATGTATCCCGGCAGTATAAAAGCGATCAAAACTTATTCCCTGTTCTGCCAGACTATCCAGATTTGGCGTAAGCCCATAAGGATTACCATAGCGCCCCATCTTTGCGGTCGACATAGATTCGAGTAAAACCAAAACCACATTAGCGTCAAGCGCTTCACCCTTCGCCTCAAAACGACGAGCTATAGGCGATACAAAATCAGTACTGTCAGGAACATGCAAGTACTCACGACATAGCCGTATAGCTTCTTCGTCTTCCATAAAGCGGATAGTCTGGTTTTCCGGTTTCAGGTCATTCAGCGTACTTTTCATTAGGGTAAAAACGGGGTTTAGTCCCAGATGATTGGGCAGCGCATGATTGCTAAAAGCAGCAGTGCCTACCCGTATGGGCGACTTTTCGTCAATGCGTCCACGAATACCCAGAAAGGTAAGCCCCATGAAGATCAGACTGGAAAGGAGGAGCCACCAGAGTTTTATGTCCACCCCCTTCGCCCCCTCCAAAGGGGGATATAAAACTCCCCCTTTGGAGGGGGGAAGGGGGGGGGACAATGGAGCAGATTTGCCGCTGATCTCTTCCGGTTGATCCAATATCCGTTTTTTCAGCCTGAAAATAACTTTAAAAAACAGCCAGCATATCAATACAAAAATTCCGAAGTACAGATAATGTACCGGCTCTTCAGCGATCATGCTAAAGCCGAAATCCAGCGCATGCAGCCATTGAAAAATCATAGAATTTAATCGGCTATAGAAGTGGTCGTAGTGTGGAATATCCGCTACACACATCACAAAAGCCAGGCTATAGATAATACCAATAAACCAGGTAATACTATTGTATAAAAAGCGTTTTTGAAAAGGAAATAAAGCTGCCACAGTCAGTACCAGTAAAGGCAAAGCCAGTAAGTAGCCCGAAATTGCCGTATCGAATCGCCAGCCCATAAAAAAGGCACGGGCAATAAGGCTCAGGCGTTCGTCCGGTAGTTGTAAATAGCTGCTCCATTGGGTCGCAAACAGTACGATGCGGAATAGGCTAAAGAAAAGGATACCCCAGAGGTAGGTGAAGAAAATAAAGCGTATGTGTTTTGGTATGGGCATGGTGTTGAACAGCAGAATATAGTCTAATATAACAAACTTTGATACAAATCCATCAATTGACGACTAAGCAGGCTGGGGGAAAAGGTCTTTTGCGCATAATCATGACCACTTTCTACCATGCCATTGCGATAAGCATCATCACTTAATATCTTTTCAATGCCCTGGGCAATAGCTTCCGACTCTTTTGCATCGACATAATAAGCGTCGGGTCCGCCTGCTTCGGGCAAAGCCGAATTATTCCCTGTTATCACAGGCGTTTTGCTGAGTAGAGCTTCTGCAATGGGAATACCAAAACCTTCGTAAACAGAGGGATAAATAAAAATACGGGCTTTTAGGTATAATTGCCTGAGTTCTTCAATGGAATTGGTCTGTATCCAGCGGAATTTATCTTGTATACCAGAAGCGGCAATGGCTTTTTCGACTTGTTTTTTATAAGCTTTTCCTGCACCGACAATATATAAAGGCACTTGAAAATCTTTATGTAAATACTGATATGCCTGAACGATAGAAAGCAGGTTTTTACGTTGTACTACGGAGCCAACATAAAGCATAAAGTCTTCTTTTTGTACCTCAATTTTTCCATAAAACAAAGGATGACAAGCCTGATAAATGACCTCAACTTTATCTGCTTCAATGCCATAGTCTGCTATAATATCCTGTTTGGTATTTTTGCTTACCGCAATAATTTTATCCGCCTGCCGGCAAGCTGCGCTGAATTTGATGTCATAAATTTTTCGGTCTATAAACGGATAAGTATCTGGCAAATGTCTGAAAATCAGATCGTGAATAGTGACGACGCTTTTAATGCCGGTTTTATGCAGTCCGAAAGGCAGTTCATTACTCAGCCCATGATAAATCTGGATATTGTCTTTTTTTAAAACGGATGGCAAAGAAAAACTACGCCACCAAAAGGCAGGTGTACGAGCAGCATGGCGGATATGAGCATTGGGAAAATCGTATTGCTGACTGATCTTGGGGCTGTATAAATATGGATTAATTTCAGGATAATGAAGCAGCAGATTTTGGACAAGGGTACGGCTGTAATTACCCAAGCCAGTTGAGTTGTGAAAAAGGCGTTTTGCATCAAAGCCGAGCTTTATCATGAAATGGCTTATTTACTAAGTACACTTTTAGAATAATGCTTTCTCCGACTACGCCAGGCAATTATCCAGAAACTAGGCGGAGCCGTAAGCAAAATAGGAAGACTACTATAAAATGGACGAGGCGTACCTTTGAAATGATGTAAAATTAAAACAGCTATAATGGCAATAGTACTGGCCATCGCTGCACCCCGAAAAATGCCCATCCATTTATGCTCAGGCTTCAGGCATTGTGTTTCGCATAATTTGACAATGGCACCACCAAAAAACAGGGTGTATATAGCCTGCTTTAGCCCAGCTACACTAGCTTGTTGCCAACCAAAATCTTTGTTGATATAATAGACAACAATGCCGAGAAAAACAGCACCCAGGGAACCCGTTTTCAGATTGATATACTTGGTCAGCTTCATTATCAAGAAATATAAGATGATTGGTTTTTATCCAGCTATTCTCGGTTTGGATTCTGAATAATATTTTCAAAATATCGCAAATGTTTGATTTTTAACTAAAAATACATTACGCCAAATCCAAACCAAGAATGGCTGTGACTATATCACACAAATACAATTTTACGCTGTACAGGACAAAAACCTATTTTCATAATTATGCGTAGAACATATGGCGTACTTAACAGCACGCGAATCAAGGTTTAAAATATTTAGCTACCGACATGTAGTCCCTAACAGGACAGGGCTTTACAAGCAGTCTCGTTTCCGATAGGGATCGGA
>JAHDFX010000082.1:1616-24642 GCA_020627965.1 Saprospiraceae bacterium | reverse complement strand
TGCTAACAAAACCTACTCTTTATTAGCAATAACTTAATTCAGTCCAAGCACTTACTTATTTGCAACCAAATTCCATTTTTAGGTTTTAAAGTGATTAAAAATTCTCGTTCTATATCATCAGTGGTGCTGGTCCATTTCCAGTCGTATCTTTGTACGATCATTGCCAGGATCATTTGCAATTCCATCATAGCAAAATTATTTCCAATACACATTCTTGGCCCTCCTCCAAAAGGGAAATACAGGTATTTTCGAGCGCCTTTAGCTTCAAAATTTTCAAATCGTTCAGGAATGAATTCTTCTGGATTTTCCCAATATTTCGGATGGTGATGTAAGGCATAAACATTTAAGACAAGGTTCATTCCTTTAGGAACATCATATCCTCCTATTATTTGTTGTTCAATGGCTTCTCTCGGAATTACATATACAGGTGGTCTCAAGCGCATTGATTCTCTGATAACATTGTGTAGGTAAGGCAATTTAGGCAAATCGGCAAAGGTTGGTTTTCGCCCTTGTAAAGCTTCTTTTATTTCTTTTTTCAATTTTTCTTTAACAATAATTTCCTGATCTAAAAAGTAAAGCGTCCATGATAAAGCATTTACAGTGGTTTCATGACCTGCAACAAACAAGGTAAGAACTTCATCTCGTAGTTGTCTATCGGTCATTTGTTCACCTGTTTCTTCATCTTTCGCCTCCATGAGCATAGCTAAAAGATCATCATGACCTCCATTACTTTTTCTACGATTTTCTATAATGCCTAATACCACGTCATCAATTTTTTTCATAGAGCGTTTCACTTTTGAATTATAAGGTGTTGGTACCCAAATAGGTAAAGTGAAAGGATTCCTAATTCTATTGATGCCAGCAACATTCAAAAATTTCATTTCATCCCAAATAACATTGACCTGCTCTTGTACATCTGCTCCAAACAAGGCTTTTGATACAATGTCAATAGTCAGTGTTGCCATTTCTTCCATTACATCAAAAGCTTTCGTGCTAGAATTCCATCCATCCAATATCTCTTCGGTTGATGTCACGATAATATCCCTTATTGCCGCTAATTTTTTTTTGTGAAAGGCGGGTTGTGCCAGCCTTCTTTGTCGTTTCCAAAATTCTCCTTCACTAGTCAGTAAGCCATTGCCTAAAAAGAGAGATAGCGTTGCAAAGGCTCTGCTTTTTCTGTATTTTTTATTATTATCTTGTAAAATGAGCTTAACAAATTCAGGGTTTTGTATAAAATATGCCTGCCTGTTTAGAATTTTAAAATAGAAAATGTCAGGATATTTTTCCAAGTATCCTACAAGCATTTTTTCCGGTTTTTTAATAAAGTCGAAAAAGTTATTTTGCTTAATTCTTGGCGGATAATTCAAAGACATGTGTTAAATTTTTTAAAAAAAACAATAAAAACATGCAACCATACAACTTTTTTATGCATCTTGCGTATATATGAATGTAAAGGTGTATGAAGTTACAAGCAATTTCATGACACAAAGTTCTCGGCAAGAACTTCAAGAACTCAACCTAAGGTTTTGGTCCCAGCAGAATCCAACCGACTCATCTATATTCCCAACGATATAAATCGTCGTAAGACCTTCCTTCAGTATTTTTATCATTTAAACGGCAAAATAGCAACATTTTTTATGCCCTGCATAAAAAGTTGTTAGGTATTGATATACAGTAAATTGTATTTCAAATCTGTTTTTTTAACATAAAAATAAAAAAAAATAATAAGTGTTTTTTCTTGTTTTCTGAATAGGTTTTGTACTTTTAACATGTCACAGAGAACGTCCAAGCATGTAAAATAAGCAAAACATCATCTACGAAACACTAATTTAGGAGAAAAATCGGCAAATGGACGAGATCCCTTTATGTACGGGAGAATACAAAGATGGTTTAAGATTTGCCTTTAATGGCTTCGTACTTACCACCATTCTTTAATTCTTTTTCAAGCTATGTTCTTGGCCTTTTGAGTGTTTACAGCACTGGAAAGGGTAGCATTTTTTTGTCAAAAATGAACCTGATTCTAAAGCTGAGAAATTAAATTTCAGGCTCATGATTTTTTAAAAAATTAAGTCTTTGACCATGAGAACCGAGTATCTACTTAAGCATGTGTTAACTACACTTAGTGCTCTTTGCATAGCACTTTTCGTTTATGCAGAGCCAAACAATGATGATTGCAGTCTTGCAATACCTCTTGACCCTGTATTACCAGTTGGTCAACCAATCACTTACAGTAATGCCAATGCCACTGATTCACCTATAGCAGATCCAAGCTGCGAGTATTATTCGGGTGGTGATGTATGGTTTAGACTCACTATGCCAATGAGTGGTCACTTAGCCGTTGAAGTTATGGGCGGTTCCAACCCCAACCCATGTCTTACAGTCTATCGTGGTTCAGCCTGTAGCCTCTTAGTCGAATACGATTGCCGCTTTGATGGTAGTGATACCAACAATGGTAGTGTCATTATTCATGATGAAAGTATTGGAGGTGAAGATATCTTCGTCCGTGTCTTCCAATACAACTCACCCAATGGTGGAACTTTTAGCATACAGGCTTTCGAGCCGGATATTCCAGACAACGATTTTTGTAATGCAGCAGTTACCTTGCCTGTAGGCACAAGCTGTAATGCAATGACCTTTATCAACCACTGCACAACAGACTCACCTCTTGGTATCAATACAGATTGTGGATACAGAGGTTCTGATGTATGGTTCCGTGCATTGGTACCTGCAAGTGGAAAATTAGTTTTAGATGCCATGTCAGGAACTAATCCTGATCCTGTTATCAGTGTTTATACAGGCAATTGCAATAATTTAAACGCCTATGAATGTCGTAATGATGGTAGCGATACTAATGATGGGCGTGTAGTTATTCATGATCCTGCTTTAGCCGGTAGTTATGTATATTTCAATGTGTATCGTTATTTCAACAGAAATGGAGGTACGTTTGATGTGTGTCTTTATGAGCCCAATATTCCAGCTAATGACTTTTGCACTAATGCAACAAGCCTAGGACTTGTAAACGGTTCTACATGCACTTCGTCTACCTTCACCAATGCATACACAACCTCTTCTCCTGATGACCCTGCACCTTCTTGCGGTTTGTTTAGCGGTGGGGATGTTTGGTTTAATTTTATAATGCCTGCTTCCGGACAATTGGCAGTTGATGTTGATCCAGGTACGAATGTAATGCCGCAAATGACTCTGTATAGTGGTGCTTGTGGTAGCTTTACAGAATTGGATTGCAAAGGATATGATTTTACTGGCGACCATAAAATCGTTGTCAATGACCCGGCACTTGCTGGACAAACATTATATTTAAGATTATTCCAGTATTATGATCGTAATGGTGGAACATTTGATATGTGTTTATTTGAGCCGAATATTCCAGCTAATGATTTTTGCTCGGGCGCAACTTATATCGGTAGTATTGGTCAGGAATGTACACAAATAACTTATAGCAATGAATTTACAACTGCTTCGAGTGATGCACCTGCACCACTTTGTGGCAACTACAAAGGAGCTGATGTTTGGTTTAGTTTTACCATGCCTTCTAGTGGGCATTTGGTAGCTGACGCATACAGCGGTACTACGATGGAACCTGTTATTGGTTTATATGGCGGTGCTTGTGGTAATTTTACACAGCTAGATTGTCATTTTGGTGGACTTCAGGCAGGATATAGTCGTCTTTTTATACATGACGAAAGCCTTGCTGGACAAACTATGTATATTCGTGTATTTGGTTCCAATCAAGAAGATGGAGGCACCTTCGATCTATGCATTTTTGAACCTAATATGCCAGATAACGATCACTGTTCAGCTCCTGTAGCCCTTGGTACCCCAGGTGCTCAATGTATACAACAAACTTTCACGAATAAATTTACAACTCCCTCTACTGATGCGCCTGCTCCAAGCTGTGGGAATTACCAAGGTGGAGATGTTTGGTTTACGCTACAAGTACCTGTCAGTGGGCATCTTTTAATTGACGCTATTGGAGGTACAAATCCAGATCCTGCTATGGGGCTTTATATTGGCTCATGTGGTACAATGACACAGTACACTTGTCAATATGGAGGTGGTACAAATTCCGATGAAAGTCGCATCCTTATTAATGATCCAGATCTAGCAGGACAAACGATGTATCTTCGAGTGTTTAAATACTTTGATCGAGAAGGAGGAACATTTGACTTATGTGTTTTTGAGCCAGATATTCCAACTAATGATCTATGTGCAAATGCTATTGATCTTGGTATTGTAAACATCGAATGTACCATAACTTCCTATACTAATGAATTTACTACTAGTAATTCAAACACACCATATCCGTCCTGCGGTATTTTCCAGGGAGGAGATGTTTGGTTTACTGTTCAAATCCCATCAAGTGGACATTTGGCTATTGATGCATTAAGTGGCTCTAATCCAGATCCTGTTCTGACATTATATACAGGATCTTGTGGCGCTTTGGCTGAATACGATTGTCGTGATTCAGATAGCCCTACAGATGATGCCAGACTGATTGTTCATGATAATAACCTTGCTAATCAAACTGTTTATGTGCGTGCTTATCGTCGTTATGACAGGAATGGCGGTTCTTTTGATTTATGTGTCTATGAGCCGGACATCCCTGATAATGATTTCCTGATAAATGCTATAGAGCTGAGTGGTATTACCTCCTCATGCAGTATGGTTACTTATACTAATGAATTAACCACAGACTCTCCCTTTCAAAACCCAAGTTGTGGCTTGTATAGGGGCGGAGATGTCTGGTTTAGAGCACAAGTTCCGGCAAGCGGACGCTTGGTTATCGATACTGATGTGCTTGAGATTGATCCGGTTCTAGCCGTATATACTGGTGCTGTTACTAATTTGACTCCATATATGTGTAATGAAAATGGTAGTGTTAATGATAATGCAGGTAAGGTGATAATTGATGATCCTCAAATGGCATATCAACCCATTTTTATTAGAGTATACCAATTTTACAATAGAAATGGTGGAGCTTTTAATATGTGCGCATTTGAGCCGGTCTATCCACAAAACCAGGAGTGTAGTGACGCCATTCAACTCAATGTAACGGCAAATCCAAGTTATAATTATTATTCTAATGAGTTTGCATCTGTAGCAATAGGGAATGTGCCAAGTTGTGCTAATTACCAGGGAGGAGATGTTTGGTTTACTGTAGATGTTCCTTTAGATGGACGCCTGATTTTAGACACAGAAGAAGTACAATTAAATAATACTGGTATGTCTGTTTATTTAAACAGTTGTGGTGGTCTTGTAGAGTATGCTTGTGATGACAATAGCGGTACGGAAAACATGGCAAGAATCCAAATTAATGATACAGATATAGCTGGCGAAAAATTATACGTTCAGGTTTGGCGTGCCAGTTCTCCATATGGTGGTTTCTTTGGTATTAGTTCACATGCATATGAGGCATTAGAAGTAGAATTAATAGATTTTAATGCACAATTAATAGAACGTCGTCGTGTTATGCTAAACTGGACAACTGCCAATGAAATTGAAAATGATTATTTTGAAATAGAAAGAAGCCTTGATGGTGTTAATTTCACCAATATAGGCAGAGCTAATGGTGCCGGAAACAGCTCCATCAATCAGTATTATCAATTTATTGACGAACAACCAATACCAGGGATCAACTACTACCGACTCAAAGATGTAGACTTTAATGGTAATTACAACTACTCTAGTACGATTAGTATCAAACTGGAAGACCCTCTGAATGAGGTTACAGTAACACCTAATCCTTTCGATAAGGAAATGTTGCTATACTTTGATCACCCACTAGACTATGAAGCAACTGTAAGACTTACAGACATGCTGGGTAGAACTTTATTCCATGCTGTATTAGAAGAAGGAACCGTCAATCACTATATTCAGTTAGAAGGAAACATTGAAAAAGGCGTATACTTCCTTAGTGTAACTGATGAACGCTTTGGTATTCAAAAGTATGCGACTAAGCTACTTAAGAATTAAGCGTATATCGGCAAATGATTTCACTTTTGAGGCTGTCCTTCGGGACAGTCTTTTTTTGTTTAAATTTGCCCTATGCTCAACATCTCTGATCTTCAAATAGGCTTTGTCGAGAAAAAAACGACTAAAATACTTATCAATCAACTCAGCTTTAAAGTTGAACCTGGAGAGCTATGCGTCATACTTGGCAGGAACGGAACAGGTAAAACAAGCCTGTTAAGAACAATAGCAGGGTTTCAAAAAGCATTAAGTGGAGGTTTAAGTATATTACAGGTCGGTCAATGGGAAAATTTACAGGAATTATCTAATGAGCAATTGGCTCGTCTAATGAGTATCGTGACAACAGAACGGGTGAGATTGGGTTATTTTACCGTTGAAGAAGTAGTGGCTCTTGGTCGTCATCCTTATACCGATTATTTTGGTCAGCTTAAAAAGCAAGACGAGCAAATTATTCAGCAAGTTATAGAACAGGTAGGAATTCAGCATCTTAAAAGACGTCCTCTCGCTCAGCTTAGTGATGGGGAACATCAAAAAACTATGATTGCCCGTGCGCTTGCACAAGGCACCCCTCTCCTACTTCTCGACGAGCCTACGGCTCATCTCGACATTATTAATCGTATAGAAATTTTTCAGCTCTTAAAAAAATTGACCCTAGAAAAAAACAAAGCTATACTCTGTAGTAGTCATGAGGTCGAATTAGCTTTGCAATTTGCAGATAAGATCATTTTGTTAGACGGAAAAGGTAATACATACATGGGAAGTCCCAATGAATTGATTGAAAAAGGGCAAATCGAACAAGCATATCAAGGTGAAGCTGTGCAATTTGACCGTAAGCTTAAGCGCTTTTTCAGTCATCAATAACACTTAAAATACAAACCGAAAACAATTAAATTCAGTCCCCTTCTCTTCTTGAAATCTCATCACGTATTTGAGCAGCTCTTTCGTAGTTTTCTGCCTTTAATACATCTTCCAGCATTTTCTTGAGCTTTTCCAGATCAATTTCAGATAATGTGGATGATTTTTTACGTGGTCTTCTCTGACGTTCTTCATCTTTTTCTCCTGGTGTCTCCAATACAACGCCGGCTGCCTCCAAAATAAATTCATAAGAATAGATAGGGCAGCCAAAACGAACTGCTAGAGCTAGTGCATCTGAAGTCCGGGAGTCTATTTCAGTCAGTTCGCCACCTTGTTGACATACCAAGCTAGCATAAAATACACCATCCAGTAAATTACTGATGATAACTTCTTTTAATTCTATTTTGAAAGTGTTCAGCATGTTGCACATCAAATCATGTGTCAATGGACGTGGAGGTGCAATACGCTCCATTGCCACTGCAATAGACTGTGCTTCAAAGCTACCGATTACTATTGGCAATCGCCTTACACCCTCAGTTTCACCTAAGACCAGCGCATAATTTTGAGATTGTGTGGCAGTATGAGAGATGGCAACTATTTCCAGTTCAATTTTTTTCATATCACTATATCAGGGTTTGATTGAAACCTGACGAACAAAATTAGTAATTAATAGGCAAAAAAGAAACCTACTCGTTGTTAAACAAGCAGGTTTCTTTAATATGATATTCTATAAATTCAAATCCCAACAGCTGTTAGGCGAAAATACAAATTCTATAAATCAACCCTTGTGTTTTTTAATTGCTTCTGTCAAACGAGGAACTACCTCAAACAAATCACCAACAATACCATAATCCGCCGCTTTAAAGAATGGCGCCTCAGGGTCTTTATTAATAACAACAATTGTCTTACTTTGGTTTACACCAGCTAAATGTTGGATAGCACCAGAAATACCAATAGCAATATATAGGTTTGGACGAATAGCTACGCCTGTCTGTCCAACATGTTCATGATGTGGTCTCCATCCTACATCAGCCACCGGACGTGAGCATGCTGTAGTAGCACCTAAAATATCTGCTAATTCTTCTATGATTCCCCAATTACCAGGGTCTTTTACTCCACGTCCAGCCGAAACAACTAATTCAGCTTCAGGAAGTGGTACAGTACCTTTAACTGTACTAACTTCTTTTACAGTAATTCGACTTTCTGGGGCTGTAATACCTCCATCTTCTACTGCTACATCAGCTCCAACTACTTCTGGCGGGAAAGTATTTCCCGTTACAGAAACCACCTTATTGGCAGAGCTAATATTATAACTTGCAATTGCTTTACCTGAAAAAACATTCTTTTCTACAGAAAAGCCATTAGCAGTGTCAGGTAAGCTTTTTACGCCGCTTACTGAGCCCGCATCCATGCGTACTGCTACTCTGCCTAATAGAGATTTACCGGTAGAGTCATCTGCCATGACAACTACGTTTGCTCCTGTTTTTTCTGCTGCTTGAGCAATAATATTGGCATAAACACCGCTATCAAAGCCACCTGCTGGTACATTGATTACCTTTGAAGCGCCATATTGCCCCAATACACCGGCATTATCTACATTACCAATAGTAAGAGCAACAGCTTCTGCACCCAAAGACTGGGCAACTTTATAACCATAAGTTACTGCCTCGAATGCCGTTTTCTTTAATTGACCTTCGGGGCTGCTTGCATATATTAAAACCATAATTTTATTTAATGTCTAGCAGATACAATTCATTGAACTGTATCAAGATTTTTTAAATTACTTTTGCTTCGCTGTGCAATAGCTCGACCAGCTCATCCATACTTTCCGCATCAATGTAACGGCAATCAGATTTTGCAGGTGGTAATGCATAAGAAACTATACTTACTTTTTCATCCACAGCAACTGCTGGTACTACGTTTAATGGCTTACGCTTTGCCATCATGATACCTCGCATATTGGGAATACGTTGTTCTGCAAGTCCTTTAGCTGCACTTAACGCAAATGGCGTACTCAGTTCTACTACCTCTTGCCCACCTTCGATGTCACGAGAAATTGTTGCAGTATTGCCCGAAACATCCATCTTCGTGGCATAGGAAACAAAAGGCATGTCTAGCATTTCTGCTACCATTGAACCGATTTGAGAACCATTGTAATCAATAGTTTCTTTGCCAAAGAAAACCATATCATAGCCTCCGGCTTTTGCTTGTTCTGCAATTTGCTTCGCGACAAAATAAGCACTTCCGCCTTCAGCATCTACACGGATTGCATCATCAGCACCGATTGCCAAACCTTTACGGATCACCGTGTCATTTGAAGCAGCTCCAACATTAATAATCGTGACTGTTCCGCCAGCAGCCTCTTTCAGTTCCAAAGCACGTACTAAAGCATACCACTCATCGTATGGATTCATGATATACTGCACTCCCTGTGTGTCCAACGCCGTATTGTCACCAGTGAAAGCGATTTTCGTTGTTGTATCAGGCGTTTTACTCACACAAACTAGTAATTTCATATTTGATATTGAGTTGAATTGAGAGAATTAAAATGTATTGAGTTAATTAACTCCTGAAACTTAAATAAACAGTAATGTTAGCCGTAACAAACATTTGCTTTTAGTTATTAAAGTTTCAATATTTTTTGAAAATTCGTGTGCAAAGGTAACAAAAAGCACTATAAAAAGTTGACTTTTACACAAGATTTTAGTTATTCCTCTACATATAGTTGATTAAACGAGTGAAAGCGATTATATTGAAAACTACATTTCAGAATAAAGTTTGAACTATAAAAAACAAAAGATTATGCATCCTATAGTCAGAAATATCCTAGCTGTGATCGCAGGTGTTTTCCTGGGTAGTGTTGTAAATATGGGTTTGGTACAGCTAGGACCTTCTATAATACCAATGCCAGAAGGTTATACGCCTGAAAAAATAGTGGAATTTGTTTCTCTCTTTGAACCTAAACACTTTATCTTTCCTTTCCTTGCACATGCTTTGGGTACATTAGTTGGGGCTTATGTAGCCGCACGTATTGCAGTAACGCATAAAATGAAATTTGCTCTAGGTATAGGTTTCTTTTTTCTCTTAGGCGGCATTGCTGTTAATATTATGCTTGCAGATGCTCCACTGTGGTTTAAATTATTAGATCAGATTGTTGCTTACATTCCAACGGGCATTCTAGGAGGTTGGCTAGCGACTATTAAACAACAATAAGCTTTATTCAATAAATATGGAAATTCCAATTAGGCAAGAACTGCAAATTAAAGCTAGAAAGAAAATACCTTGCTTGCATTGGTTTTGGTATTGATCACTTTCATGGTGTTTGTCATGCGCAGTTTTTAGAAAATGTTGCTACTCAGATTAAAAAAATGGCAAGACATTCCATTATGATCCCTGCGTAAAAAAAACATCGAAACATTAGTACAAATGACAAACAAACCCCATCTTTGTAAACAATTGTATTATCTCGAAATTTCAAATCTATACAATAATCAACCATGAGAGAAATTAGATTGAGAGAAGCCCTCAATGAGGCGATGTCGGAAGAAATGCGTCTTGATAAAAACGTATTTTTAATGGGTGAAGAAGTAGCCGAATATAACGGTGCTTATAAAGTCAGTAAAGGCATGTTGGATGAATTCGGTTCTGACCGTGTTATTGATACCCCTATTTCTGAGCTTGGTTTTGCTGGTATTGGTGTAGGGTCTGCCATGAATGGCTTACGCCCTATTATCGAATTTATGACATGGAATTTCGCTGTATTAGCTTTTGACCAGATTGTCAATGGTGCAGCTAAAATGCTTTCAATGACCGGAGGGCAGGTCAATTGTCCTATCGTATTTCGTGGACCTACCGGAGCTGCAGGACAACTAGGGCAACAACACTCACAAACTTTCGAGTCATGGATGGCTAATGTTCCTGGATTGAAAGTCATTTCGACCATTGATCCTTATGATGCAAAAGGTTTGCTAAAATCTGCTATTCGCGACAACGACCCCGTATGTATGATGGAAGCAGAGACAGCCTATTCCGACATGGGTGCTGTTCCGAAAGAAGAATATCTGGTGCCAATTGGTTTGGCAAAGGTTAAGCGAGAAGGTACCGACGTAACTATTGTTTCTTATAACAAATCTATGAAAGTTGCTTTTGAAGCAGCAGATGAACTAGCTAAAGAAGGTATATCTGCTGAAGTAATTGATCTTAGAACCATCCGCCCATTAGATTATAAAACCATTGTAGAATCCATTAAAAAAACCAATCGCCTGGTGACAGTTGAAGAAGCTTGGCCTTTCAGTAGTGTTTCTTCTGAGATTGCATATGAAATTCAGAAATATGCTTTTGATTATTTAGATGCGCCTGTTACCAGAATTACTGGTGCCGACACGTCATTAGGGTACGCTCCAACATTAGTAGAAGCCTACATGCCTAATGCCGCCAAAGTTATTAAAGCAGTGAAAAGTGTCTTGTACGTTTCCTAGTTCTGTTGAGTTAATATCTACCCTTAATGATCGCTTTATTGTTTTTACTCACTATTGCCTTAATGGTTGCAGTGCTTGGTATGTACATATCCCGTCAAATGGGACAAAAACAAACCAGAGATACGCCATTGGATAGTGAATGGGCTATGCAGAGACAACAGGCACTAAAACAGCAAAAAATGCCTTATGGTCCTGTCAAATTTGGTTTAAAAATACGCTGGATAGCTATCAAAGCAACTTACAGGGAAAGGGTTGCCACTACTATAGGTCTGGAAGAATTAAAAATGGTCAATTGGCATTATGGCGTTCAGGAAGCATACGAGAATCATGTATTCATTACTCCTCCGGTTAAAGGCTGGGTGTTAGTCGTGGGGCGTGGCCTGCCAGATTTTGATGATGGTAGAAATCCCGTTTTAGAAGATTTGCTATCCCGGCTGAGTAAAACTTTTCAGGAAGTACAATTTTTCTCCTCCCATCGTATTGTTGATTACTATTCCTGGGTAAAATATATTGATGGAGATATGGTTAGAGGGCTAACTTCTTTTGAAGGCAGTGTTTTGTTTGATGAGGGTCAAGTTACCAGTATAGAAACTAATTTTGAAACAATCAATGAAGATAGTTTTATAGCAATAGCTGAAGATTGGAGTGTCAACCCTACCCTACTGGAGAACAGCGAGTTTGACCATATTGAAGGACTTGGCACTCTTGGTTATTTACGTCCGTAAATTTACTGAATTTCAATTACACTTTCTTCTGTCACCTTACCGTCCTGACAACGAATTATCCGCTCTGGAAAGGTTTCTAAAATATGATAGTCGTGGGTAGCCATCAATACAGTAGTGCCTGCGCTACGAACCAGTTCTCTCAAGACTTTAATAACTTCGTCTGATGTTTCTGGGTCTAAATTTCCAGTAGGCTCATCTGCTAGAATGACTTCAGGTGAATTGAGTAAGGCTCTAGCAATAGCAACACGTTGTTTCTCTCCACCCGATAATTCGTGCGGCATACTCAGGTTTTTGTTTTTTAGCCCCACCCTATCTAGCATATCATCGCAGCGCATTTGCATTTTTTGTTTATTTCGCCAACCCGTTGCCTCCATCACAAAAAAGAGGTTGTCTCTTACTGTCCTGTCAGTGAGCAGATTAAAATCCTGAAAAATAACCCCTAATTTGCGCCTTAAATTAGGTACTTTTCGCCAGGGTAATTTATGTAAGTCCATTCCTGCTATAGTAGCTTTTCCACTTAGTAAGGGCAATTGAGCGTACAAGGTTTTGATAAGACTGCTTTTACCGCTTCCTGTTTTGCCAACCAGATAGACGAATTCTCCTTGATCTACTTTCATATTTACCCGATTTAAAATCAGGTGTTTTTGCTGATAAATAGCAGCATCCTTGAGTAATATGGCAGGTTTATTTTTACTGTTAAACACAATTTAAATTTATAATTTCTGTCAATGATAAGCAAATTTGGTAAATTGTAAAGCAAAAAATTACAAATTCCAGTGATTAGGTTTAATTTTGAAGCCAAATTATCCATTATAATAACAACAAAATGAATACACAAAAAACCTCTCCAATCGATCATATACCCGTTGAAAAAAAAACAGACAGACGCTGGTATTATCTTACAATAGAATTAATTCTCTATAGCATTTGGTTTTTATCAATCGTTTTCACTGTATTTGGTGCCAGTCTCATTGCTGCAAAAATATTACTGGCAGGGGCAGGCATTATTGTTTTATTTAATTTTATTATTCCCATTATAAAAGTGGTGAGGAAAGAAATAAAATTATGGTTGTTTCCTTTTTGTCTGTTGCAAGGACTAATGATTAATCTATTTATCATTGGTGTATTTTTCAAAGTGGAAAGCTGGCCTTATGCTAGTGAGTTTTTGATCGTTAGTTTACTTTCAATAGGTTTTACATCTATCCTTGTCAGCAATTTAGAAATAATAAAATATAAAGCTGATGCTATTGCTCACTTATTGGTTACCTGCATTGGCATAGCTCTTACTCTTGGGTGTACCGGGTTTTTATTTCGTGTCGAAGCGTTCCCCAAGGCTGATGTGATTTCACAGGCAGGGCTGGCTGTTGCTGCTTTTTGTTTATTAGCAGTTTTAATCCAACAAAGAAATCCCAAGAATAGATTTTTGACTTATTATATCCCTCGCCTTATACTTTTGTTAATATTACTTTCTCCTTCAATGTTCTAATATTACATGTTAAAGCAATTATTTTTTCAACATATTAAAAAACATCAGCTCAGCACGAAAGGCACTACCTTACTTGCTGTCAGCGGAGGTGTTGATTCAGTAGTCATGTGTGAGCTGTATCGCCAGGCAGGACTTAGTTTTTCAGTTGCACATTGCAATTATTTACTTCGTGAGAAAATTTCGGATGAGGAAAATATTTTTGTATCTGAATTAACTAAAAAATACAATGTTCCTTTTCATGATATTAAATTTCAGACCAGGAAAGTAGCTGAAGATCGGAAGGTTTCAATTCAGGTAGCCGCACGGGATTTGCGGTATAAATGGTTTAAAGAATTACGTCAAGAACATGGTTACAGCTATGTTGCAACAGCCCATCATTCAAATGATTTGACAGAAACATTGCTGTATAATCTGACCAAAGGAACGGGTATTGCCGGGTTACATGGTATTCCAGTAAAGCGCGGCTATATTATACGTCCTTTATTATTTGCTACTAAAGAACAAATCATTAACTATGCCCGACAAAAAGGTTTGGAATGGCGGGAAGATGCTTCCAATTCAGAGACAAAATACACTCGTAATAAGATTCGGCATGAAGTAATACCAGTTTTAAAAACGATTAATCCTTCTTTGGAAAAAACGATGCGAGAAAATGTGAGGCGTTTTAGCGAAGCAGAGATGCTGGCAAAAATGATGATTGAGACCATTAGCAAATCTTATATTTGGGAAACAGGTGAAGGAGAATCTACCATTTCTATTACCAAACTAAAAGCTATTACTTCTCCTGCTACAGTGCTTTTTACTTTATTAAAACCATTAGGTTTTACTTACTGGCAGGCTTGTCAGATCGTTGATACCCTCGATGGGCAAGCGGGCGCCTACTTTCGGTCTAATACGCATGAATTAATTAGAGACCGAACACATCTGCTCATCAGAATGGCTTATGAAATCAATTTCCAAAGTGTAAGTATTGAGATTAATCAGGAAAAGGTTGTAATTGGACAAGAGCATTTATCTATGGCTATAATAGACCGTAAAGATTTAAAGATAAATACCAACAGCCGATACGCTTATCTCGACTATGAGCAGCTTAGTTTTCCATTACAATTAAGAAGCTGGCAACGCGGAGATTTCTTTCAACCTTTTGGCATGAATGGTCAACATAAAAAAGTTAGCGACTTTCTTACTGACAATAAAATTTCTCTCTTTGACAAGCAAAACACCTTTGTATTGGCATCAAATGGTATAATCTGTTGGGTAGTCGGGCATCGAATTGATGAACGATTTAAAGTAGGTGATAAGACCAAATTAGTACTAGTCATTGAAGCTATAAAAAACAAAAAGGGTACGTTGTGAACGTACCCTTCATTACTTAATCGCAAGCGATTGGTTCCTTTCAACTATTTTATATTAGTGTCTGAAGATGTGTTAGATACAGTTTCAGCACCTTCAACTTCTACAGATGTTCCATTTGGTACATATACAGTGTATGTTACTACTTCTCCCACTTCACGTCCCTGATATTTTATATTGCCAGAACGTGCCATATTAGAGATTAGCATTGTTCCATTTTCCGCCTTCTGAAGGATGCGGTAACGACCTCTCTCTGCGAAAAAACGAATAGCATTATCGTTTGCATTTTCAAAGCTTACATTCATCATAACCCGTACAATTTCTTCATCCCACTCTTTCACTTCAACAGCTCCATCGAGGTTCAGGACTACTTGGTTGTCACCCTTTAAATTGAAGGATTTGACAAACGTTCTTTCTGCCTGTGCAAACGCCATATTTGCGACAAGGACAAAAGCCGACATTAGAATAAAGCGTTTCATAATTAAATTTTTATTTGTTTTTTAAATTACATGTTTTATTGCGAATTGTCAAGAAAAAGTAAAATTTAATTCTATATAAATTATTATTTATGAAATTTAATACTAAAACTAAATATCGTTTCCTGACTTCTTTCATAATGACAACACAAAGGTATGTCGAATAGTTCTTTCATGCAAGCTTTATTTTAAAAAAATCAAAATAATATTTTGTAATTAAACTTTTAAAAACACAAAAAAAAAATAATATTTTGTAATTAAAATATTTTCAAAATATTTTCAGAAAAAGGGCTACCCTCCCCTAATTTAATTTCATTTAAAATAAAAAAACAATATTATCGATTGTCAGGTTTTTGTCATCCAGCATTTAAAGTGGTACAAAAAAGCTCTAAAACCCTTATAAACACTGAAAAGCAACTAAATATGTAATGTAAGAAATGTATAATTTTGGTTAAGTTAGAACTCGGATAAGTTAGATTTCAACTTTTTTAAACATTATAGCAGGATGCAAAATGTAGAAAAGCATCTGGATTTCCCCTCTATTGAACAAACTTTAAGTAAAAAAATCCCGATTTTTTGAAAATTCAAAAAATCGGGATGCTCATATATATTTGTATTTGGTACCTTATTTCGCCCGCTGAATCTTCTCTACAAAGGTTTCTTCTCCGATTTTTAATCTTAAGAAGTATGTTCCGCGTGGCAGACCCGCCATATCTATTCTTGCATATACGTCAGGTACATTAATATTTTGATCGTACATATTGCGCCCAAGCGCATCATATATTTGTACGCCGACATCTCCATCAATAATATCATTAAAAGCTATGTTGATATGATCTGAAAATGGATTTGGATATATTTTATATACACCTATTGCATCCACATTTCTTCTCAACACAATAATATCCGAATAGAAAGACCCTTCATCCTGATCGGTCGCTTTAACTCTCAGATAATACAATGGTTTTCTTTGGTTGTCATATTCATTTTCATAACCTATTTCATCAATAGAAAAACCTGCTGCCGGGAAAGTTTCAAACTCATCAAATTTCTGCCAGTCACGCCCGTTTTCTGAATACTCTACTTCAAAGAAATCGCTTCGGTATTCAGGCTGAGTTTTCCAGGTAACCAATAACTCTGAAGTACTCGGAAATTCACCCGACACTTCAATGATCTTAGTTTGCAATACATCACTTCCTTTTAATGCCTTAACCTCTACATCGTCGATGGCTAAACCGGAAAAGATGGTACTTCCGTTCGTTTTAAATACAAACCTGAAAGCTGCTTCATTGCCTTGCAGGTCAGTAATATTCGTTTTAAAGCGCTTAAATGGTGTTCCTGTGGTTTTACCTGTAAAGTATTGGCTGCCAAAAGGAAAAACCGTTGCAGACCCACTATTTGTATTATCATAATTATACCAGTCATCTCCACGCTCGCCTAACACCTGCCAGTTTTTTCCCTTATCTGTAGAATACTCTACACGGAAACCATCAAAGCCTTGTTGAATATCGTATTTTGCCCAGAAGCTAAACTCATAAATCCCCTCCTCGGTCAAGTCATAATTTGGTGTATACAACATTGTTTCTGTGTTGTTGACATAGAAAGGTTCGTTTAAACCGACTACCCAGGCATTGTTCCCCGTATGGGTTCCACTTTTACCAGGCATGGTAGAGTTCCCCCTTTCAAAGGCTGTCCCCTCAACATGATAGACTCCAAAGTCTTCATTAGCTACATTCTCAAAACTTCCATCATATCCAGCTTCTTCTTCTGTATAAGGCGTTGCGCGGTCTGGCAATATTTTAATATCATCGCTGGCAGTCAGGCTTGAATTGACCGTTATGCTAACCGGATAAACTCCAATAGCGCTATAGTCATGAGTTGGGTTTTCCTGTGTGGAAGTTGAGCCATCTCCAAAATTCCATAGCCAATTATCAGGATTGACGGAATAATCATTGAACTGTATGTCTGCATTAGTATAACCTATCTTTGGTATAAATATCCTGGCTCTTGGGTCAGCAAATACGTCAGTAGTAAACAATCCCCGTCCATGTGTGCCAATCGCTACGAACTTATCGCTCTCTCTGATTTGCAACATATCACAACGCGTAGCAGGCATACCATTAAGTTGCGGCATCCAAACTGTATTTGCGCCATCTAGATTGTCTGTCGCCCAAATTCCAGCTTCCGTACCTATAAGTATCTGATCTGGATTGTCGGGGTTAAAAACAGCAGAACGCACTGGCATATCAGGCAGGTCACCTTCTACATTTGTCCATGTAAGCCCTCCATCCAATGTCTCTACAACACTCTGTACACCGTAATTGCTCTTTGTAAGAATAACATGATCTTCATTTCCTTTTTCTATAAGAATGGTAGATACAGAACCTCCTGTGCTAGAATTGACGATTTGCCCGGAAACAGACGAACCTGTATGCGCATCGTCTACGATGACATATCCCCCACTACTATTTCCTATATATATACGATTAGGTACATTTGGCGAGATTGCAATATGTCGAATATTGCCTCCATAATTAGAAATATCTACTTCTTCACCATTAGGCTCGCTGATTGCCCAGCGATAATATCCTCCATTATTGTTAAATGCATAAAGAATATTTGCATCATTGTCATAATCCGAAATATTGATAAAGCCAGCGCCGATCTGAACTCCTCCTGCCCCGAAAGACTCTCCGCCATCGTTGGACAAGACATATGAACCGAATTGTAAAGACACGATCTGGTACTCTGGTTCGTTTTGATCAATGTGGCAATAAGCACCATCACCACCAAGCACTTCTCTGGTTACAGCAATTCCAATATCGTCGAATTGCTGTGAGCCATTGTCTTGTGCGCCCGCCAGAAAATAATTAGATAAAGTATCAGGGTGCATGGCGCAGGCATAGAATTGAGTTACATTATATCCTGTGTTTCTATCACGTATAACCATATTTGCAGGCGCTGCACTACCATTTTCTGTACGCCATATACCTCCATCATTAGTAAAATAAATAACGTC
The DNA here is from genome assembly GCA_020627965.1 of Saprospiraceae bacterium. Lineage (GTDB taxonomy): Bacteria > Bacteroidota > Bacteroidia > Chitinophagales > Saprospiraceae > JAHDEO01. The sequence goes on along the minus strand of JAHDFX010000082.1, from coordinate 6,262 downwards.
ACTATTTCGTCCGTCATATATGATATGGTGTTGGTCTGCATGTACGTACTGAAATCCGCCACCGCCAAACCATTGTGATATTTGAGTCCAGCTTACACCACCATTAGTAGACATCAAAAGATCAATTCCACCAATAATTACTCTATCTGGGTTGTTCGGATCAACAGCAATCGTTAGATCGTACCAAGCCTGTCCGCGCGTAAAGTTGTCCATGCCTACAGCAGATGGAGGTGCGAATGACACCCAGCTTTGTCCGCCATTGGTTGTTTTATAAATCCCTACTGCATCGCCTCCATTGGCACCTAGTGCATAAATTATCTGAGGGTCAGACATGGAAACAGCCAACTCTATTCTATCCAGATTTAAAGGGAAATTTGCACCTGCTCCAGTGATCCACTCCCATGTTCCGGCATCACCAACATCAGGTCCATCTGGAGAGCGATAAATACGCCCACCACCAGAAGCATAACCAGAGGAAAAATAGACACTATTGTCGGGCCCCAACTCCAAGTCGGCTATATCTGGTCGTATATTAAACACTGTTTGCCAGCTTTGTCCGCCATTCTGACTTCTTTGAACGCCATTAGAACGGGTAGCTGCATAAATATCACCATTGGGGTGAATAATCATACGTTGTGTATAGTAAAAAATGGAATTTTCTGTAGAAGGCAATATTTCCCAGGTATCTCCATTATCAGTAGATTTCCAAATTCCTAAACCTCTAACGGCATCGCCATTAACGTAGCCTTCTCCTGTTGAGAAATACATGGTAGATGGGTTGTCAGGCTCTTGCACTATAGATGAAATAGATAAATTTTTCAGGAAATCACCTAAGTTTTCCCACACTGGTTGTGCAGCAGTAATATCCCTAGTGCGCCATACGCCACCTGCAACACCACCTGTATAGACTGTTTTGCCTGTTGGATCGCCTTTATCTACCATAACGGCACGAGTTCTACCGCCCACATTATAAGGTCCACGTTCTTTCCAACGAGAGTCTAATATCCCATTTAGAGAACGCGTTTTTATTTCTGCTTCTTTTCTTTTCAGCGTTTCAAAGGCGCCCCTAAGTCGCTCAGTTGGTGGGTAACCTAAAGCAGGATCTTTGGTAATTTCAAAATCATGCTTTAAAGCAAGGTCTATTCGAGTGCGTTTAGGCATCTCATCTTCCTCATGCATGTTTGATTCAAATGATTCTTTAAGGACTGTATTATTTGTAGAAAAATAAAACAGTCCGATTACAGCAGTTAAAGCTGTTAATACTAATAAGGTCTTCTTCATGATCTTATGCGTTAAACATTGGTTGGACTTTCTGTACAAAAACTTGATACCTGTCTTTTCATTTAGTCTTTTCAGAACAGATACTTAATAAGCTCTAAGATAAGTCATTCAGGTTTGTTAGGTCGCAATATAGCTGTTAAAATATCATTAGTAGTTGGTAGTGTTGGGCATTTTGTCATTAAAATGACGAAATATTTATAATTCATAACCATTTAAAAAGTCAATTGTTCTCATCCGCTTTTTACCTGCTAGTTGTAGTTCTTCTACAATAATAAAACCGTCCTGAGTAGCAATTTTAAGGCTTTTCTTATTATCAGAAATAAATTCACCTGGTTCTATTTCATGTCCACTGTATTCAGGACGTACAGAAAACAGTTTTAATTTTTTCTCATTCAACATAGCCCAGGCAGTCGGATAAGGACTCATTCCTCTGATAAAATTATAAACTCGTTCAGTTGGTAAATCGAAGTCAATTTTACAAGTTTTATCAAATATTTTGGGTGCATGACTTACTTCGTTTTCGTCTTGTTTTTTTACTGTATATGCTTCTTTTTCAATAGCTTTTACCGTTTTCAAAACCAGTTCTGCGCCCATTTCCATAAGCCTGTCATGTACTTCTCCGGCAGTTTCATGCTCGCTAATTGGCAAGCTTTCCTGAAAAAGAATGTTTCCTGTATCTATTTCATGCTTTAAGAAAAAAGTCGTTGCTCCCGTTTCTTTTTCTCCATTGATGACTGCCCAGTTAATTGGAGCTGCTCCTCTGTATTTAGGCAACAAAGAAGCATGTAGATTGAAGGTTCCTATTGGTGGCATATCCCAAACTGCTACAGGTAACATCCTGAAAGCTACTACTATTTGTAAGTCGGCTTTATAAGACGCCAGTTCAGCCTGAAAATCTTTATTTTTTAAATTTCGGGGCTGTAGAACGGGGATGTTTTTTTCTACAGCATATTTTTTCACTGCCGATTGGAGTAGTTTTTTGCCACCTCGTCCTCCCATTTTATCTGTAGCTGTAATTACAGCGACTACATTGTAGCCATTTTCTATTAAGATGTTTAAAGAAGGAACTGCAAAGTCAGGTGTTCCCATAAAAATGATGCGCATAGTTTTTAAGTATTGATGTACTGACGTTATATTTGGTACTTTTGATGTATATCAGCCCAAAATTAGTTGAATTGCACGAACTTTTTTACTTAATTTACATTCAGAAGCCATTAAAATAAAAAATATGCTCGAATTACTTAAGAAGCTCATTGCACTTTTTTTTGGAAAAAGACTAAAACCTAATCCCGGACCAGTTGGTCCAGGTCCAGTCACTCCCCCTACTCCGCCACCACCACCGCCAGAGGATACTACACCATTTCCGCTGCGTGCCAACCAGGTCGATGGTGTAATGCTCGAATCTGGTTTTGATTATACCATCGTTTCAGAAGACTTGATGACTGGTTCGGAGAATGTTCGCTTTGAAACAGTAGCAGAACGTTTTGGTATGCACAGAACAACACTAAGAGATTTTAATAAATCTCAAGACTCCTATAGGCTTGGCGACACCCTGTATATTCCTTCTATAGATGAATTGTGTTTTATGGAATATCATCGTATGTGGGATGACCTGGATGAAGTCGTCAGAAATTATTTAAACATGCCGGACGAACCTAATAGAATCATGCTCAATGCAGCACGCTATAGAGGTGCTGGCGATATGGGCATTAGCTATGGAACAGAATCTACTACTTTCTATAGTGCTAATGGTCAGTTGGACGGTGCCAACCCATCACGTAGTGAGATGATTAATGGTCAGCGTGAATATCGAGTCAATTGGGGTCCCAATATATGGAAATGCAATATTTTTATGCATGACTGTACTTATCATGCAAATTATACGCCTCATATGACCTCAAATGACCATTATATTACAGCAGGAAGCTTGCATCGTTCTAATAAGTATGAACAAATAGAAATTAGTGATGTAACGCCCGGCTGCATAGTTCAACTTTTCGGCGGAGAAGGGTCTAATGACTCTCACAATATGGTTTTAATGTCTTTTGTTGAAAGAAAAGAACTTGACGAAAGCGAGCCTACAGAAGAATGGACTTTTAAGGCTATGGGAGCTGAAAAAGATCGAGTGGCAGTGTCTATTCGCCGTCATGTGGTTAGCATGGATACTTCAGACGAATTTTATGCTGTTCGACGTGATCTTGACATAACTAATCGTGAATTTGTCCGCTTCTTTAAACCTAAGTTTAAACGAGATATGGCTTAGAAAGTGTTAATGTGTTGTCGTGTTAATGTGTTGTCGTGATTGTGAAGAGTTAATTAAATTATTCTTATGTTTGACGCGTAAAATATGCAAAAAACATTTAGCCTTTTAGCAATAATAATACTATGTGCGGTTTCCTGTCGGCAACCAACTGAACGTTTAGAAGACTATGAAATTCATGGCATTGATGTTTCTCATTATCAAGGTAATATTGATTGGGATAAAGTAACTAAACAGAACATTAAGTTTGTTTTTATAAAGGCTACTGAAGGGCGCACCATGCAAGATGTTCGGTTTCATGAGAACTGGCAAGCTTTAAAAGACAGGAATATTATCAGCAGTGCCTATCATTTTTTTCGTCCAACTATATCAGCTTCTGCGCAGGCAGAAAATTTCACACAATTAGTTGAGTTAAATGCTGGTGATCTGCCACCTGTTTTGGATGTAGAAGTACTGGACGGTGTTAGTCCTGCCGAGTTACGGGAAGGCATGACTATCTGGCTGAATCGTGCTGAAAAACACTACGGCATCCCCCCTATTATCTACACTAATTTAAAGTTTTACAATGCACATATAAAAGGACATCTTGATAATTATCCGCTATGGATAGCACGTTATAATTACATTCCTCCCGATCTTTCAGGCCCACAAGAATGGCAGTTTTGGCAATATGGAAATAAAGGTCAGATAAGTGGCATTAATGGAGATGTGGATTTCAATGTTTTTTGCAGCAATCAGGCAGACCTCGATAGTTTGCGGATATCCATTAGTAATTAAGGTGTTGTTTGAACTTCTTATGCTTCTTATTGGTTCTATTTTGTGTATAAAGTACAGATGGGCACCCAAGTCCGAAACAAATAAACTATAGCGTTTTAAACATGAAAATCCATTCTATATTGGTACTGCTTTTTACAATAAGCATACAGGCACTCCAAGCCCAAAACAAGTACACCCTCAGCGGTTATATAAAAGATTCAGATAGTGGAGAAACACTAATCGCAGCCAACATTTACGATAAAAATGATATTGGACAAGGCACAACCAGTAACATCTACGGCTTTTACTCGCTTACACTGCCTGAAGGCGAGTATACTTTCCTTATCCA
>JAHDFX010000082.1:0-1606 GCA_020627965.1 Saprospiraceae bacterium | reverse complement strand
CAAGCTCGATCAGGATCAAAGTTTGAATATAGAAATGTCTACAGGAGGCGTAGTCACCACCATTGAAGCAGTAGTAACTGCTGAGCAATTGGATAAAAACGTAGAAAGTACTGAAATGGGTACAGTGGAGTTATCTACTGAAACACTTAAAAAAATACCCGCTTTATTAGGTGAGGTAGATGTATTAAAAACTATTCAGCTACTCCCTGGTGTATTATCGGCAGGCGAAGGTAATGCTGGTTTTTATGTACGAGGCGGTGGTCCCGATCAGAATCTGATTCTATTGGATGAAGCAGTGGTTTATAATACTGGTCACTTATTAGGTTTTTTCTCTGTTTTCAATGCGGATGCCATCAAAAATACAACGCTGATAAAAGGAAGTATGCCCGCCAATTATGGAGGTCGATTATCTTCCGTGGTAGATATTCAGATGAAGGATGGTAATGATAAATATTATAACCTGGAAGGTGGTATCGGCTTGATCGCTTCTCGTCTTACTGCTGAAGGTCCTATTGTTAGAGATCGCAGTTCTTTTCTGGTTTCTGGACGACGAACTTATTTGTTTGAGCTGGTGCAACCCGCTATTAATAATACTGATTTTGCCGGGACAAATTATTATTTCTACGATTTAAATACTAAGTTCAATCATCGTTTTTCTGACAAGGATCGCCTTTTTTTTAGTGGATATTTCGGGCGGGATGTTCTAGATTATAATTCCAGCCAAAGAGGTTTCAAACTCCGTATGCCCTGGGGAAATGCTACTTCTACCCTACGTTGGAATCACTTATTTAGCGACAAACTATTCATGAATGCCATGGTCATTTACAATGATTATAAATTTGAATTGGATGGAGGACAGCAGGATTTTAGTTTTAAATTATTTTCTGGTGTACGTGATTGGAGTGGTAAAATAGATTTCGACTACTACCCTTCTCCAAGGCATAAAATAAAGATTGGTACGCAATACACTTATCATACTTTTACGCCTAACTCCGCCTCAGCTACCGCAGGTGATGTGGAATTTAATACCGAAAATGATAAGAAATATGCTCATGAAATTGGTGTTTATATACTGGATGACATTAAGGTCAGTGATCGTCTGACATTAAATGTTGGCTTGAGAGGTTCTTTATTCAATCAGATTGGTCCATATGCTAATGCAGATTCTACAGAAGTTTTCGGGCGAGGTGAATCTATTGTTACCTACACTGGCTTGGAACCCCGTATAAGCGGAAAATATTCACTGACCAATAGCTCATCTATAAAAGGCGGTGTAGCTCTGACCAATCAATATATTCATTTGGTTTCCAGTTCTACCTCTACCCTGCCGACAGATCTCTGGGTGCCCAGTACACGCAAAGTCAAGCCGCAAACAGGCTTACAATATGCACTCGGCTATTTCCAAAATTTTGCCAACAATCAATATGAAGCTTCGGTGGAAGTCTATTATAAAAATCTCTACAATCAAATTGATTATGCTGAAAACTACGTTCCTGATCTCACGACAGAAGAGGAAGATGAGTTCGTTTTTGGGCGGGGCAGGTCTTATGGTATGGAGTTGTTTTTTAAAAAGCGTAAAGGTAAGTTGAATGGATGGTTGGGCTAT
>JAHDFX010000081.1 GCA_020627965.1 Saprospiraceae bacterium | reverse complement strand
GATTTATGTCGATTTACATTTGACTGATAAAAGCAAAAACCAATACGGAGTATTGCAATTGTAACAACCCTATTAAAATCCTCATTCCTAAACAGACTTTTGAAATTGCCACCAATATTGTCACTAAAATGTCGCCCAGTCAACTAAATCAGTCTTTGAGAAGTTGTACATTTGAACAAAGTCTATTGATAAAAATATGTTTTAAAACAACTTTATATGAAAAAATACTACCTGCTCCTCCTGACTTTATTTGGAGGACTAACTGCATGGACTCAGACTTATCTTCCTATCGAATCTGTCGGAACGGAAGGCCCCTACAGCGTAAGGAAAGGGACGGCCGTAGTAGCTGGCCCCGTAGATGAACAAATGTCTGCTGCTCAAATGATTCCTTTCAATTGGTCATTTTATGGGCAAGAGGTAACGGAATACCTGATTAGTGACAATGGCTATATTACCTTCAATACAGACCAAACAACTAGTGTTTCAGACAACACTGTTCTACCGAATGTTGCAGCACCGAATTTAGCTATTTTCGCTTATTGGGACGATTTGAAACTGGACGATGGGGCAGAAATTCGTATTGCTAATCATGGAGAAGCACCACATCGTATGCACGTTATTCAATGGTATGGGGCTGAATCGCTGACGGATGGAACACCATTTTACTTTGCTATTAGGCTATATGAGTGTGGTGATTTTGATATTGTACACAATCATGGTAGTACGGCGAATGGAGGAGCTACTGTCGGAGTTCAGAATATGACAGCAGATGAAGCCATCATGCAAGTCGGACCGGAATATGGTATGTCTATCACAGGTTCTGGAGGGAATAACAGTAATGATGATGTCTTTCTGTTTGCTGATGCAGCGATTGAGTATGATATTAGCATAAATGACTGGAGTGGAGAAAGAACTGTAATGTCTGGTAATTACACGGTTGCTGGTCGGCTGGTGAATAGGGGAGTGTTGGATATTAACAGCCTGGACATTTATTATAGTGTAAATGGAGCTACGCCAAAAATTATGTCTGTAGATGGATTAAATATAGAAGCCGGTATAGGTCAATATGATTTTAGTCATAATATACCTGTTGATATTGGTGTACCAGGAAGTATTTATGAAATTTGTGTTTGGGCAGATAACCTAAATGGCAATGCAGATGAACGTGTTTGTAATGATATGTATTGTGAAACGTTGGTTAGCATAGCAGGTACGTCGGCACAGGATAAAATGGTTCTATTAGAAAAATTTACAGCGGTTTGGTGTGGCAATTGTCCCAATGCTACGGTAACAGTCAACCAGTTAGCAAATGATTATCCTACACAGGTTTTGCCAGTAATGGTGCATGTCAATGACGTTATGGAATTTGATGATGGGCTGCAAAGTACATTTGGAGTTTCAGGTGTACCCGCAGCAATGGTAGACCGAAAATTATTCAGTGATGAAAACTTTGAAGTATTTAATGTAAGTGGCTTAGTGCAACACGTAGAAGAACAATTAACAGCCTATACGCCAGCAGATGTTAGTGTTGAAGCTACTTTTAATGAAAACACTCGTGAGGTTGCTGGAATAATCACTGCCGACTTTGCCGACTATACGATCGGCGATTTACGGTTTATTCTATTGGTAAGAGAAGATAATGTAACAGGAGAAAGTGCTTATAATCAGAGTAATTATTATAACAATACCGTAGGACACCCTTTGGAAGGTTTAGGCAATCCTATTATTGGATATACACATAATTATGTATTGAGGGATATTCCATTAGGCAGTTTTGGACTGGAAGGCAGTCTGCCCGAACTCATTAATCAGGGAGAGATTCATACACATCCGTTTTCTTTTATTTTACCAGAAGAATTTAATGCAGAATACATAAGGCTGATAGGTGGAGTAGCTAATTATGGAACCGAACCTGGCGAAAAAGAGATATTGAATGTAGGTACAACTAATCTAAGTACCTTAGTGAGTTCAAATAATGTTGAAATGATTGACGGAGCCTTATCTGTTTATCCTAATCCAGCTACAGATGAAATCCGTTTGTCTTGGTCTGGCTTGTCAAACAGAGTAAATGAACTTAAACTTAGTAATATAGCGGGCAAAGAGATTTATCGGGCCGTACCTACTCAGGATTTCTTAGATATTGACCTAAGTAATTTTACTAAAGGCGTTTACTTTATTACTATAAAAGCAGGGGAGCAATTAGCTACAGAGAAATTGATTATCATAAAATGACAACAAAAAAAGGGAAACAACAATCTGTTGTTTCCCTAAATTATCTTAGGTTAATTCTTTTATTTCACAGAATCAACAATAGCTTTGAAAGCTGTTGGCTGGTTCATGGCTAAATCAGCCAGAACTTTGCGATTCACTTCAACACCAGCTTCATTCAGTTTGTTAATAAACTGAGAGTAGCTCATACCTTCCTGACGGCAAGCGGCATTGATACGGGCAATCCAAAGGCGGCGAAATTCGCGCTTTTTGAGTTTACGGTGTTCATATGCATACTGCAAGCCTTTCTCCACTGCATTCTTAGCAACAGTATATACATTACTACGAGCGCCAAAGTAACCTCTGGCCTGCTTCATTACTTTTTTACGTCTCCTGCGTGAGGCGACATTATTGGTCGAACGTGGCATGATTAATAATCTTTATATTAGATACCTAATAGTTTTTTCAAACGGGGCGTATCAGCTTTACTGACTATGCCTGCATGGCGTAATCTTAGCTTAGCTTTTTTCGTCTTTTTGCGAAGCAAGTGACGTTTTCCCGTTCTATGTCTTTTTAATTTTCCGGAGCCGGTTAACTTAAACCGTTTCTTAGTTCCGGAATGTGTCTTCATCTTTGGCATTGCATAATATTTTTATGAAAAGCGGATGCAAATATAGAGATTTAATTGCAAAGTCGCTTACACCCGTCGTATATTTTTTCAGAATTTTATTAAAAAAGTTCATCAAGCCTGAAAACAAGCCCTTTATACTGTATTTAACTAGCATCTTTAATTATTGATGTTCGGGACTTTGACATTTTTGCTGGAGATTTTTTTATGTAAAAATGAAAGATGGTTCCCTCCTGACATTCTCTGTCTACCCATATTTCTCCACTATGTTGTTCTATGATGCGCTTGCAGGTAGCGAGGCCAATGCCACTGCCTTCATAATTACTATGAGCTCGTTTGAAAATGTTAAAGACCTGGCTCCTGGCTACCATTGGAATACCAACCCCATTATCGTGTAAGTGAAATAAGCTGTATCTTGGGTGCTCCTCTATTTTTATTTCTATGATGGGTAAAGTGTTTTCTCTGCGAAATTTGATAGAATTGGAAATAAGGTTTTGAAATAACTGAATCAATTTTACTTTCATACCATATATCTCGCCGACATCTTCGGGATAAATCAGAGTTGTGTTTGTTTCGCTGATCTGCTTAGAGAGATTATTTTTTATAATCAACATTAATTCTTCGAATGAGAAGCTTTCGTGTTCATCTTCTTTGCTAAAGCCTATTTTCGAGTACTCCAGTAGCCCATTGACGAGTTGATTCATATTACTTGAACCCTTAATAATGAAATCAATGTATTCGTTTTCAGTTTCCCCAATACTTCCTTTTTTATTAAGTTTTTTCTTGAGCAGACCGGCAAAACTATTTATAGTACGAATCGGCTGTTTTAAATCATGTGAAACAGCATAGGCAAATTGTTCCAGCTCGGAGTTGGAAGCTGCCATTTCTCTTAGTTCAGTATTCTTTGTTTCTAAAGCAGCTTTGTTGGATTTTAATTCCTGAATATTATCATGTAGTGTCTGGGTATGTTCCTTTACCAGTGATTCTAGTTCTATGTTCTTTTGCTTAATCTCATATTCTCTGTAAGTCTGGAAAGCAAAAATAAGTGCCAGAATAGTAAGGATTGTACCCAGAATAAACCACCAGGTTTGCCAAAATGGTTTTAATACTGTAATTGAAAGTGTTTTTACAGGCGTCCATTTACCGCTTTTTGATCGAGCTTTAACCTTAAATATGTATTCTCCTGAAGAAAGATTGGTATAAGTAACATTCGTTCTTTTTCCTACAAGATTCCAGTCATTATCAAAGCCTTCCAACCAGTAAGCATATTCATATTGATTTGGAGATATGTAATCGAAAACAGAATAATTTATCGTTATTACATCATGTTGAGGGGCGAGTGTTAATTGCTGTGTATTGATGATACTTTGCGTAAGTATTGCCTCATCTAAATATTTATCTTTTTCACCAGCTTTTACTGGTCGGTTGAATATCTTGAAGTCTGTGATTTTTACGCTATTCTTGTTTTGGCTGTTATTTCCTAATTTACTTCCATCAAATTTGATATAACAATTGCTAGCTCCAAAGTAGATATAACCATCAGGCGTACTATGAGAACTTCTAAAATTCAAGCTTGAAGGCAGACCTTCTTCTTCATTATATCTGGATAATAAATCATTCTTTTCATTATAGGAAAATAAACCATCATCTGTAGCAAACCAAAGTTGTCCCTTTTTATCTTGCCCCATGGATAAAATTTTCCCATTTATTCGTTGATCTAAAGAGGCGATATGATAGAAACTGTCTTGAGAAATATTGTATTTTTCAATGCCGGATATAGAGCCTATCCAGAGATTATCTCCGATCAATTCAAGATCAAAGAGTATATTGCTTCTCAATGTATTTTGATGCTCTGTTGAAGGTGAAAAAAAATGAAATTCAGGTTTTCCATTTTTCCATTTCAGACGATTTAAGCCTCCACCACCTGTCGCAATATAATAAGTGTCTTTATCATATTGAATGATATCAAAAATATTAGCTCCTTCAATGCTGTTTGTTGTCCCATCATCTTCATAAACAGTGTATTCGCCAGTTTTAGGATCATATAGAATAAGGCTTACCTGTGTTGCAATCAGTAAGTGACCATCTTCCATAGATATTATTTCCCAGATATGCCCATTATTGGGGTGGTCTTCAAGAAATTTAATAGGGTGATATTTTACTGTAGGCTGTTTGTTTTTATAGGTAATGCTGTAAAGTTCACCATCAATGTCACCTGCCCATATAGTGCCATTATTATCGCCGTAAATGGTGAAAATAGTTTGTGGTTTTCGTCCATCAGGCGTACTGTATTTTATTTCTTTAATAGTGCCAGTGCTTTGGTTTACCTGAAGCAAGCCTTTGCCCGAAGTTCCCATCCACAGATCAGAGTTATGGCTATAAGCAAATAAGGACTGAATTGAAAGCTTGTTTTCAGTTAAGTGTTCATGGAGTTGTTTCTCAAACTTCTTTTTATTTCCAAAATACTTATAAAGACCTTTATTAGTTGCCAGCCAGAGTAGTTGCTCCTGATCTTTATAGATTTGATTGCAGAAAATCGTTTTGCTTTGATGTAACTCCGAAGAATTGGAAAAATTGAAATGTGTTACAGGCGGCGGTTTAATCTTACTATATTGATCTAATTGATCTACATCTATCTTAGCTACTCCTGCATCATACCCGATATAGAGTTCTTTATCATCAGGCATTAGCGATAGTGCCAAGCCTTCATGTTCCATATGGTGAAAATCAACCTTATTGAAATCAAATTTTTCGGGGAGACAATCATGGTAATCATTGCAATCAGGCAATGTCATATGGTGTAAACCGCTTTCGTATAAACCCACCCATAATTTATTAAATTTATCTACAGCTAGTGTCCATACATTTTTGCCTGATATATTATTATCGGCATTAGAAATAGTTTGAAAAGAATAATCTTCCTGACCAGGAATAGTATTGGGCGGTATCATTAATAATAAGCCAGTGCGCCAGCCACCAAGCCATATTCGACCAGCGTGATCTTCTATTATACTTATAATAGATCCATTTGCAAGGCTGCTACTATCCTTAGGGTTATTAACGTAATTTGTAAATGTCTCGGTTTCCCGATCAAATAAACTAAGACCAGATTGTGTGCCGATCCATAAGTTTTTCTGACGATCTTCAAATAAGGTCCAAACTTGGTTACTACATATACTAGACTTATCTTCTTTGTCGTGTTTGAAAATGTCAAATGAACCATTTTCGTGATAGCGACACAGACCACCTTGCATAGTTGCTACCCATAAGGCACCATTACTGTCGATCAATAATTTATTAATGTGATTGTGAGACAGGGAATTGCTAATCTCGGGTTCATTTTTGAATACACTGAAATTTTTGCCATCGTAGCGGTTCAATCCATTGGCAGTACCAATCCATAGAAAACCGGCATCATCTTGTATGACATCTTTTATCATGTTAGAAGATAGACCGTCTTCAACCGTGATATGTTCTACATACCGATCTATCATATCACTCCACTGCGCTTCTAATAATGTAAAACTATTGCATAAAAGGCAGATACTAATTAGTGTGTGAATATATCTTTGCACCGGGTGTGTACGTTTTGATTGACATTGTTCCGTTCTACGTGAAACAGACACATATGTTCCATTAAATCTATTCAAGGGCCAAGATATGCATAAAAATAGTTGTTACTACAGTGGTTTATTATTTTCATCCGTTTAAATGAAAATATTTAGCATTTTTTTAATTTAAATGTAAACTATTACAGGTAAAATAGTTTACATTCTTGTTGGTTTTTTATAAATTTGTAAAAAGTACACACATGAAAGATTTAAAATACCTATTAGCTTACCTGCCTCCCTTTACAATCATTTTAAGTATTTATATGACTGGTTGGTGGTCTTTTCTTCCATTTGTTTTTGTATTCATGTTTGTTCCACTTATGGAATTGGCCTTGCCTGGTACTACAAAAAATTTCACTGAAGTAGAAGAAGAAGGCCGTCTTGGAAGTCGCTTTTTCGACTGGTTACTTTGGTTGAATGTACCGCTATTGTATTTTATACTCGGGTATTTTTTCTACACCGTATCAAGTACTCCATTGGCAGTGTACGAACTAGTTGGTTTGATAATAGGAGTTGGTATTGCCTGTGGTGCTTTGGGGATTAATGTAGCTCACGAACTCGGACACAGAAAGACGAAGCACGAACGCATGATGTCCAAAACACTTTTACTTTCTTGTTTTTATATGCACTTTATTATTGAACATAATCTGGGGCATCACAAACATGTTGCCACTGATGAAGACCCTGCTTCTTCCCGCTATGGAGAAATTATATATTTCTTCTTCATTCGAACAGTGCGAGATAGTTATTTATCTGCCTGGAAAATTGAGAACACTAGACTAAGAAGAGCAGGATTGAAAGTGTTTAGCTGGCAGAATGAAATGATCCGTTTTCAAATCATACAAATATTATATTTGCTAATTATAGGGCTTGTATTTGGAGCTTTGGCTGTTTTGTGTGCGGTCATTGTTGGTATTATTGGCTTTTTATTGTTAGAGACCATTAATTATGTAGAACACTATGGATTGCGCAGAAAGAAATTAGCTTCTGGGCGTTATGAGATTGTTCAGCCACATCATTCCTGGAATTCCAACCATGCAGCAGGACGTATATTGTTATATGAACTAACACGTCATTCAGACCACCATTTCAAAGCTAATCGTAAATATCAGGTACTTCGTCACTTTGATAATTCGCCCCAATTGCCATATGGCTATCCTGCTTCTATGCTGTTAGCACTGATTCCGCCACTTTGGTTTGCTATAATGAATCCGGAAGTGAAGAAATACACAACAAAACAGATGAAGGAATTGATCGCTGCCTAAAAACTAATCCCTAAAGTTGTTCGCAACTTAGGTTATCCTGTAACAAAATGACTTTGTACTCGTAAAAACCTTATTAGGAGATTGTTTTCTCTGATTCAATTTTCAAAATAAGGTATATGAGAAAGTTACTATTTACATTTCTGGGTTTATTTGTTTGCTTAACAATTACTTTTGCTCAATCTAAAGGTAAAGAATACAAAGCCATAGAATTTAATGTAGAACAGAAAGATGGTATAGTTCAAGTGATTTGGTCTTCATCTGCTCATAGTGCGAACGGTTTTTTTACCCTTGAACGTTCTCAGGATGGAGTAAATTTCTCACCTTTTAAGGGAGCCTTTATTACTGCTGGAAGAAAGAAGAATATCAAGTATAGTGAAGTTGACTTTCGCCCTTATTCAGTTTCTTATTATCGAATTAAACAAACTGATGAGGATGGAGATTATTTATACTCAATGGTAAAAAAAGTAGAGTTGGATGAAGAAGGTTTTGCAAGTGTATTTCCTAATCCAGACAAAAAAGACGAAATACAAGTTGCCATAAGCCTTGATGATATGATAGGTGTAGATGTAATGATTATGGACTTGAAAGGTAAAGAAGCTTACAGTATTGTATTGCCAGGGCCTACAAATGACAGACCATTAAGTATAGATATAAGTGAGTTTGATGAAGGGAATTATATTGTAAAAGTAAATACAGAAGATGGCAGGTATGCTTATTCTGAGCAAATTTCCATTACTAAATAATTTGTAACTCCTAAACAAGCCTTTAAAGCTCATTTCATTATATTTCTTTAGGCGGCAAGACTTGTCCAGTTTGTCTAAATTCATTATGTTGGCAGAAATAGATAAAATATGCTTATTTCTGCTATAGTTGCTGTTTCTAAAAATGGTGTAATCGGTAAGGACAATAAAATGCCTTGGCATCTTCCGGCCGATTTGAAATATTTCAAAAAAACGACACTCCACCACCACCTCATCATGGGGCGAAAATGCTACGAATCAATAGGCAGACCACTTCCCAAACGTGTAAATATAGTAGTTACAAGAAGTAAAACATACAAAGCAGAAGGCTGTATCATTCTGAACTCTTTGGATGCTGCACTTGAATATGCTGAAAAAGCTGGTGAAACAGAAGTGTTTATTGCAGGAGGAGGACAAATTTATAAACAAAGTATGAAAAAATGGGACAAACTTTATTTGACAGAAATAGATATAGAGGTAGAAGGTGATGTTTTTTTTCCAGAGATGAAATGGGAGAATTGGAACTTAATTAGCTCGAAAGAATATTTGGTGAGTGAGCAAAACTCTTATACTCATTCGTTTAAAGTGTACGAACGGAAAAAATAAATTTTGATTTACATCCGAATTTTGTCAAATCTAACAAATGAAGGAATTATAGAACTAATATTTAATCAATTACAGAATTAATTTTTAGCACAATTAAATGCGAAAACTCCTTGCTAGTTCTGCTATATGTTGTATATTAGCGCCCAATGAAATTGAATATTAGGCTGAAAATATTCAAACCATTAAAAAATGACGTTTACGGTACGTTACTTTCTAGGATATTGTAGTCTCTAGTAGTACAAAAGCATGGAGCCTGTCAATTTCCAAAATTCCACACGCACTCATTTAATATAACCATGTTTTTGTGACATTGTAATTTCAATGATTTCGATGTCATATTTAATAAATTTGTGTAACGACACAAGGAAGATTTCCCTAAATACTTAATGCTTTCATTGTTTTATATTATTACTATTTAATGAAAAGCAAGATGTTTTAAATGTATGAAGGTCAGTATTTTTAATCTTCAGTTTTACGTGGTAGATGTGATTTAATGAAGCTATTTTTTTAGCATTGCCAGAGAGTATTAAAATTTAAGGCAATCTGATGAAATATGTGAGAACAACAATTTTGTTAAGTACTCAATTTACCTTTAAAGGTATTTGACTTTGTACTGTTATTTTATGTTACTTTGACTTTTTTAAAAGAGAAAAAAATTAAACTATGGCCAATAATTTTACCAAACTTAAAATGAGCTTGCTTGCTGTTTTGTTTTTTGCAGCAACTAGCATTGTGAATGCTCAAGATCCATTATGTCCTGATATTAATGTGGCACCAGATGGAACAGTTACTTTTGATTTTCCTTTTGATCCTGGCTTTGATGTTTCTGCAATAGGAATTAGTACTACACCAGGTCAGGCAATCCCAGCAACAACTATATTCACAGGTTCAGGATCATTTACTCAACCAAATGTCTATACCTTAGAACCAGACCAGCAGTTTCCTGCGGCACTTTCAGGAACTTTAGTAATGGACTTTACTGGTACAGGGTTCATTGCCTGTAGTTATGTTGAGGGATTCTTGCCATTAGAACTATTATCTTTTGATGGTCGTACTACTGAGCGTAATACGAATATGTTGACTTGGGTTACAGCTAGTGAAACAAACACAGATTGGATTGTACTAGAGCGCTCTTCAGATATCTCTTCTTGGGAAACTGTTGAAAGAGTTAAAGCGCAAGGATGGTCATTCGATATACATGAATATTCTGCAGAAGATTTGAATCCATATCTACTGACTTATTATCGTCTGCGTATTATTGATCTGGATGGAGCTGAGTATTATTCTAATGTTGTTGCATTAGAACGTAATAGCCTAAGTGGTATTACGATCTCTCCTGTTCCTGCTATGAAAGATGTATTCCTTCAGTTTGATTCAGGTAATGAAGGTGATCTTTCTCTTACAGTAGTAGATATATACGGAAGAGAGTTGAGCAAAGAGCTTGTACCTGTCGTTGTTGGTCTGAATACGATTAAGATTGACATAAGAAATTACCCCTCTGGTCTTTACTATGTAACACTTGATAACGGGATTGACCAGCAAACAAAACGTATTGTAAAACAAGAATAATCTGTATTTCATTCTAAAATATAGAAGGCTGTCCTACAAGGACAGCCTTTTTTGTATTATTTTTGTCGAGTTATGCTGAATAGATTACGAAGAGAATACAGAGAACAATTTGTTGATAATAACCGGCTTGAACGTATTAGCCTGTTGGCGAAAGTAGATTTTTCAAAGCGTTACTATGATAATAATCTGGGGATTCTATGGGCTTTATTAAATCCTTTGTTTCGTTTTGTCGTATATTATTTCGCATTTACTTATATCTTTGAGAATAGGATTCCGAGTTTCGCTCTATATTTATTTTGTGGTCTGATCACATGGATGTTTTTTGCTCAGGGGTCAAAAAAAGGGATCACAATCCTGAAAAGGAAAAAGTATCTGATCGAAAATATCCAATTTAATCAAATCGATTTATTTATCGCTGCCATTTTAGCCGGACTCTATGGCTATGCTTTCAATTTCTCTGCCTATTTTGTTGTTAGTATGCTATATGGTACGCCTATTTATTTGACACTACTTTGGCTACCTGTCATATTATTGAACCTGGTCGTCCTGACTATGGGGATGAGCATGTTATTAGCTACTATCAATATTTATCTTAGAGACATTAATCACCTCTGGGATATGGTCGTTCTGGCGGGCTTTTGGCTGACCCCGATCATATACGATAAGTCTATTACTATGGAAGTAGTACCGATTTTACAGTATATTAACCCCGTTGCAGGAATTGTTATCAACCTAAGGGAAACTTCACTTTATGGCAATGCTCCTTATATGCATCTGTTGATCTATGATTGGGCTTTTGCCATTATTATATATGCTATTGGCAGTATGGCGTACAGAAAATATGCGCATATGGCTGTAGAGAAACTCTAATTATGAAAAATAAAAGTCAGGAGATATTAAGCAGGGAAGTAGTTATTAAGCTGGAAAATATCAGTAAGACTTTTGTGATGAGCGAAAAAAGTTCCATCAGAGAACGGGTGTTTAGTTTGTTCGTAGGACATAAGAAGCGTAAATTACATGCATTGAAAAATGTAGAGATGGAGATCCGAAAAGGAGAATTCATTGGTGTTATTGGGCGTAATGGCAGCGGCAAATCTACTTTACTGAAAATTGTCATGGGGGCAATTCCGCCGGATAAAGGTGGAAAAGTGACCACACATGGACGTATCATTCGTTTATCTTTAGGGATGGGCTTTGACCCAAACTTGTCGGCTCGCGAAAATATCTACGTCAATGCATCTATTCTTGGACTTACTTTTAAGGATATAAATGAAAAATTTGATGAGATCATTGACTTTGCAGAACTTCATGATTTTATTGAAACCAAAGTTAAATTTTTTTCCAGAGGAATGCGTAGTCGCCTTGGTTTCGCTATTGCAGTGCATGCCGAAGCGGACATCTTTTTAATGGATGAGTTCTTTGGTGGGGTAGGAGACGCTAATTTTAAGAAAAAATCTGTTAAGGTGTTTCAGCAGGCTTTTGTAGAAGGACGTACCATTATACACGTTAGTCATCAGTTGAATACTATTGAAAAATATTGTGATAGAGTACTGGTACTACATAAAGGAGAGGTGGTTGCACTGGGAAAACCTGATGAGGTCATACCTATATACGAGGAAGTATTGGGGAAAACACAGAATAAAAAACTTAAGAAGACCACTACATGAAAGCACTAATTACTGTTGTTGTCATTTTCTATAATAATAAACGAGAAGCTGAACGCACTTTATATACCCTTTCTTCACAATACCAACGAGAGATAAGCGGGAAAGAATATAGAGTCTTAGCGATAGACAATGCTTCTGCCGAACCTCTCGAAGAAGAAAAGGTGAAAAGTTTTGGCGATAATTTTGATTATCTCTATTACAAAACAGATTCTATATCGCCTTGTGCTGCCTTAAACGAAGGTATAAAAAAAGCCAAAACTCCTTATGTTATGTGCATTATAGACGGGGCGCATATGCTGTCGCCTGGCGTCATGAAATATACCTTATCAGCCCTGAAAATTACTGAAAATCCTTTGGTGTATACCATCCCGTTACACTTGGGAGGAGAGTTCCAAAATTATGCTATTCATAGCGGATATAACCAGAAAGCAGAAGATAGACTGTTGAAAAACACTGATTGGAGAAATAACGGCTATGAATTATACCATATTTCCAATATAGGAAACTCACGTTATTCCTTTGCTTCCAAATTGGCTGAGAGTAATTGTTTCACAGTAAAAAAAGATACACTGACGCAGGTAGGTGGCTTCGACGAACGCTTTATAAGTTCGGGGGGAGGAATGGTTAATCTACATACTTTTGCTAAATTAATTGAGTTGCCGGATGTAATGCCGATTGCACTCAATGGAGAAGCTTCGTTTCATCAGTTTCATGGAGGTGTTTCTACAAATATTCCTAATGAAAAACATCCTTTGTTAACTTACAAAACAGAGTATGAAAAAATTAATGGAGCACCATATGCGCCGCCTGAATATGCGCCCCATCTTTGGGGACATTTCCCAAAAGAATGTCAAGATTTTATACCAATAAGTACTGCTGAGTCTTTGGCTAAGATCGCTAAAACACTACGTCAGAACGGACAACTTGATGAGGCACAAGCTATCGCCGAATACCTGCTCTCTCGCCAACCGAATACGGATATTGCTCACGCCTTATTGGGAAGCATTTTACAATTGAAAAATAATAATAAACGAGCTTTAGGGCATTTTCAGAAAGCTATTTCTTTAAATCCACTGGCCCCCATATCTATCAATTATTATCTAAACGCAGGAAGGCTATTAAACACTGAGGGAAAACCAAAAGCTGCTATTCGTACGCTAGAAAAAGCAGCACTTATTCACCCCGATCAGCCCGAAATATACACCAATATAGCCCGATTCTATTTCTTACAAAAACAAACTAAAAAAGCACAGGAATATGTAGATGAAGCTATTCGCTGCTTTACGCTTAAACCTGAGAGGGCTACTGCGGGAATAGGACTGGCGAATCTGTTATTTCAAGAAAAAGCGATACCAAAAGCAAGAGATGTTGTTCAAACAGCTATAAAAGCATATCCTGATAATGCACATCTATATTTCCTGGCAGGACGAGCAGACATACAGCTTAAAGAATTCGAATCTGCTACATTAAACTTTGAAAAGGCACTAGAACTAAAACACCGAAACCTCTATAGTGTATATAAAGCCCTGGGCAATGTATATAACCGCCAAAGAAGAAATAATGACGCCATATATGCATTTCACAAAGCATTGGAAATTAAGCCAGATGATAAAGACCTCAAAATACGTCTGGAAAAAATGCGCAGTAAAATGCAAGAAGAGGTGGATAAACATAAGTTTAATAGCTTCATCTATATGCATATCCCTAAATGCGGCGGAATGAGCATGCGAAGATACGTGTGTGATGCGGCACTTTACAGCGGGTTTGCAGCCTCACAGATACATGCACCTAAGTATAATGATTTCTTCCCAAATAGAAATCTGGTACAGATGAGTTGGGATGAATTAGGATTATTAAAAGATCATAAGATCAGAGTTTTAGCTGACCATACAGACTTTAATGCTCATACAAACTACCGAATACTAAGCTTGAAAGCCCCTTTCTATTATAGTATTTTGAGGGAACCTATTACCCGTACTGTATCACATTATTATTACAACTTTTTTCAAAATGGTAATGAAGGGCTAAGAATGGTACATATTAATGATCTAACTGAAAAACAACTAGACAGAATATGTTATACCATAGCAAATCAACAAGTGGTATACCTGGCAGAAATGGGCGTAAATGAAGGATATAGGGCTGAACAAAAACACCTAGATAGAGCTAAAGATGTACTGGAAAATCAATTACAATGCTTTGGTTTACTGGAAAAAATGGAAGAATCTATAAGCATCTTGAAGCAGGAAGCACCTGAATGGATGAAGTTTTATCAGGATTTTCCAAAACTGAATACAGGGCATAAGAAAAAAGAAGCCGTAGTGTTAGAGCCTCATGTCAAAGAAACAATAGAGAAATACAATAAATTCGACATAGAATTATACGATTTTGCTGTGCAATTATTTGAAAAACGGTTGAAAAAAATGAAATAGGCATGCTAGGACTAAGATTTGATTTCCGGCAACCCTATACTGCCTGCGAGGCATTTGGCAAAGAACTGATTGCTCAGAAAAAATTGGATGAAGCTTTACTGTTATTTGAAACAGCCAGAGATGTCTATCCAGCCAAAGCACCGGCTCTTTATGGTATGGGATTGGTTTATTTTCATAAAAATAAAACGGCTAAAGCTATAGCGCTTTTTGAAGCAGCTTTAAAAAAATCACGAGGCTATTTACCAGCTTACAAAATGTTGGCTAAAATAGATGGAGAGCGATTTAATAGGATCGTAGCACAAGCCGGAATTCGTCGAAATCTTGGACAAATGGAAGCCGCCAGAGAGTTGTACGAATTTGCAATGGATATTCAGTTAGAAACTCCAATATTTAATCGAACGACAACAATACAACGACTCATCAATGCTAAAAAAGCAAAAACCTATTTGGAAATAGGTGTACTTAATGGCTTTAATTTTTTGCAAATCCAGGCACCACGTAAAATTGCTATTGATCCTTTATTTAAAATACCAGGAAAACTATATCGTGAAAATGGACACGAATTTTATGAAGTAACTAGTGATAGCTTCTTTGAAAATGATGCCAATAAAATAGAGAAATCCGGTATTGATATAGCCTTTATCGATGGCATGCACACTTTCGAACAGTCTTATTTAGATGTTGTCAATTGTCTTAAATACCTCAACCCCGGGGGGGTGATTTTGATGCATGATTGTTGTCCGACTTCCGCTTCTGCCGCCAATCCCAACCGGGAAGAAGCTCGAAAAATGCCCTGCTATAATGGCTGGTGGATGGGGGATGTCTGGAAAACACCTGCATATATAAGGGCGAATCGTGAAGATCTGGATGTATTTGTTATTGATAGAGATTTTGGGCTGGGGGTTGTCACTAGAGGAAAACGGAAAAATCCACATGGTTACAGCCCGGAAGAAGTAGAGAAAATGACTTATGATGATTATATCAGTATTGGTAGAGAAAAACTACTTAATCTCAAACAACCTGGTTATTTTAACCAATTAGATTTGGAAAAATTTGGTGTAGTATAAATATGAAAACAGAGACTCCCATATTGACGGTTATTGCCATTTTTTATAACGGACAACGAGAAGCTGCTCGAACCCTCTACACCTTGTCTACTGCATATCAAAAACGAGTGTCTGCTTCACAATACAAGGTAATAGCGATTGATAATGGCTCAGATGTTCCGCTAGATGAAAAGATGGTGAGAGGCATGGGAGAGAACTTTAGTTACCAATATCAAAAAACAGATGCCGTTTCGCCTTGTGCTACCCTTAATGCCGCTATAAAAGAGGCTGATACGCCTTATGTTATGTGTATTATAGACGGTGCGCATATGTTGTCGCCCGGACTGTTGTTTTATACGCTGGCTGCTTTGCGCAATTTTGAACAACCATTTGTATATACCTTAGCTTTACAATTAGGAGAATATCAGCAGAATTATCTGGTAGATATGGGCTATAACCAAGAGGAAGAAGATAAAATGCTGGAAACAGTAGATTGGAAAGATAATGGTTATCAGCTTTTTACGGTCAGTAATTTTAAAACTTACCGAGATGGTTTTTTTTCTAAATTAAATGAAAGTAATTGCTTCGCTATTCGACGGGATACACTAATTGAATTGGGAGGATTTGATGAACGCTTTGTATCGCCTGGTGGTGGTTATGTCAATCTGGATGTCTTCAAAAAAATTGTAGAAAGAGAAGATATTGATAAAGTCATGTTAATTGGTGAAGCTTCTTTTCATCAGTTTCACGGAGGAGTAACGACCAATAAATCTCTAAAAGATTCAAAGATATTACAATACAGGGAAGAATATAGAAATATTAGAGGAGAAGAATTCAGAATGAGCATATTTTTACCTCATTATTCGGGCCACTTCCCTGCCGAATGTGCCGATTTTTTCCCAGAATCATTGCTTAAATCTTATAAAGTAATTGCCCGAAAATTAGTAAGTAACCGGGAATATGACGCTGCATTGCTTATCTATAGAGAGATAGAAAAACTGAATAAATATATGCCCATGTTATATGGCTCTATGGGAAATATATACCTTAAAAAAGGAGACACTGAAAAAGCAGCGGAATATCTGGAACGTTCTATAAAATTTAATCCAGGATATTCAGTAAAACCTTATGTAAACCTGGGACGTATTTATGCTGAAAAAAAATACTTTGAACGGGCACATAAGGTATATAAAGATGGGCTGGAGGTAGATCGTGAAAGTGCTGAATTATACTTTGCAATGGCAAAATTGGCTGGACTTGAAGGGAAAACTAAAAAGGCTGTGCAGATAGGCAGACAAATGCTTCCTCTGCACAAAAAGAATCCTGTAGGATCAGCAGTTGCAATAGAAATAAGTGAATGGTTTAGAAATAAAAAAATGTACAAGGCTGCTGTAGAGGTACTTATAGGAAGTTTGCTTAAAAGTAAACAGCCTAGAACATATGTTAAACTTGGAGAGTTATATGAATGTATGAAAAAGCCTGTAAAAGCGAAGGAAGCCTATAGAAATGCTTTGAAATTGGGCTTTAAAAAACCAGCGCTCTTAAAAAATAAATTATCTAAACTATAATGAGACCAAACCAGACCTTAATGGAATGTTTCGAGAATCATGAAGGAAGACCCATCATGAAAGTAGAACATTATATGGAAATTTATGAGAAACACTTCGAACGCTTTCGCAATCGCCCAGTGAATATTCTGGAAATTGGGATATTTCAGGGAGGCTCTTTACAATTGTGGAAGAAATACTTCGGAGAACAGGCAAATATATTTGGACTGGACATCGAACCCAAATGCAAAAAATTTGAAGAAGACAGGATCAAAATATCTATAGGCGATCAAGGAAATCGTCAGTTTATGAAAAAATTGGCTCAGAAACTGCCACCTTTGGATATACTTATTGATGATGGAGGGCACACCATGAAGCAACAAAAAGTAACCTTCAATGTCATGTATTCCAAAGTTAAAGAAAATGGCGTATACCTATGCGAGGATGTAGCTACCAGTTATATGCCAAAATATGGTGGCGGATACCTGAAACCCAGATCATTTATAGAGTTTGCAAAAAGGAAAATTGACTATCTGAACGCCTGTTATTCTCAGGATGAAAACCTGAAGATAGATAATTTTACCAAATCAACTCATTCCATGCATTTTTACAACAGTATTGTCGTTTTTGAAAAGGGATTACAAAATTCAAAAGAACCTGAATTCCTGACTAGTTCCGGACGAAAAGGTGAAACAAAACGAAGTACCAGAATAAAAACAAAAGATATAAATTAAGTAAACATGCTCTAAGAGGTTGACAACTGACTTCCTATACTTCCAGGCATCGACGTTTTTTATCATTTATGAAACCAGTACATTCAAAACAAAAATTGCTTACTGTAATTGTGGTTTTTTACAATGCCCAAAGGGAAGCTCCACGTACACTTCACACGCTTTCTATTCCCTATCAAGAGGGAGTAACCGAAACTGATTACGATGTAATAGTGTTAGATAATGGCTCCCAGCGTCCTCTGGATGAAGAAATCGTAAAAAAGTTTGGTTCGCAATTTCACTACCAATATATAGATACTAAAAGTCACTCTCCTTGTGGAGCAATCACAGATGCGCTTGAAAAAGTCAAAACACCTTATGTCATGTGTATGATCGATGGCGCACATATGCTCTCACCAGGCGTATTAAAACACGGACTCACTGCTGCACAATCTTTTGATGACCCTTTCGTCTATACTATTCCCCTGCACTTAGGAGAACAAATGCAGAACGACAATATGATGAACGGCTATGATCAGGAAGCAGAAGATAAATTACTGCGTACAGTCAAATGGCGTAAAAATGGCTATGCACTGTTTGCTGTTTCTAATATTGCTGTTTCCATGAATAGCTTTTTTGGCCGGATAACAGAAAGTAATTGTTTTATTTGCAAGACGGAAACATTAAAGAAAAAGGGAGGATTTGATATACGGTTTTCATCGCCAGGCGGCGGCATGGTTAATCTCGATATTTTTAAAAACATGGTGGAAGATAAAGAGGTACAGCCAGTTGTGTTGATCGGTGAAGCCAGCTTCCATCAGTTTCATGGCGGTATTTCTACCAATGTCCCACGTAAAGAACATCCGCTGGTTCAATATAGAATAGAATATAAATCTATCAGAGGTAAAAAATATCATCGACCAGCTTATACCTCCTACTATTTTGGGCATATTCCTGATGAGTGTAAAAATCAGGCTTTTAAGCCAACAGCAAAAGTAGTATTGGAACTAGGCAGAAAATTTCTTAATGATGGTAAAACAGCAGAAGCCATAGCTGTAATGGAACGTGCTAAAGAATTACAGCCTTACACGCCAGGAATATTTATGAACGCAGGAGATGCCTGGGAAAAACATGGAAACCTAAAAGAAGCTGAAGAGCATTTCCGTCAGGCTTTAGCCATCAATCCGATCACTAGTGCCTCCTACTATGTTAGACTAGCGAATGTTTTGCTGGAACAGGGCAAAGAGAAAGCTGCTTTTGAAAACTATAAGCAGGCACTAGAAATTGACAGAGAAGACCCCAAAACTTACTTATCCATCGCGCGGGCATATCAGAAACTAGAGCAGGAGGACAAATTTAAAAATAACTTGAAGCAGGCGCTACGTCATGTGGAAGTATATCCAGTATATAATCCAGGGTTTTATATGGCGCTGGGGCGATTCTTTTTTGGTCTGAAAAAAAATAATAAAGAAGCCTTACGCACTTTTGAATTAGGAATAATACAATATCCTAATGATGCAAGGATGCTATTTTGGAAAGCACGGGTTTATATGCGCATGGCTAAATCACTGGAAGCCGAACAGATTTTTAAAAACTTACTAGCCGATAATAAATTTCATACCTCCAGAATTCTTAGAAATTTGGGAACTGTATACAAGCAGCAAAAAAAGTGGGGAGATGCGGCAGTGACCATGTATAAAGCACTAGAAATTGAGAAAGATAATGCACACTTCAAGGAACAATTCAAAGAATGTCAGGCAAATATAGGCACAGATTTATCAAAGGAAAAATATCAAAGTTTTATATTTACACATATTCCTAAAAGTGGCGGAATGAGCTTCCGAAGACATACCCTGGAAGCTGCCATCAGAAGCGGTATTAAGCTGGGAAATGCCAGAATACCGGGCTCAAATGGCTTACGTGCCGACCAAAATTTGATTCAACTGAACGAAGTAGATTTGAGAACAGTTCGTCAGCAGAAATTGACCATATTAGCTGACCATTCAAGCTATGATCCAGTGAAAACTTATCAACTGAATGGATTGGAAAACCCTTTTTTCTATACCATACTGCGAGAGCCTTTCTCACGCATCAAATCTTACTACTATTATTTTTATTATAGAAATGGATTAGAAGGACTTAAAGGTATTCACCTAAATGATATGGAGGATGACCAGTTGGATTGGATATTAGGTGTTTTTTCCAATTGGCAGGTAGCTTATCTAACTGATTTTAATAGAGATCAGGGAATTAAAATTAACGAAGAAGTTTTCCGACAGGCTTGTCATAATCTGGAACATCATTATCCTTGTTTTGGTATATTTGAACATATGAACCGCTCTATGGAAATTTTTTATCAAGAAGTGCCAGGGTGGTTGAAATACGATAATATTTTACCTCAAATCAATAGAAACACACCCATCAAAAATCAGGTTCAACTCAGCGAAAGAGTAGTCGAACGTATCAAAAAACTCAATACTTGGGATATAGCACTATATGACTTTGCATTAAAGTTGTTTAGAAAACGCTATGCTGTGAAGGAAAATTAATTCTATTTTTACAAAAAATTACTTAGTGTCCCTTTTTAAAAATAAAAAACAGCTATTCAGAAATCTAATTGTCATCATAAATTTGACAATGTCCTGTCTGACTTTATCTGCCCAAGATGGAACAGTACAAAACCCCTTTGAATTAAAAGAAAGGGAGGAAAACCTAGGTTTCGAAAAAGATACAAGCGCTACCGAACAAGAGGAATTAATAAAATCTGACAACCCCTTCGAAGTATCATCCCAAACCAGAAAAGAACCAGTCATTGAGCATGAAAATACCACAACTAAACCAGAAAAATCCTTGGATGATCCGATCATCCCGACAAAACCTTCACATGTATGGATGGGAGGAATCATCCTGATATTGAGTGTTTTACTAGCCATTATCAATACATTACACCGGCAAGGTTTACAAAGAACTTTCAGCGCTTTCTCTAATCCCAATATGATGAACGCTCAATACCGATCCGGAAAAGGAAATAACATAACTTTATATTTACTGGCTTACACTTTATACATTGCCAGTGCCGGAACCTTTCTATACTTACTAGCACAGCATTTTGAATATCATATATGGGAAAATGGCATTCTTGCTGTACTGATTTGTATAACCTTCGTTGCTGTAACAATGTTCGGAAAACACGTTTTACTTAATATTCTTGCCTGGATAATGCCCTTCGATAAGGAACTAAATTTATATAATTATATGATTTCTGTATTTAATCATATCATAGGAATTGTATTGTTGCCTTTTATAATATTAGCCGCTTTTGCCCCTCAGCCCTTTAGTAAATGGGCACTAATAGGAGGAGTAGGAAGTGTGCTTATTATCTACCTTTATCGTGCTTTTAGAGCACTCATTATTGGAGGGAAATTTATTTCATTTCATAAATTCCATTTTTTTCTTTACCTTTGCGCCGTCGAAATAGCCCCCTTGCTCATACTCATTAAATTGTTAAAAATTTGGGAGTAAACAAGTTAACACAAGAAAAGAATATAGCGTTGAGTCATTCAGAAAACGGTCAGTACAAACAAGTTGATACCATCCTTATATCACAACCACCACCAGATGATAGTAAGCGCTCTCCATACCGATCGCTAGAAGAAAAGTATGGTATTAAGATTGATTTCAGACAATTCATTCACGTAGAAGCTGTCGAGGCTAAAGAATTTCGTAGGCAACGTGTCAATTTTAATGATTTCAGTGCAATCATCTTCACAAGTAAAAACTCTATTGAGCATTTTTTCCGTATGTGTGAAGAAACTCGCACGAAGATGTCGCAGGAAACTAAGTATTTTTGTCTTTCGGAAGCAGTAGCTTTATACTTGCAGAAGTTTATCGTGTATAGAAAGCGAAAAGTCTTTTTTGGTAGACGTACTATCTTGGATCTAAAAGATCAACTCAATAAGCACAGAAAGAAAGAAAAGTTCTTATTACCATGTTCTAATTTAGGCTCTAAAGATGTCGTGGCTTTCCTAAAGGATAATGAATACGACTTCAGAGAAACCATGCTTTACAAAACGGTCGCGAGTGATCTTTCAGATCTGAAAAATATCACTTACGATATGTTAGTATTTTTCAGCCCGCTAGGTATCTCATCCTTGTATGAAAACTTCCCTGATTTCAAACAGAACGAAACCAGAATAGCAGTTTTTGGCAAAAAAACTTCCAAAGCGGTAACGGATAGAGAATTAGAAATCAATATACAAGCGCCAATTCCTGAAGCACCTTCAATGACAATGGCGATTGAACGATACCTGCAACAATCAAATAAGAAATAGAGTTTAGCTCTACGATTTAGTTCGTAATAATATCTAATACTAAAAGCCTCAGTTGACCATTCAACTGAGGCTTTTAGTATTAGACCCCAGAGAATGAGGTGAAAATGACGCACACATGACACGATGAGCCGTCACAACCTTGAGTGGCTTGGTATAAATAACTAGATTTATGTGATATGATAGATGAAATCTACTAATTTAGTAAAACAAAAAACTCAATCATGAAACCAAAATTTCTACTTTTCTTAGCCTTTTTACTGCCTTTAGCAATCTTTGCTCAGCCCTGCACAGTAAACGATGCCACAGGTTGTGTCTGTGAAGACGGTTCTACGGATTGCTATTTATTGCCAAACATCAAACTTTCCTATGACCTGCTAGTAGACCCTAGTGCTAATCCTGAATCGCCAGGCGAATTGAGGGTCTCGGTTTCTACACCCAATGTTGGGCACGGACCACTGCGTGTTATAGCTACCAATAATTTAGTCTGTGGTGTTGATACATTTTTCAATAGCAACATCACCGTTTGCCCTGATGGGAGCGAGCCTAGCCAGCTTGTCCAACAGCGCATATACAAAAAGGAAGGCAATACGATGACCTACGAAGATAGATGGGCAGGAACGATGACCTATCATCCCACGCACAATCACTCCCATTTTGATGATTGGGGCGTCTATTCTATACGTATTCCCGACCCTAATGAACCCAATCCACTCAACTGGCCGATGGTCGGAGAAGGAGCAAAGTTGGGATTTTGCCTGATGGACTATGGAAGTTGTGAGTATTATAATGGACAATGCCGCGATGATAATGACAATATTCTAACTACAGATTCCCCCAATTACGGACTGGGCGGAGGACAATATTCCTGCGGTGTAACTAATCAGGGAATATCCTGTGGCTGGACAGATATTTATTACTATTATCTGGATGGAATGTATATTACCATCCCTGATGGTGTATGTAATGGTGATTATATGATTGTCGTTCAGGTAGACCCCAATGATGTCCTCCTGGAAGAAAATGAAGACGATAATATCATGGTAGCCCCAATCACCTTGACACAGCAGACACCGCCTGGAAGTGTGCCATTTGAACCAGTTATTAATACCTTTGGAACAACAGATATTTGCAATGGTGAAAGTGTTGAACTAACTGTTTCCACACCGGGTACTGAATACCTTTGGTCAAACGGAGCAACAACAAGAACGATCACAGTCAGCACAGCAGGAACATACACCTGCACAGTAACTAGTCCGTGCGGTACAGCGACTACCCCAGCCGTTACGGTCAATGTAGAAAGTTGTTCTTGCCTTCATAATTACAGTTTCTCTGCACTACCAGTTTGTAGTGACGAACCGATATTATTTGAAATAGAGCCGGGTTGTGTTACTGACAGTACAGTGGTAAATCAGGGAATTGATCTGGATTTATATATGTATGCTCCGGGAGGAGTGCCAGGGCAGGCTCCGGCAGGATATAATCCGCTTGCAGGAACAAATGGTATAGATCCCGCATTTCCGATCACGAACTCCGATCTGACGAGCTTAGGTGGCATCGGACCTTATTGGAATCAGGCGGTTTGTTCAGATTTTGAAACTGCCGGACTTACTAATAATGCTTGTCTGCCTGAAACGATCACTTACTTCTGGCTTCCCTGGGACTATACCCTGGATTCCGATGGAAATGGACAGGCTGGAGAGTATAATAACATTTCCCCTAGTGCTTGTGCAGAATTAAGATACGACGTCGAGATATATCCTGCCCCTATGTTTACAATAATTACTGATGATGGTATCACTTGTGGAATCCCAACAGTAGAATTAGTTGCTGCAGATGGCTCGGTCTGTGAAACACAAATTGGACCAGAGTGTTCGTCTGATGGAGACTCCTTTACAACAGATTTTGCCATGACGCCCACAGGTCTGGCATTAGCCAATGCCCCGGGAAGTTGTAGTATTGCCGAAAATATTACTATAGGTTGTTCCAGTTGTGTGAATTGCCCGATCTCATTAAGTCTCATAGATACTATTCCATCAGGTACACATAATGCCGATATGTGGTTAGATGCGAATGGTCAGGTGGTCAATGGCTCAAACGTTATTATCCATTCCGGAGGAACCATATTGCTTTACAATGGATTTGAAATTGAGAGTAATGCGGATTGTTCTGTGGAAATTGAAGATTGTAATCAATAGTCCCAATCATGTTATCAATGAAAATCCCGACAGACCCACAACGTTTGCCGGGATTTTTTGTTTCCATAACGAATCAACGAATCAACGAATCAACGAATCAACGAATCAACGAATCAACGAA
>JAHDFX010000352.1:2463-4095 GCA_020627965.1 Saprospiraceae bacterium | reverse complement strand
AGTTTTTAAGATTCCGACATCAAAACGTTAATGATTGCTTAATTATTATACAGCCAAAAGTATTTTCAATAACAAAAATTATTCCTGTTATTAAGTATACCCTAAGATGGTGCAAAAATAGGTATACTAATATACATTTTCTTGCTTTTTACAATAAAGCGTCCGAATTAAGACTTTTTAAGAGAAAAAATAGTCGTATTAGTTGTTAAATTCTAAATATTCTACTCTCAAAATGTATTTACATCGTTATTCTTACGTTAAAGTACATAGGTGAACAACACTTACTTTGTTTTTCAAAGGAAAATGATTTAGTTTAGCATAAATATTATCAGACTTCTTTCTATAACACTATTTCAAGCAGTTGGATAATCGTCAATTATCCTGTTTGTTTCAAAAGAATTCCATGACAAAAACATATACAGATATTGGTCTGCGAAAAGTTGAAATTCAGCGACTAGTAGGCTCCGATCACATCCCTAAGGCTATCAAAAGATTGATGGATTTTAGCACCGACTTCTCAAATGGACGTGAACATTTTACCTCCATTGTTAGCATCAGTAATGCTCTTCAACAACTGGAAAGTCAGCATGCTCAAAGCCTGATTGATAAAAATGATTTTGAAGAAAAAAGAACGGCTTTAGCTAAGTCTATTCTTGAATTGTCTGACCTCATTGAAGAACAAAATACATAAAACTATGATGCGTGAACAAATTGAACACCAAACGCAAAAAATAATTGAAGCACTTAATAAAGATGCGATGCAAGGGGCTGGCAAATTAGTTGAATTTGCTATGGAATATGCTGAGAATAATAAATTGGTGCATCAGGCTCTATTATTAAAACTCAAGCATACTCGTGCTGAAGATCCACGCCAACAAGGGCAGTTGGTCAATGAAATGCTGGCTCTGGTCACTAAGATCGAGCAAGATGCAATTCCTGTATCTGAAACTCAAAATGCCGACCTTGTTAAGCCTGTTTCCAGCTCAAAAGTTGGAGAAGTTGTCTGTACTGTTAAAGATTTGAATAAAACTTTTCGCAGAAGTGGCTTCCAGCTCAAAGCTATATCGGCTAGTTTTCGATTAGGTGAAATTACGGGGGTAGTGGGAGAAAATGGAAATGGGAAAACGACCCTGTTTCGTATTGTTACCGGGGAATTGGCTAAAGATGGCGGCACGCTTCGCTACCCTTATCTCGAAGAGCGCTTTGGTATAAAAATGCTGGACTGGACAGGCACCAAACGACATATTGCTTTTATTCCTCAACACCTGGAAAAATGGCATGGCTCGGTACGGGACAACCTGCACTATGAATTGGCTCTACATAATATAAAGGGAGCCATGAACGAAGAAGAGGTAGAATACATTATATATAGACTGGGCTTAGAAGAACATCAGCACAAAAGCTGGGCACAGTTATCTGGTGGCTACAGGCTTCGCTTTGCATTGGCACGTGCGCTGGTCTGGAAACCGGTTTTTCTGGTTATTGATGAACCATTGGCTAATTTAGACATTAAGGCTCAATTAGTTATTTTGAATGATTTACGTGATTTGACCAATAGCTACCGATATCCTCTATCAGTAGTTATCAGTTCTCAGCATTTACATGAAATTGAGCATGTTTCAGATAATATTA
>JAHDFX010000352.1:0-2453 GCA_020627965.1 Saprospiraceae bacterium | reverse complement strand
AAAAATGGAGAAGTTATTTACAATGGCAAGACCAGTGATTTGGGGGAAGGCAGAGAAGAAAATACTTTTGAATTTGGTTGTGAACTTTCTCTTGAAGAAATAGAAAAATATCTGGGTGGTTTTGAATATTACAATATTGAACATACAGGTTTGGCTTTTGTAATTAATACCCCCCTGCATATTTCACAAATGGACCTGATGCAGCAGTTTTTAAAGACTGGTATAGAGGTATCTTATTTCAGAAACATTAGTAAATCGACCAAAAAATTGTTTGTATAAATACTGATTTCGACTATGCTCAAACAACTTGGGCAGTCGAAAACAATTCTAAACCTATAAAACTATGCAATTTTTAAAAAAATTATACCCTGAATTTCTTCGTAGGACAGACTTCAACTTGCTGACTAGTCAACCTCTGGTGTGGCGAACGAGAGTGCATGAGTTTGTTTGGTTTTCATTAGTATTGGGAAATTTACTGGCTTTGATAGCAGGTGTGTTTTTTGCTAATACATTCTATGCTATAACTGAGCGTAATTTAAATTTTTATGCTTTTTTGGCGGTCATTCCGATTGGTTTCATACTACTATTTTGGGCGATCCGTTTAAGTCGTTTCAAGCCAAAATTTGACGACATACGATCCATTAGCCAAACCTGGTTGATCTATGTAGCTTGTATTATGATGCTGTTTCTCAATGTTGCAGTATTTATTTCTACCATTGGTTTTACTACTGCTGCAAAATGCCCCCATTCGCTTACTGTCCTAGAAAATGACCATAAATACGTAGTTAACCTCACAGATTATCAATATGTTTCTGATAAATTTGATGATGCCTATAATTTATTAGGCTCATTTTATACCCCTAAACTTAATAAAACACTCAGTAGGTATCCACACAAAATACCAAAAGAAAGTAAAGTAAACCGGATGGACTTACTTTCACTCAAAAATCATCTCAATGCTATAATGGATGCAAAGAAATTTGCACAAGCACCAGTTTCACTTCAATCCATAAACAACACCGCCTATCATTCAAGTCTTATTATAGGTGGTGCTTTAATGTTTGCTGCCTTATTATTTTTCCCTGTTATATTCTATATCATTGAACGTTTTGGCTTTTTGTATGTATTGATAGGGTTTGTATTAAGTGCTGTACTTTCAAGTTTGCTTAGTATCGTTACATTTATTTTCGGATTCGCTTCTGGTTTAGGCATGGGATTATTTTGGAATTTAATTGCTCTGATTCTTCTATCATCTTTGGTATATATTAGGTCATCAAAAGAACCCCGAATTACGAATTTCTGGAAATATGGCGTCAGTGGTTTACTCATGTGGGTTCCTGGAGCCATTTATAGTGGAATAATTAGCCTGACATTTAGTCTTGATTCATCATTATATACAAGTCTGATCGTTGCTACTTTAATTATTATTCCTACTTTGATTTTTCTTATGTTTACAATAGGTGATCGCAGGACTGCCCCCACATATTAAAGATAAAACTATGACACCTTATATAAACTCCCGATTATGCAAATATTAAAACGTTTATATCCCAATTTCTTACGCAAGATAGACTTCCGCCTACTGACTAATTATCCTTTGATCTGGCGGACAAGGGTGCATGATTTTGTCTGGTTCTCTTTGATATTGGGCAATATACTGGCTGTATTGCTAGGTATTTTTGTGGCGGATACTTTTTTTGCCATCAATGAATCCCAATTAAATTCATGTCTCTTTCTGAGTATAATTCCAATGGCTTTCGCTTTGATATTCTGGGTCATCAAATTGAATCGTTTTAACTCTGGATTGACTGATCCAACATCTGTTTTCAAGACTTGGTTTATCTATGCTGCCTGCACTTTTATGCTATTCATGAATGGCATAGTATTTATATCAACTATTGGCTTTGTAACGGCTTCAAAGTCAACCTGTTCTATTCTTACTATAGAAGCTGACAAAGAGTATCTTAATAATTTGATTAATGACGATCACCTCTTTGATAAATTTGACCAACAAGAGCTTATAACGAACCAGTATCATACCTTCGAGTTTGATGATTTATTGAAAAGGTATTCAAGTAAAAAACCAAAGGGAGAAAGAGTCAGTAAAACGGATGTGTACAGCCTAAGGAATCATATGAACGGATTGATACACGCTAAACGATTCGCAGTAACTCCTTTTTTTTATAATTCCCCTTATTATTCAGTATACCGATCTACATGCTCTGTATATTGGGCTTTCATGTTTGTAGCACTCCTGTTTTTACCAAGTATTTCTTTCATTGTAGAACGTTTTGGTTTTATGCATATACTCGTAGGTTTTGCTTTGAGCGCATTACTTTTTAGTGTAGTTCTTCTGATGATAACGGCTTTGGGTCTTATGCGTTATATAGACAGTCTCTACTTTTTCTCGGGTATGTCTCTTGTGCTTATGTTTTGCCTGATCTCACTTACAG
>JAHDFX010000080.1 GCA_020627965.1 Saprospiraceae bacterium | reverse complement strand
GGATATTCGCTTTAGTTTTTCATTAGGTAATATTTTTTGAACGTTTGCAGAATACACACATGCTCAAAAAATAAAATCCATTTTTCAGATTTTTTATAATTTATTGATTGTCAAATGACATTAGGTCTTAAACGAATGCGGAGCATTCTCAATATTAATACGGAGTATTGAGTTTACAGAACACTAGTGCCTCCTGAACGAAATAATTCACCCTATGTACTCGTTCTTTTTCCCCTGCCCTGCGTTGGAGAACCCTTCGTTTAACTATGGCTAAAGTCAGGAACCTCCGCCTTGGTCAGAGCAAAAATAACTTCGTACAATATGGGCGTTTATTTCGTACCGAAGGCACTAGTAAAAAGAAATCCCGAATTTTCATGATGAAAATTCGGGATAGCCATATTAAAATGGTTCATTCACGAAATAACTCTTTTTTAGTCATTCCAAGTTCCGGTTTCTACATTACAGGACGAGCTACAACCTGCCGCCTGTACTGCTGCATTAGTATAATCGTCTGATGCAGGGTTTGTGTTGGTTAAAACAGTACCACCATTATCGGAATCTGTTACATCTGACCAGCCATCTCCATCCGTATCTACAATTGGAGTTATACCCGCAACAATGCCATCTCCATTTGCATCATTATCGACTACATCTGCTTCTACTGTATCAAAACAAGTATCCCCATCTGAATCTAAATCTAGATGATTAGGTGCATTATCATTATCTACATCATCATTAGCACAAGTATTACAATCATCAATCAATACACTTGTTGTACTTTCCGGCGTTCCATCATTATCAGTATCACCGTCTATACTATTCCCCCAACCATCTGAATCCGGGTCATTTGCTCCATAAGAATTTGTAGTAGGATCATAATCATCAATATAGCCATCGTTATTTGAATCTGTTCCTCCTGCTTCTACTATATCAGGAATACCGTCATCATCTGCATCTAAATCCAGATAGTCTGGTCCTTGTCCGCCATCCGTATTTACAGGATCTAAGTTTGATTGTGTACCAGGATCTCCAGTATCTGGATCAGCAACAAGATCGGGAATACCATCATCGTCGGTATCAATAATTGGGTCATCAGAAAGCCCATCATTATCTGCATCTGTCATAGAGGTCGGGTCTCCAGGAGTTGGATAATCTACCTGCCCATCATTATCACCATCAAAACCACCACCTTCTATAATATCCTGAATTCCATCATTATCTGCATCTAAATCCAGATAATTAGGTATGCCATCTTCATCTCCATCCGTTGAAGGACAAACACCATTAACTAAAGCACCACCACAATCTGCCCAGTCCGGATCCTGATAATTAGGCGTTCCATCCATATCATCATCCTCAGCAGGATCGCTACCGAAACAGGTTGTTCCGAATACAGTACCTTCTGCACAGCCCAATTCTACAACATCAAGAATTCCATCATTATCATCATCTATATCTACTGTATCACAAACTCCATCACCATCAGAGTCAGCATTACAAACCAATGGATCGAATCCAAAATCAATTCCCCCAACAGATTCTGTAAGTCCTACAACAATTGTAGTTACTGTCTGTGGTGTTCCTAAAGTAAGATTAGCAGGAATATCAGGATCAGTTATATCTATCTCAACACTATAAGTTCCTGGCGGAACATTTGTAAATGTATAAGTTGCGCCTGTATTAACACCGCCTGGTGTAGTTTGTACTGTGGCTATAACCATACCTGTTGACTCATCAATCAGATTAACGGTAATTGCACCTGCAATAATATTTGTTTCATTTATTCCAAATAAATTATCAAGGTCTGTATCTTCAAATAAAGTTCCAGAGATATTTACAGCCGCAGTAAATCCTGCATCAACATTATTCACAGATGCTGCTGGTGTTGGAGAATCATCATTGACTATTCCTCCTGTAATATCAATCTCAATAAGATGCGACGTCTGTGTAGTCTGGTCAATATCACTATCCGTCGTTCCATCACCTGTATTATCTTGTAATGTTACATTAGGCGTAGCCGTCGGAGCAGCAAACCCAACATAATAAGTACCATTAGGAATATTGTTAAAACAATAAGCTCCAGAAGCGTCAGAGTTTGTTGTCCCTATTAAATCGCCATTTATATCGTAAAGCAAAATATAGGCATTATCAATTGCCGCATCGTCCGTCCCAATTTCTTTTATACCATCCAGGTCATCAGTAAATACTGAGCCACATATAGACCCTGTACTTCCTGGTGCTGCACAAACAGCACTACCTAGTGTTGTTGCCAGACAAGTTCCAGGAATTTCAATAGCACAATATGCTCCGCAAGCGAAGTCTGGTGCAGCGGCAGAAAGATCAACAGGGCTTCCTGTAGCAGCACCGCCATTATCTATAAGTGTGCCCGGTCCTCTATTGTAAACACAGCCATCAGGTGCGCTATTTCCTGCACAGGTATAATTAGAGATTGTCAGGTTAACGCCAGTATTAGCCAATGTAACCACACCATCGCCGCCTGTATTATTAACAAGGTGTACATTATCCATTGTAATTTGTGTATAGCGAAGTTGTATAGCTGCACCATCATCAGCAGCACTATTGTTATCGAAAGTACAATTGGTAATATCTACAGTAGCTCCTGATGCAACAGAACCCGAAACAGCCCCAATAGCACCGCCATCTGCCGAACTTCCTGTTGCCTGATTATCATAAAATGTACAGCCAATAAAATCAACAGTCTCATCATTACCAATGAAAATAGCTCCGGCACCATTAGAGCCCGTACAAACATTACTAATAAAATTTGTATTGGTAAACGTCGTTATTGTTTCTGCTCCATCAAGCCAAACAGCTCCTCCTTGAGAACCAGAAGTTACATTATTGGCAAACGTACAACCTGTAAAATCCAAAACTGCTGCTCCAGAACCAGCACTATTTCTAACTCGCATTGCTGTTCCTCCTGAATTAGAAGAATTACAGGACCAGACACAATCTTCAAAATCTATAGTGATTAGACTTCCTGTCGCTTGCCTTTGAATATCAAATTTTGCAGTATTATTATTATTATTAATAAACACACAATTTCTAAATGTGATATTCATAGGGGTACCATTATCCGATTCAATACGGAATACAGGCACAGCATTAAGATCGTTATTGTCAAAAACGCAATTCTCAATGAGAACATTAGTACTATTAACAATACTAAATGCACCAGCATATCCATTGAGCAAATACATGTCTCTGACAGTTACACCATCCATTCCTGTAAGAGAAGCAAATAGATTTCCTGTTCCATTAGCCGAGTTATCAAATAAAGTCTGACAACCAGTTGATGAACCATTTATTGTCAAACCATTGGCAGCGTTATCCAAGACAAGGCTAACCCCCAGATTGTGTCCTAGTATACCATTTTCATTAGCCCCATCATTGTCATAATCATAAGACTCAACGTAAGCATCGGAAAATAAATTAACCGTTGTGTTAGGTGTCGGATTAGTATTAATCTCATTGACAAACTGAGACCAGGAAGCAAAAGGATCACTCGGACTCAACCCTGTTACATTATCATCCTGAATTTCCCACCCTGGTGTTCCAGTGACAGGCGGATACTCTATCGGATCCCAGGGGCCTATGTAATAGGTAGTTTGAGCACTTACCATAAAAGCTGTTGTTAATAATAATAAACAAGTCAGCAATACTTTACTTTTTAAATTCATAATTAAAAATTAGTTACACCACCAATAATTGCCAAAGCAAGTTTTTTTTCAAAAAAAACTATTTGGGCAACAAAAGCAGCTATTTTCTTTTCATAAACATAGCTAAGGTATAAAAAAAAAACCTTCTTAGGTTCTTTTAGAATATGTTTAATTTTTCAACATATTACCATGAAACTCCCCTGTATTTATTTAAATTGATTCTAAAAAAGCAGAAAAGCAGCAAATCAATACAAACTGATTAGTTTGCTAGTATTGAAATATTTATTTTTGGGAAAATACAATTCTTAATTATGAAATGGTTATTTGATTTCCTTACTTCGTCTATTGGGAAAAAAATATTAATGAGCCTGACAGGTTTATTCCTGTGCTCTTTTCTGGTCATTCACCTTATTGGAAATTTCCAGTTATTATACAATGATGGTGGCGTAGCATTTAATGAATATGCTAAATTCATGACCTCCTTTGCCCCGATTAAAATAGTCTCCTATGGACTGTACGGCTCTATACTTCTACACGCCTTAGTAGGTATTGGTATTTTCCTTCAAAACAGAAAAGCGAAGGGATCTAAATATGCAGTACGCACCAACAAAAATAATTCTAAAGCAGCAGGAAGAATGGCACTATGGGGCTCTATCATGTTTGTCTTTATTATCTGGCACATGAGTATGTTCTGGGCAGCTATGAAATTCAGATTAAAACCAGATGCTGAAACAGGTGTTAAGGATTTATATGCAGAAGTAGTTGGCGCATTTTCGCACGAATGGGTAGTGCTATTATATGTGCTCTCAATGGTAGTGATTGCACTACACCTGAATCATGGTTTCCAAAGTGCTTTCCAGACATTAGGATTAAATCATAAAAAATACACCCCACTTATCAAAGTTGTCGGAACTGCATTTTCTATTCTGGTATGTCTTGGTTTTGCAATTATTCCTATTGTAATGTACATACAGTCTATGAACTAAAATCTTCCCGGCATTATAGGGATAAATTCAACAGAAAGAATCAAAAAAATATAAAGATGGCTCTAAATAGTAAAGTACCTCCCGGACCATTAGAAGAGAAATGGACGAATTATCGTTCAAAAATGAATTTGGTGGCACCCAATAATAAAAGAAGATTGGAAGTCATTGTAGTAGGAACTGGTCTTGCAGGCGCATCAGCCGCCTCCACACTAGGCGAATTGGGGTATAATGTCAAATGTTTTTGCTTTCATGATAGCCCACGCCGCGCACACAGTGTAGCTGCACAAGGAGGTATTAATGCAGCCAAGAACTATCAGAATGATGGAGACAGTATCTATCGTTTATTCTATGATACCATCAAAGGAGGCGATTATCGTTCTCGCGAATCTAACGTACACCGCTTAGCCGAGGTCAGTGTCAATATCATCGATCAGGCAGTAGCTCAGGGCGTTCCTTTTGCCCGTGAATACGGAGGGTTACTGGCTAACCGTTCTTTTGGTGGTGTACAGGTGTCCCGTACATTTTATGCTCGTGGACAAACCGGACAACAATTATTGATAGGTGCTTACAGCTCGCTTTCCCGCCAAATTTCTACTGGTAATGTAACCATGTATAATCGCCATGAAATGCTCGACATAGTAAAAATCGACGGCATTGCACGCGGAATTATTACCCGTAATTTACTAACAGGTGAGATCACTCGTCATGCTGCTCATGCAGTAGTGTTAGCAACTGGTGGTTATGGAAATGTATTCTACCTGTCTACCAATGCAATGGGTTCTAATGTAACAGCAGCATGGAGAGCACACAAGCGTGGAGCTTATTTTGCCAACCCTTGCTATACACAAATTCACCCAACCTGTATTCCTGTATCTGGGCATTATCAGTCTAAACTGACTTTGATGTCTGAATCACTTCGTAATGATGGACGTGTTTGGGTACCAAAAAAGAAAGAAGACGTAGAAGCTATTCGTGAAGGCAGGCTTTCGCCAAATGATATAAAAGAAGAAGATAGAGACTACTATTTGGAAAGAAGATATCCGGCTTTCGGTAACTTAGTTCCTCGTGATGTAGCCTCCCGTGCAGCCAAAGTAGCTTGTGATGAAGGTTTTGGGGTAAACAAATCAGGCTTAGCTGTGTTTCTTGACTTTAGTGATGCTGTTGAAAGATATGGCAAGGCAGAAGCTTTGTCGCGCGGTATTCAAAATCCAAATGGAGAGGTCAAAAAACTGGGAACAGAAGTGGTCGCTGCTAAATATGGTAACCTCTTCGAGATGTATGAAAAAATCACAGGAGAAGACCCCTACACCACACCCATGAAAATTTTCCCTGCTGTTCATTATACAATGGGCGGACTATGGGTAGATTATAATCTGGAAACTAATGTACAGGGACTCTTCGCTATCGGTGAAGCCAATTTCTCTGACCACGGCGCCAACCGCCTTGGAGCTTCTGCTTTAATGCAAGGTTTGGCAGACGGATACTTCGTATTACCTTATACTATCGGTCAATTCTTGTCTACACAAATT
This sequence comes from Saprospiraceae bacterium, assembly GCA_020627965.1. Lineage (GTDB taxonomy): Bacteria > Bacteroidota > Bacteroidia > Chitinophagales > Saprospiraceae > JAHDEO01. The sequence goes on along the minus strand of JAHDFX010000080.1, from coordinate 18,560 downwards.
CGTGAGCCTAAGATCAGCACAGACACCGCTGAATTTGAAGCAGCAGAGAAACATGTTCGTGACTACCAGGCAAAACTGATGGCTGTACAAGGCAATACACCAGTCGAAGACTTCCACCGCCGCCTTGGCCTTATTGTTTGGGAATACTGCGGTATGTCCCGTAATGCAGAAGGACTCAAGAAAGGACGTAAAATGATTCAGGATTTACGTGAAGAGTTCTGGCGTGATGTTTATATCCCTGGTGGAACAGAAGAATTCAATCCAGAACTGGATAAAGCCGCACGTGTAGCTGATTTCTTTGAATTGGGCGAGTTAATGATGGTGGATGGACTTGACCGTAACGAATCCTGTGGTGGACACTTCCGTGAAGAGTATAAATCAGCCGAAGGTGAAGCAGCTCGTAATGACGAAGAGTATACTTATGTATCAGCTTGGGAATTTACCGGCGTTGGTGCTGATCCACAATTGCACAAAGAAGAATTAGTATTTGAAAATGTGGAATTGAAGACACGTAGTTATAAGTAATTATAGAATAGCCACTATGTACCACTCTACATAGACTTAAATAAAAGGACATGAAATTAACATTAAAAATCTGGAGACAAAAAGACCAATTTGATAAAGGACATTTTGATATTCACCAACTAGATGGTGTTACAGGCGATATGTCCTTTCTGGAAATGCTGGATGTATTAAACGACAAATTGCTCAGAGAGAAAAAAGAACCTGTAGCATTTGAGCATGATTGTCGTGAAGGAATCTGCGGAGCTTGTAGTATGGTCATCAATGGTCGCCCACACGGACCACAAGACCTGACAACAACTTGTCAGTTACACATGCGCAAATTCAAAGATGGCGATACCATTGTTATTGAACCCTTCCGTGCCAAAGCTTTCCCTGTTATCAAAGACTTAGTGGTTGATCGTTCTTCCTTTGATCGTATCATCCAATCTGGTGGATACATCTCTGTAAATACTGGTCAGGCACAGGATGGTAATGCTATTCCTATTGAAAAAGAACAATCACAGAAAGCCTTTGATGCTGCAACTTGTATTGGTTGCGGAGCTTGTGTAGCGGTTTGCCCTAATGGTTCTGCCATGCTCTTTACTTCGGCAAAAGTATCTCACCTTTCATTGCTGCCACAAGGCGAAGTTGAGCACAGCAAACGTGTTAAGAATATGGTAACACAGATGGACGCTGAAGGCTTTGGCATGTGTTCAAATACAGGTGCTTGCGAAGTAGAATGTCCGAAAGGTATCTCTTTGGAAAACATAGCAAGAATGAACCGTCAGTATATAGGCTCAATGTTCGGCTCATAAAATAATATTAATATACCAGACCAATTTGGTCAGGTTTTAGAAACGCTGCCGATTTTAATTTTCTTAAAGTCAGCAGCGTTTTTTATTTTTTCAATAACAATTGATTAATCCTTTAGCCAAAATAAGTGTCGTAAATGAGACACTAACATAGTGATCTTAGCCTTTTTAAGGCTTATAAAGATGACACAAATCCAGAAAAATAAGACAAAACAAATTAGGTTTTTTTGAAATAATTATACATATAACAAAAAAAACAAGTGACCAAAAGCACTCTTTACCTTCTTATAAAGGGCTTACTAATTCTAGAAGTCCACGAAAAACACTTCTAAACTATTCCCTCAGCAACTATACACTTACTCACAGATTACCAGAAGGTAGCGTATTCTTGAGAATATTTCTATATTCTTAAAATCACTTACCCTACCTTTTGCCCTGTCACGATTTACATAAAAACAAAGGCAAAATCAACCCACTTTTACACGTATTTTGTTGAAAAATAATATGTAAACAGTACTCTAAACTGTAATCTGTATTGCTTGTATGCAACGTAGTGTTATGTCTATGGCATCTTCCTAGAAGTTTTTCGTAGAAATAACTTTACGATAAACACAAACACACTTAAATAGAGAATTAGAGTCTGAGTATGTTTACTCCCGCTGAAATAAAAAGGCTATCTTACGATGAAAAACATTATTCTTTCGTTTAGTATAATCCTGACGATTATTTTTTTTTCTGCTGACCTTAGCGGTCAACAAATAGTTATCAATGAGGTTAATTACCGCTCGGTAGAACTTCAGCAGAATATAGAGTTCGTCGAAATTTATAACAATGGCCCTACTTCCGTAGACCTGACCGGATGGCAAATTACTGGTGGCATCAGTTATCAATTCCCAGGAGGTACGACCATCAATTCAGACAGCTATCTTGTCATTGCTGCCGATCCTGATACTTGTCAGGTCAAATTCGGCTTTAGTGGTGCTGTCGGGCCTTATATTGGAGGGCTCAGTAATGGTGGCGATAATATAGAACTTCGCGACCCTACTTTTTGTCTCATTGATAAAGCAGATTATAAAAGTTGGCAGGTATGGCCAAATGTACGTTTTATAAATGATGGCGACAGTCCGGCTTCCATTCAAAAAATCAATCCTAAACTTCCCAGTCATCATGGAGGTAGTTGGAGTGCAGATGTCCCAACACCTATGGCGCCCAATACAAGTGTTTATGTCAGTGATTCAGGGGATACACCTGTTATAGAAAAAGTTTCACAAGTACCCGAACAACCCGTCTCAGGAGCAGAAGTAGTCATTAAAGCTCATTTAACCAATCTTGATACAATGACCAGTAGTGTAAATGTTCTACTGGAATATCAAGTTGTAGAACCTGGAAACTATATTCACAAATCAGATCCTGATTATCTAAATAACTGGCAAATAGCGTTCATGACCGACGATGGTGTAGCTCCTGATGTTAATGCCAATAATGGAACTTTTTCAGCAGCTATCCCTGCCTCAGCCCAGCAACACCGACACCTTATCAGGTACAGAATAACCATTAGTACATCAAGTGGTTATAGTGTTGTATATCCCGACCAAAACCACACTGAAAGTAATTACTCCTACTATATTTATGATAGCTATCCACTGATCAATGGGTATGACCTCAATACTGTTACACCTTTGCAGGAAGTGACTGTAATTACCGGCGATAGTACATCATTCAAATATATGGGTCCAGGAAATGGAACGGATAATACTGGTCAATATACTGGATTTGAATACTTGGGAGAAGGTACATTGATATATAATGGGCAGGTATACGATCATGTTCGTTTTCGCCCTAGAGGAAGAACTAATGGTCGTTCTGTAAGGTTCAAGCCAGGGGTTAAATTTGATTTAAATTCTGAAAACTCTATCACTCCTTTAGATGATTGCAATGATAAATATGAAGAAGATAGAGGAAAATTCACATTATCAGGAACTTATGTAAACGACCGAGCCTCGCACGGACTTACAGAATCTCTGGTACATAAAATTCTCAATTTAGTAGGTGCAATGGGAAGGGGGGTAGATTATACGCAATTAAGAGTTGTTGATGGTGCCGCAGATGCTACTGATAATACTGGCGACTTTTGGGGTGTATTTCTTATACTGGAAAATTATGATGGCGATTATCTCAAAGAACATGGTTTACCTGATGGAAATATATGGCGTTATAAAAGAGCAGGTACTCCAGCACATAGAATGACTTATCAGGGTGATTTCCCCGGAACGGATACTGTTGGCGATTGGCAGCAAGATATGAATAAGGCAAATTGGGACCTCTTATTGGCAGATAAAGTAGCCAATCAGTTCTTTGCCAATGGTGCCAATAATTATGAAGGAAAGCATGCTCAAAGAGATTACTATGATGCTGAAATTCAAAAATGGCATGTATGGTATGGCGATTATGATGGTACATTTGGAATGACTTGGGATGATGGAACCTATCATGACCGTAGTGCTTCTCAAACCAATCGGGTTATAAAAATTGTACAGGATATTTCAAGTCATCAAATTGAATATGAAAATAAAATGCGCTCTGCTTATGACCTCCTATTCAACACAGAACAAGCTAATTATCTGGTTGATATGGAGTCTCGTATGGTATATGATCCCTCTGCAACTTACGACTGGACAGTTATCGACAGGAGCCGTTGGAATCAGCCTTATGATCTCGGAAATATTGATGCGCAAATCAATTGGTACAAAACCTGGTTTCAGGATCGCGGTAATCACCTGGTGAACGATACGCTCAATGGATTTAAAGACATTGCTATTCCTGATAAACCAACTATTAGCTTATCTGGTAGTAATGCATTGGATGACCTGACCTTTAGCAATGCAAACTTTAGCAGTCCGGCAAGTGCTACCTTTGCAGCACTTGAATGGCGTGTAGGCGAATGGAGTAATCCGGCTAATCCTACTTATGCTACAATTTGTGAACCCATTTATGAAATAGAACATTTCTGGACAAGCGGAGAAATTACTAATTTTTCCAATAGCTTTACTATACCCGGTACCGCTGGCTTAACGGAAGGCAGAACTTATAAAATAAGGGTAAGGTATAAAGATAATACAGGAAGATGGAGTCATTGGTCAGATGCAATCGAGCTTATACCGACAGCACCCAATGACAGTTCCATACCAGACCTCGTCATCAATGAAGTGATGTATCATCAGCATGACAAATGTGGAAGTGAATTCATTGAAATTAAAAATACAGGAAGCAGCACAGTTGCGCTTGATGGATATAGATTCACATATGGCGTTTCTTATGACTTCCCCAACGGATCAAGTCTTGCACCGGGAGACTTTATTGTACTGGCAAAAGACAGTCTGGATTTTTATCAACGATATGGTTTTTCCCCTTTCGGAGATTATGAAGGTTCACTTTCTAATGACGGAGAAAAAATAAATTTCAGAGGCTTATACAACAAACTAATAGATTCTCTGGCTTATAGTGATGCCAATCCCTGGGATGAAATGCCAGATGGTCAAGGCCCTTCATTGGAGTTAATGGATATGAATCTGGACAGTGATGATCCATTCGCCTGGTTCCGTTCTGATGATGAATGTGGTACGCCCAATGCAGAAAATAGCAGAGTTTGTACTGGTATAGCTGAACAAGTAGTTATTAATGAGATCAATTACAATCCACCAACCTCTCCTAATGCAGGAGACTGGGTAGAATTACACAACACAAGCACTAATAATATAGACCTCTCAGGCTGGGAATTTTATGATAATGGCAACCAATTTATCATTCCTAATGGTACGTTCATAGAGCCGGACAGTTTTCTCATTTTAACGCAAAATGATACGCTCTTTACAGCAATATTCCCCCATGTTGATGAGTATTTGGGCAATTTTGATTTTAATTTGTCTGGTGGCGGGGAACGAATCAGTCTTTTTGATGAAAATAAATGCCTCTCTGATTTTGTTATTTATGATGATGATTTGCCCTGGGACACCATTCCTGACGGAAATGGCCCTTCATTGTCTCTTATTACTCCTGACCTTGACAACAGTCTTTATACTTCATGGGAGTCTTCATCAGAGATTAATTCAGCTAATGGAACTCCAGGAAGACCCAATACACCATGTTTAGTGCAGCAAATTGTAGCAGCAGACACCGTCTGTATTGATACCATGGTAACACTGACAGTTGATATACAAAATAACAATACCAATTACGAATGGATTGGAGGTGCTTCAGTTTCAAATAACGACTCCCTGATTACAAGCTGGTCAAGTGCAGGCACTTACAATATTGTACTTGTTACCAATTACTTTGAGTGTACTAAAATTTATAACAAATTAATAGTCGTAGAACCTTGCAATGCCACTCCCCTACTGGCTGATGACACCTATAATGTGGATGAAGATAATGACCTTTCCGCCAATTTAATGGATAATGATTATGATCCTGATGGGCATAATATGGCAGCTAGTGTCAATCCAACAATACCTACAAATAATGGAAGCGTCACAATCAATAGCGATGGTACATTCGATTATGTTCCTGATCCTAATTTTAATGGTAGTGATAGCTTCGAGTATGAAATATGCGACGATGGTGTACCGCTAAGATGCGAAACAGCTGTGGTCAATATTACAGTCAACCCAGTCAATGATTCACCTGTTGCATTGGATGATAATGCTATTACGCAGGAAGATAATCCGGTAGGTGGTGATCTATCTTTGAATGACAGTGATCTGGATGGAGACGATTTGATCGCATCTGGCACACTGGTCAGCCCTCCTGCTAATGGTACGGCAACCATTCAGCCAGATGGCATGTGGTTATATACTCCAGATCCTGATTTTAATGGCAATGATAGTTTTGTCTACGAAATATGCGATGATAATCCAGTACCTATCTGCGCAACTGCTACGATTTTTGTTACTATTGATGCAATCAATGATGCTCCGGTAGCCGTAGATGATAATGAGAATGTCATGGAAGACAATGCACTCACAGGAAGCGTAGTTTTAAATGACAGCGATGTAGATGGCACATTCACCATCAATACAACACCTTTATCTCTTCCATCTAATGGTACTGTAGTTATAAACAATGACGGTACTTACACCTATACTCCTAATCCAAATTTTAATGGTGCAGACAGCTTTAAATATGAAATATGCGATGATGGCAGCCCAGCTCTTTGCAATAGCGCAACTGTAATCATCGACGTTACTCCGGTCAATGATACTCCTGTTGCATTGGATGATAATGCTATTACACAGGAAGATAATCCGGTAGGTGGTGATCTATCTTTGAATGACAGTGATCTGGATGGAGACAATTTGATCGCATCTGGTACATTAGTCAGCCCTCCTGCCAATGGTACAGCGATCATTCAGCCAGATGGTATGTGGTTATATACTCCAGACCCTAATTTTAACGGTAATGATAGTTTTGTCTACGAAATATGTGATGATAATCCAATACCTATATGTGTGACTGCTACGGTCTTTGTCATTATTGACTCCGTTAATGATGCTCCTGTCGCAATGGATGATTCTGAGAACCTATTGGAAGACACTTCCTTCAATGGAAGCCTAGTGTTGAATGACAACGATGTTGATGGTACATTCACCATCAATACAACACCATTAATACCTCCATCTAGCGGGATATTAGTCATCAATAATGATGGTACCTATTCCTACACGCCTGATCCAAACTCTAATGGTAATGATAGCTTTGTTTATGAAATTTGTGATGATGGTAATCCTTCTCTTTGTAGTAGTGCCATCGCCACGATGTCAGTTATAGCCGTAAATGATGCCCCTATAGCTAATGATGACAATGTCACAACACAAGAGGATATCGCAATAAGTCAGAATTTGGCAAATAATGATATTGAACTTGATGGAGAAAATTTAGAAGCTAATACAACACTTATCACTGCGCCTAGCAATGGTTCCGCATTTGTTCTTGAAAGCGGACTTTGGGCTTATACTCCAAACCCAAACTTTAACGGAATGGATAGTTTCGAATACGAAATATGCGACGACAGCCCGCAAGTTTTATGCGATATTGCCACGATATATATCACTGTTGAAGCAGTAAATGATGCACCTGTCGCAACTAATGATAATGTATTCAGTCTCGAAGATTTACCATTAAATGGAGATGTATTACCTAACGACACTGATGTGGAAGGAGGTGTACTGACAGTAACAACGACTCCTGTCACTCCCCCACAAAACGGAACATTAGTCTTAAATGCTGATGGTTCATACACCTATACACCAAATACAGATTATAACGGAGCAGATAGCTTTACTTATGAAGTATGCGACGATGCTACCCCTGCTTTATGCGATATGGCTACTGTTAATATTCTAATAGATAATGTTAATGATGCTCCACTGGCAGAAGATGACTTCCATGTTGTACTGGAAGATGGTACTGTTACAGGAAATGCACTAGATAACGACTCTGATAAAGAAGGCGACAACCTGATAATCAACACAACACCTGTAGTTCCTCCTTCTAATGGAACTGTGATCTTAGGAGCAAATGGCATTTGCTCTTATACACCTGACCCTGATTTCTATGGTACGGATACTTTCCAATATGTCGTATGCGATAGTGGTATTCCTCCGCTTTGCGACACTGCTTCAATCACCATTCTTGTAGAACCAGTCAACGACGCACCTGTTGCAGTAGGAGATACCATATACCTCTTGTCTAATGAAGATATTCAAGATAATGTTCTTGGTAATGACACTGATGTTGAAAATGATATTTTAACAGCAACAACGACTCCACTAAGTCCACCAGTTAATGGTTCTCTGGTCATTGATCCAAATGGAAATATTGATTATGTACCTGATGTAGACTTTATCGGTGAAGATCAGTTTACCTATGAAGTATGTGATGGCGACCTGTGTAGCAGCACCACCGTTACGCTGAGAGTAGCTGCCGGCTGCGTTGATATTTCTCTAAATGTTATGCTCGAAGGTGTGTATGATGATGCCCTCGGAGAGATGCGCCCCTCACTAAGCAGAGATAGAAAATTACTTCCTGGTCAGACCCCTGTTAGCGCTCTGGCTAATCCTACTCCTCCCGGACAGCCTTATAACGTAGCGCCATGGAATTACAATGGTATTGAAGGTACAGATTGGACAGATGCTCAATATACAGAAGATGAAATTGACTGGCTGCTCATTTCTTTCAGAAGAGGAATATCCAGTAGTACTGAAATTGCCCAAACTGCTGCCGTTTTATTTAAGGACGGACATGTTGAATTCCCAGATCAATGCGCATTGCTATCCGATACTGATTCTATATATATTGTTGTAGAACACAGAAATCATATGGGAATTATGTCACCAACTCCACTCCCAATTGAAGCAGGTGTTTTAACTTATGACTTTACCACGGCGGATAGCTATCGCGATGCTACTAGTTTTGGACAAAAACAACTTCCAAATGGAGTTTGGTTTATGTATGCCGGCGATGGTGACCAGGCTGAAATGCCTAGTTACGACATCTCAGGTGGAGATAAAGCTTCATGGCTTGGCGATAATGGTTTCTTTAACTACTACATCGAATCCGACTATAATCTTGACGGCGACATCAATGGAGCAGATAAAGTGCTATGGTCTGGCAATAATGGTATTTCTTCAAGGGTGCCGAAATAAATACTGAAGGAGTAGGTATTGGGCTTGCCACCTGTAAAAAAATTAGACCGCATGGATGCTAACTACTCAGAGGAAAGTCAGTTAAGAAAAGGAACTATTTTTTATTTTGACTTTCCTCATAAATAAGTTATACCTTTGAGAAAGATTTTAACATAGGGCTTATTAAGTTCTAACAGCTTCCTACTTATAACCAATAAATCCCCCTTCAACAAACCTCGACATCAGGATAAACACAACTAATTTGCATACTGCATCGTCTTAATAAATTAGGACTATTGAACACGTTCCTGGTTTACCAAAGCACGAGTACACCGGGTAATAATCGGGGAGTGGATCAATAATGCTATACACTAAACTGTCAAACTCAACAAAATGCACGCAGTAAGAGTAACTATACTGGCGCTTATGCTTGGTATATGTATAAATACATATGCCCAGCTCGACCTTGATTTTGAAACAGATAGAGGCTTTTATGATACGCCTTTCAATCTGGAACTCACCGTCAATGATCCTAACGCCATTATCCGTTATACAACTAATGGTGATGCCCCCTCCCCTACTTCTGGTACAGTCTACTTCTCTTATATTCCTATTAATACAACCTCTTATATCCGGGCTATTGCATATACGAGTACAGATACCACTAAAATACTGACACATACATATATTTTCCCCAATGATGTGCTTAATCAGCCTAATAGTGTGGCAGGATTCCCAACTTCCGGCTTTGAATTTGACAGTACAATTACAAGCCATGCCACATATGCCCCTCAATTACAGGATGCTTTGATGCAGGTTCCAAGCATATCACTTGTTATGGATCTTGATGATTTCAATGCGGTACATCAGGGAAGTGTCGAACTGCCAACCTCTGTAGAATTATTATTCCCTGACGGAAGCAAAGGCTATCAGGCATATGCAGGTATAGAGCGTGCAGGGGGCAGTAGTTTTAACAGTGCCAAACGAAACCTGCGTCTTTCATTCAAATCTATCTATGGTGATTCGAAATTCGAGTATCCCATTTTTGGTAAAGATGCAGCAGATGACTTCGATCAAATTGCCCTGAGACCTGGTTTTCATGGCTGTATGCATCTGGGCATCAACAGCGGGCGTGCTGGTAGTAATGACCTGGCCGACCAGGTTATTAGAAACTATCAGGCTAATATGTCGGATGATCGTGTAGCCCTTCATGGAGCATTTATGCACCTCTATATCAATGGCATATATTGGGGGGTATACAATCCTTCTGAACGTGGCACCAATGCATTTTCAGAATCTTATTATGGTGGTACTAAAGAAGATTGGGATGTTATAAAAAGAAAACTTGCTCTTGACGGCGAGATCACAGCCTGGAATACACTCAATTATATGGTAGACAGTCTCGACATGTCAGTTCCTGCCAATTATCAGGCAGTACAGGAATATGTAGAGGTTCTACAGTTTGCTGATTACGCCATTCTTAATAATTTCGCTCCACATTCTGACGACCATCCAAGTGGAAAAAACTCCTTTGTATCTCGTGATCGCACAAAAAATGATGGCTTCAGGTTTTGGATGTGGGATACTGAGCCGGCTCTAGGGCACTACTGGACCTGGACTGTCGCTTCTTTTGGAACTGTTCCTTATAATAATATTTTCCTTTCTCTTCTCGATAATGATGACTATCGCATGCTGGTCGCCGACCGGCTCCAATGTCACTGCTTCAATGAGGGCGCACTTACGCCCTCCAAAACTATTGAAGCGTATATGGATGTGTATAATTCTACTAATATTGCCATGATCGCTGAAGCAGCACGCTGGGTCGGCAATCTGGAATATGAAGAATTTATAAATACCAAAGACCGTATTGTCAATGATTACTTGCCAAATAGAACGACCGAAACTGTTCAGTTGTATAAAGACAATGGAGTTTATCCCAATATAGATGCTGTGCAATTCAGCCAATACGGCGGCACTGTTGCCGTCGGTTCCAGCATTACCTTAACGAACCCGAATGGAATCGGAACTATCTACTATACTACAGACGGTACAGATCCCAGAGCTTCAGGCGGTGGTATATCTCCTTCAGCTCAGATTTATACTGGTTCAATCAGTTTTTCACAAGGTGTTACAGATGTAAAAGCACGTGTGTATTCAGGTGGAATCTGGTCTGCTATGTGTCCACCTCGTTTTTATACCGACCAGACTTATAGCAATATTATCATCAACGAGATCATGTATCATCCCGATAGTTTATGCACTCTAGCACTAACAGACGAAGAAGAAGCTGATTATTTTGAATTGTTTAATAATGGTAATGAAGCTATTAATTTAGCAGACTGCCAGTTTACAGATGGAGTTCTTTATGATTTCCCCTACCCTTCTATCATGCAACCTGGCGATTTTTTAATTTTAGCAGAAAATGCCATTGATTTTCAAACAGTATATGGTTTTGCCCCTTTCGGGCAATATAAAGGCGGACTCAGCAATGATGGTGAAAGATTAGAACTGGTAGATCCGTTCGGAAATATCATAGATTCCCTGACTTATAATGATAAAAATCCCTGGGACGAAGACCCCGACGGATATGGGACTTCGCTTGAATTGCGCCATCCTGATCTCGACAATAATGATCCTATTAGCTGGTTCCGTTCTGATGCCCCTTGTGGTACTCCCGAACAAGATAATGATCGGCTTTGCGCCAATTCAGCTACACCAATTGTCTTCAATGAAATCAATTACAACTCTGATAATGGTGGGTTTGATCCCGGAGATTGGGTAGAATTGTACAATCCAAATAATACAACTGTTGATATTTCCGGTTGGACTTTTTATGATAATAATAATGAATTTATCATGCCTGCCGGAACAAGTATAGAAGCAGATGAATTTCTGGTGATAGCTGAAAATGAGACTGTATTTGCTGCTTCTTTTCCCCATTTAACTGACGATCAATACCTCGGCGATTTTGTATTTGGACTAAGCAATAAAGGCGAACGGATTAGCTTATTTGATGAAAATAAATGCCTCTCTGGTTACGTAGTTTTTAATGATAAACTCCCCTGGGATACAATTCCTGACGGAAATGGACCTTCACTTTCACTCCTTCAAACCGACCTCGACAATACCCTGCCTCTATCATGGGAAGCTTCCTCTAATATCAATTCTGCCTATGGCACACCCGGACGCCCTAATATACCTTGCCCTGAAAGTAATATTGTATTTCCTTCCACCGTATGTGCAGGTTTTCCGGTAAATATTAGTATTGATAGTGTTTATTCCAGAATGGGCTTAAACTGGATTTTATTTGGTGCCACTCCTTCCAGTTCTACCTCAAACACAGTAGATATTGTCTGGAATACTCCAGGAACGTATAATATACAATTGGTTTCCAGTTATTTTGAATGTACCAAAATTTATACCCGACAAGTTACAGTGCTCAGTTGTAATGACCAGCCTGTTGCTATAAACGATAGCTTTAGCACTACAGAAGATATTCCCCTGAACGATGTCATTAGCCTGAACGATAACGACCCCAATGGAGATGGTCTTGTATGGACAACAAACCCCATTGCTCCACCAGCAAATGGTTCTTTAAACATCAATGCAGACGGAACATTTACCTATACACCCGACCCTGGATTTTTTGGTAATGACAGCTTTGAATACGAAGTTTGTGATGACGCCAGCTATATACCTCCATTTACATTTGTTGGGCAGGTAAGTTCCGGTGAAGATGATGTAGAAGAGTTGGCCGCTGATGGTTCTATCAATACAACTAGCGGCGACCTGGATCTCATGGACGATAGTGGGGTAATCTTTTCTGCTGTTGGTATCAGAATCACAAATGTTATTATCCCGAAAAATGCAAAGATTACCGGTGCTTATCTTCAATTTGTAGCAGACGAAAACAATAGTCAGGCTACCTCCCTAACGATTAGTGCAGAAGATACAGGAAACACACTCCCCATACCGACAACTTCATTTGCTTTAAGCAATAAACCTAAAGTTTCTACGACTGCCAGTTGGGCAAACATACCTGACTGGACAGCAGGAAACACCTATATCAGTGACGATATTAGTCAGGTCGTTCAATCTATTATTAACAGACCAGACTGGCAAAGCGGTAATGCCATAACTTTTATAATGGAAGGCTCTGGTACCAGAACACCCGAAACCTACGAAGGAGGGGCAGCTGTAGCTCCCAAACTCATCGTTAATTATGAAACGCCTGATGCTCCAATCAATATATCCCTTTGCGATCAGGCTATTGCTAATATTGAAGTAATACAAGGCTGTATAGACTTTGATGTCTCCGTTTTCATGGAAGGACCTTACGATCCTGCCCTGGGCGAAATGACAACAGAATTGAATACGGTCAGAGGTATACTACCCGGACAAACTCCCATTAGCAACCTCACACAGCCTACTCCCGCCGGGCAGCCTTACAATATAAGTCCATGGAATTATTCAGGAACAGAAGGTACAGGCTGGACCAATGCCAATTATACTGATAATATGGTAGATTGGCTGCTAGTATCTACTCGTACGGGTATAGATAAAAACACAGAAGTTGGTATGGCTGCTGGTATTTTACACAAAAATGGGAATGTCAGTTTTCCTGAAGGTTGTGCATTAGAAAATATTGGACTTGATTCTGTATATATTATCATCGAACACCGTAACCATATGGGAATCATGTCGTCACAAAGGGTAGAAATCTCTAATAATACATTAATTTGGGATTTCAGGTCTTCAGATAGCTACAGAGACGCCACCAGCTTTGGACAAAAACAACTTCCCACAGGAGAATGGGTTATGTTTGCAGGAGATGCCGACCAGTCAGATTTTCCAAGTTTCGATATTAAAGGAACAGACAAGACACTCTGGCTCAATAATAATGGTATTTTTCAACAATACATAGTCCCCGATTTTGACTTAAATGGTGACGTAAACGGAGGTGATAAAGTACTTTGGTTTGAGAACAACGGGGTTTCTTCAAGAGTACCTAAGTAATCTTGAATCTAGTGATTGAATTACTGCCCTCCTTTTAGAACCTGTTTAAAAAATTGTAGAATTATCAAATGAAGTAACCTATGCTAAGGTATACCTATACACTTATATTTTTCATAAACATCTTTGTGCTCACACAGCACATAAATGCACAATTGTATATCAATGAAGTCATAGCTTCCAATGATGCTATTATAGCCGATAATTTCGGCGATTACGATGATTTCATAGAAATTTACAATGCAGGAGCAAGCCCGGTCAATCTGGCTGGATATTATATTTCAGATGACATAGGTAATCCAGCTTTATGGCAAATTCCTGCGACTAATCCTGCGCTCACAACTGTCCCGGCAGGAGGGTATCTGATTTTATGGGCAGATGATGAAACTGTTGAAGGAGAAGCACATCTTAATTTTAAACTCAGCAGTTCTGGAGAAACCATTGTAATGACTGCTCCTGATGAAATTAGTACCATTGATAATTTCACTTTTCCTTCTATTGGAACGGACTTCGGCTACGGGCGATTGCCAGATGGCTCTGCCAACCTGAGTCCACTTATACCTGCAAGCCCAATTGCCACAAATGACAACAGTCAGCCACAGGCAGAAAAACCACTCATCTCGCTCCCCACTGGAATTTATACAGGAATACAGACAGTAACGATAAGCGCCGAAACAGGAGCTAGCATATATTACACAACAGATGGAAGTATCCCAACGGTTGGTAATAGTCTTTACACTGGCGCATTCCCGATTGATACTTCACAAAATATCAAAGCATTAGCAGTAAGACCCGGTTATGCAGATAGCGAGATCACTGTAACATCTTATATTTTCAACCCAACAACAACATTGCCAATAGTCCATCTTACCATTGATCCTTTTTACCTATATGACGACTCTCTGGGCATGTATGTTATAGGAACAAATGGCACTTCTGGACCCTGCCACGCAGACCCTAGAAACTGGTCACAAGATTGGGAATACCAGGCATACGTAACCTTATATGAAGCAGATGGCACCGTGGCTTTTAGCGAAGGATGTGGACTTTCAATTTCAGGCGGCTGTAGTAGAAATGCCGATAAAAAATCTTTCAATGTAGCTTTCAAAAAAGAATTTGGTATTGGCAAACTAGAAAACTATCAACTATTTGATACACAAGAAGAAACTACCTGGGATGGATTTAAATTACGCTCTGGCGGCAACTTTAGTACAACTTACAGAGCTATGGATGCTGTCGAACAGCGACTCATTGAAAATGAACTGGATATTGACCATCAGTCCTCTCGCCCGGCAGTTATTTATCTCAATGGACAATATTGGGGTTTGTACAATATTCGAGACCGAATGAACGCCGGTTATGTAAAAACTCATCACCCAAAAGTAGATGCTGACAACCTAGACCTGATTAAATTACCCAAATCAGATGCTTCTATATGGCATTGGATATACGAAAGAGTCGATCAGGGAGATAATATTTCCTATCATCAACTCGATGATTTCATGACCAATAACTCTCTTGCTGATGCTTCTAATTACGAATATGTAAGCTCACAAATCGACATTAATGCTTTCCTCAATTATTTCATTGCAAATATCTACTATAATAATGGAGATTGGCCGGGAAACAATTTGAAAACATGGAGGGAACGAAGCCCTGACGGGAAATGGAGATGGATGATGTTCGACCTTGATTTTATGGTCAATTTTGCCGGAGGCGCAAGCAATACAAATCTACTGAATGAAGTAATGAACAGCGTTGACAATAGTGCTCGCCAACGCAATCCCACTGCTGCCAAGCCCTTCCGTAAACTTATGGAAAACCCCGATTTTAAAGCCGAATATATTCAGCGCACCAACACCTATATTAGCACTTTATGGGATACTATACGGGTAAAAGGTATCTATGATGCAATGAAAGCTGAAAGGCAACCTGAAATTCAGGCAGATTTTAATCGCTGGGGAGGTTGGGATGAAGCCACCTGGAATATCAACTTCGAAAACACCTATAATTACTTTGTGGCACGCCCAGACTATGCACGTACTATGATGGACAATGTCCTAAGTGTAAGCGGTAGAGTCAATCTTAGCTTCAATTTTGATGCTGCCACAAATGGCGTTGTCAGCGTACACAGCAACTACTTTGATTTACCTTACAATTATACAGGAGAGTATCATGCCAATGTACCTGTAGAAATTCACGCAATACCCAACCCAGGTTATCGTTTTGCTTATTGGCAGGAAACCGGCAGTACAGATGCCACACTTTACCAATCTTTTAGCGCTAATACTACCCTAACTCCTATTTTTGAACCGGCTTTAGATGTTGTCATCAATGAAATTCATTATCACCCTGAAGATTCACCTGACAATATGGAATTCATTGAACTCTACAACCCTGACTCCCAATCCAGAGACCTGACTAAATATACATTTGATGCGGGTATCTGCTTTGAATTTCCTCAGGGAGCAACAATTGCGGCTGGTGAATATATTATCATTGCTGCCGATGCTTCGCAATATTCAGGTAATGGCTATCAGGTTTTTGAATGGAAAGACAGCAAACTGGATAATGACGGAGAAAACCTGATACTAAACAATCCTGCCAAAGTAATTATAGATTCAGTAAGGTATAATGACGGTATTCCCTGGTCTCTATTAGCAGATGGTTTTGGTCAGTCATTAGAACTCAACTATCCACTTCCGACAGATAATACCAATCCGGAAAACTGGCATGCTTCTACTTCGGCAGGCGGTACGCCCGGCGCACAAAACTCAATGCCCTGCACCAACCCCACTCAGGAAATTGTCATCAATGAGATCAACTATAATTCTGACAATAACAACCTTGATCCGGGCGACTGGGTAGAACTTTACAATCCCGGCAATGCTAATGTAGACCTCTCTGATTGGAGTTTTTACGATAGTGAAAATACTTTCAATATACCAGCAGGAACAGTCTTGGAGCCTCAGCAGTTTCTGATTTTAGTTGAAAATGCGACCATGTTTGCCAGTGCTTTTCCTCATTTAAATAATGGAACAGACTATATCGGTGATTTTAGTTTTAATCTTAGCAGTAGTGGCGAAAGACTTAGCATTTTTGACAATAATAAATGTCTCTCCGACGAACTGACTTATGATGACAATACGCCCTGGGATGTCAATGCAGATGGTAGTGGCGCATCACTTTCATTGATCCAAACCAACTTCGACAATACCTTAGCTCAATCCTGGGAAGCTTCATCCAATATTAACTCAACGAATGGAACACCCGGACGCCCCAATACGCCATGCCCCGAGAGCAATCTTGTCTTACCGCCTGCTATTTGTTCAGGATTTCCAATAGATGTAACTGTTGACAGTATTTATACGAGAATGACCTTCAACTGGTCTTTGATTGGGGCTACACCTGCCAGTTCAACCGCCGATACATTTGAAGCCGTTTGGAATACAGCAGGCAATTACAATATTCAATACTTTACAAATTACTTTGAATGTACAAAAATTTATAATGAACCTATCCCCATAATCAGTTGCAACGATCAGCCTATTGCAGTAGATGATAGCTTTTTAGCAGAAGAAGATGTACCATTAAATGACGTCATCAGTATCAATGATAATGACCCCAATGGAGATAATCTTATTTGGACTACGACACCAGTTACGCCACCAATAAATGGTGCTTTGACCATCAATTCAGACGGAACCTTCACCTATATGCCCAACCCAGGTTTTATAGGTAATGACAGCTTTGAATATGAAGTTTGTGATAATGCCATTCATTTACCCGCTCTCAATTTTTCAAAACACGTAAATTCTGGCGGAGATGATGTGGAAGAATTAGCTTCAGATGGCTCCATCAATACCACTAGTGGCGATTTGGATCTTATGGACGATAGTGGAACCGTTTTCTCGGCTGTTGGTATTAGGATTACGGATGTCAATATACCCCAAAATTCGATCATCACTAATGCCTATCTGGAGTTTGTTGCAGATGAAACCAATAATGAGCCAACTTCTCTGACCATCAGCGCAGAAGCTATTAGCAATGCAGCTCCTATTCCTACAACTCCATTTGCGCTAAGCAATAAAATAAAAACCAGCTCGGCTAACTGGCCTAACATTCCAGCCTGGACTGCCGGCAATACATATTCAAGTAGTGATATTAGTACTGTAGTTCAGGAAATTATTAATCGCCCTGACTGGCAAAACGGCAATGCCATTACCTTTATACTTGAAGGACGCGGAACACGTACACCTGAAACTTACGAAGGAGGTGCATTAGTTGCTCCTATGCTCGTAGTTGATTATGAAGTTCCAGGAACTGATTTTGATGTATCTCTCTGTGATCAGGCAAGCGTTGATATTACTGTTGAAATCGGATGTATAGATATGAGCCTATCTGCTTTTCTTGAAGGCCCTTTCAATGAAACCACAGGAGAAATGGGTACAGAACTCAATGCACTCAGAGGACTCCTGCCTGGTCAAACGCCACTAACAGCACTTGCCAACTCCCTCAGGACAACCCTACTGCCCCCTGGAACTACAAGGGT
>JAHDFX010000351.1 GCA_020627965.1 Saprospiraceae bacterium | reverse complement strand
TGCAGGATTCAACTGAGCAGTATTATTCCATGCCTGTGAAAAATGAGCATCCTGAGCAAAGCCATTGTTTGAAAAAAAGATAATGACCAGACAAATGACCAGAATATTGTAGCGTGTATTTTTCATGTTCAATCTTAGTATAAAACGGTAATATGACCGGAGGTTTGAATGAAAGCTCCTGACTGGTCTTTGAAAGAAACCATATAAACATAAGTGCCTGTCTGTACTTCAGTATTATTGTGTTTTCCATCCCAGCCGTTTTGCTGATCGCTGGAAACAAATACCTGTTCTCCCCACTGATTATAAATTGCCATCTGAACAGAAGACAGCCCATTGCCTCTAAGCAGGAATACATCATTACTACCATCACCATTAGGCGAAAAAGCGCTGGGCAGGAACCAGTCTGCATCCGTTGTATTGGTGGGGGGATTATTGCCTTCATTGGGCGCTGTTATTCTAAGATATTCGGGCTTTGCCAATGTATCAGTACAAATACCATCACTGGTAACCAGTAAGACATCGTAAATGCCAGGATCATTGATGATAAAATCAGGTGAAACCTCATTGGAAGTTTGCCCGGCGGTCTGCCATTCATAACTTAAATTACCATTTACAGTAGCTGTCAGTGATATTGCTGTACCTGCTTCGACATTAGTTTGCGAAGCAGAAAAGTCGATAATCTGGGGATCAGCTACACTAATTTCAAGAGGATCTGAAATGTAAATGAGTCCAAGCGAATCGGTAAATTGTACCTGATAAATACCAGCTTCTTCGATTGTATACGTAGCAGCCGTGGCTCCATCTATTGGCCAGCCGTCTTTCAACCATTGATTATTTAGCAAATAACTACTGACTAGTATCGTAGAAGCTCCCGGACAAAGTTCTGTGTTGCCGTCTACTGTAATGATAGGAATTTCTGATAAGGTCTGAACTTGCACATTGATGTACTCGCTGGTTCCTGTACAACCGTTTGCGTCAGTTATTTCTACATAATAATCTCCACTATCATAAATCGTAATGGTTTGTGTAGTTTCCCCTGTAGACCAAAAATATGATTCTGCCTGACTGGATACTAACGTTACAGAATCGCCTGAAAAAAATGTTGTGGCACCAACAACAGATACCGTCGGTACTGTAGCAGCCAGCACAGTTACCTGAATGTATTCTGATACGGAGGAAGTTGTACCGTCATTCCCTATACCTTGTATATTGTGTTGCCCTGGAGAAAGCGTTGTGGTACTAAAAGTAGGAGAAGTTCCGCTTTGAATAAGAACATCATCGACATAAAAATCATAAATGTTGAAAATTTCAGGATTAATATCAACAGAAAAAAAATCTCCTTCGCAGAAAGTTGTTGAACCACTGGTAACAATCAATGAAATATCCTGATCCAGATCAATGATCTTCCTGACCAGGTTATTATAAGCATCTGCCACATAAATTTCTTGTGTGGTACTATTGATTTCAATGGCAGTAGCACCGTTAAAATGTGCTAAAAAACCAATACCGTCAATGGCTCCTGTTTGACCAACATTTCCAACATAAGTACTTACATTTCCTGATGGGAAAATTTTTCTGACGGTATAATTATAACCATCTGCCACAAAAATATTTCCCTGCTCATCTACTGTAATATCCCAGGGGTAATTGAATGAAGCAATATTGGCAATACCATCAGTGCTTCCTAAAAGTCCTGAACCTGCAATGGTAGATACCTGCCCGTCAGGCGTTATTTTTCTGATCTTATGATTCCACTCATCGGCTACCAATACATTACCGTCAAGATCAACGGTCAATCCATATGGGCGATAAAAGGAAGCCTGTACCCCATCTACGGAACCTGTAATATAAGGCGTTCCTGCGAGTGTAGATACTTGTCCGTCGGGGGTTATTTTTCTGATAATGTGGGTAAGGTGATCCGCAACATATAAATTACCAGCGGCATCATATTCTACGCCGGTAGGATTGCCGAAAGTAGATGCAAGAGCCGGACCATTGCTTACGCCAAAGTTGCCAGTTCCTGCCAGGGTAGAGACAGTTCCGGCGGCATCTATTTTTCTGATTTTATTATTGCGTGTATCGGCTACGACCACATTCCCAAATGGGTCAACACATATACCCCAGGGCTCATTAAAAGTAGCAGTTGGGCCAGGCCCATCCTGTGTGCCGCTTACACCATTAATTCCGGCGATAGTTTCCACGAAACCATCGGGTGTTATTTTTCGAATAGTATGGCTGTAACGATCAGCCGTATATACATTCCCATTTTGATCTACTGCGATTCCATGCGGATTATTAAAAGTTGCCTCATAAACTGGTCCATCCAAATTGCCAACACTATCTACCACACCGGCAACTGTGACGACTAGCTGAGCCTGAACCTGGCAGCAACCTAATATTAATAGTATACACACAATAAATCTCATCCTTAACAAAGCTATATTTTGACAGGTAAGGACGAATATTCAGCCATGTTTTATTGGTTTGTTTTTTAGTTGTTTATGTATTGTTTGTTTTTAAATTGAGTTTCAAAAAGAACCTGAAATCCCAAATTGGGAAAGGTTGTTAGTGGAGTTTATAAATATATTCTACGATCTCCTGCCCTCTTGCATTGGCAAAACCACTTGCCTTCCCTTCACGAATAAAACCATTCTTCTCCAAGACCTTTTGAGAGCCAAGATTATCAAAGGCCACCATAGCATATAGTGGTTGCTTATCTGTTTCTTTCAAGAACAATTCCAGTGCTTTTGTAGCAATACCTTTACCCCAATGCGCTCGGTCTATCCAATAAGAAACATGGGTTTCTTTTCCCATATTGAAATGGATAACACTGCCTACAATAGTATCATCAAGAAAAACAGTCCGAAAGCAGATGGTTGGGTTGTTAACAATATCCAGCCATTTCTTCATATAAGCTTCTCTGTCATTAGGATTTTGAGCCGTAAAAGCTGCCATTTGAACCCCCATTTCATCCGTTTGAAAAATAAATAGCTGTTCTAGGTCTGTCTCAGTCGTTTTTTTTAAAATCAAATCCATTTTCTAAAATCTTTTAAGCCTGCTTTTCGTTAAATAAAATTATTGAGCTCTGTTTCAGAATAAAGTCTAATAATTATCAGATTTTTGTTAAAGATAAAAATTGAAGAATGAAAAAACTACTCTTGTTAACATTAGCCACTCTATGCCTGTTTGCCTGCAAAAAAGACGATGATACAGGTAATCCACCAGTCACCACAGCGGCCAAGTTGCGTATCAATTTCCGTTTTGATGCCAATCAGGAAAGACTGGACAACCTCGGTAATCCAGCCACTATGCCAACCGGACACGCTGGACAAACACCAGATTTCAATAGCATGAGCGTTCATTTTATTGAGTTTGTGCCGACTGAATTTACAGCTTATAAAGGCGGGGCAGAGGTGTATCAGGGGGCAGAAGTCTCAGCAACCAACAGCAATCCTTTTAATTTCAATACGGCTATAGATTTTGCTTCAGCCAAACTGGCAAGCGATGGAACCCTATTCCATGAAATCCCCTTAAATGAGGTCGCACCGGATACTTATAGACATTTGAGGGTATCTGTAGCTTATCAGAATTATGATGTAAAATATAATTTATTGAATGTTCCTTTTCTTGGTGATGTTAATAACCAAAACGGTACCATCGCTTCTTTCCTCGGCTATAATACTTATATCACTGATGTACGCCCAAATACGCTTTCTGAATCCGTTAATGATTTCAAATTACAGGGTTTCTGGGCTTTTGAGACAGAATTGGATGGCACTCTGGCTGCCTATAATGATATTTATAGTGGTGAAGCGCCACAAGGTGCCACGACAGTCGTAAATCCTTTTCCCAATTCGGGTGTACCGCCTGGAACCTGCGTAGTCGCTGGTGATTTTGAGACTGATCTGGTAATCAGCGGTGATGAAACAGAAGATATTGAAGTGACGCTGTCTTTTTCCGTGAATGATAGTTTTGAATGGATAGACAGTAATGGTAATGGTCAATGGGATTTTGATCTGGATAATGGTGGTGTTAATGGGGCTATTGAGCCGGTGGTGGATATGGGCGTTCGTGGTTTGAAGGCTGTGGTGGAGTAGAGATATGCTCTCG
>JAHDFX010000350.1 GCA_020627965.1 Saprospiraceae bacterium | reverse complement strand
CAATACAAGTCTAAGATAACGTCGGATGGGAGTAATTTAGCCCGTTTCTAATTACTATAAATATTAGAAACACATATAGGCTTTTCGCCGCTCCTTTTATTCATTCTGATTGTTAATTTACTTACTAATAATTCATTTAAGTAAGTACTTAATAAAGCTTTAGAAGCTGTTTTATCCACTTCATAGCCGTTAATCTGGCGAATGTTCATAAAACAGCTACGTTTTATATTTGTATCTATATACATCATGGATCATTCTATTGATGTGTATTTTTTGAACTATAATCAATTACCATGTTAAAAATCCTAATCAGGCAGGGCATTACCTGCGTTTTATTAGCTATTTTTTTATTAGCTACTACCTCAATTATTACAGCTCAAAAACCTCCAATATCCTGGGATGATATACCTCAGGAAGATCTGAACATGACTACTTACGCTCCCGATCCGGATGCCGATGCAGTTGTTTTATGTGATTTTGGGACAGCAACTATAGAGATTAAAGATGATATAGAGATCATTTACACCCGACACAAACGTATCAAGATATTGACAGACGAAGGTGCTAAGGATGTTGATGTTTCCATTCCTTACCACAAAAAGGAAAGGATATTTAAAATACAAGCCCAAACTATCAATGGCTCAGAAAAAACAACGATCAGTAAAAAGGAGATGTTCGACGAACAGGTTGAGGGTGCTTATTACAAAAAGAAGATAGCTTTCCCCAATGTAAAAGCTGGATCTATCATTGAGTTGCGCTATAGTTATTCCTCTCCATTTTTTGTCATTCCTAATTCCTGGTATTTTCAGGGCGATCTGCCTGTCAGATGGAGCGAATGTCGCTTTGAGTTACCTCAGTATATGGAATATGTACAGGTTTCCAATGTTTTCAAGCCCTACGATGTTAAGGAAGTAAAAGACGCTAATATGGTCGCTTTTGGCAAAACTGCCAGTTCAGCTATTTATCGTTTTGCTATGAAAGATATGGAAGCACTCAAAGAGGAAGCTTATATCACTACAATGAATGACTATCGCAATAAAATACAGTTTCAGTTGGTCGCTATCCGCCCCCCTTCTCCTCCTTATCCACTTGGTTCTGAAACAAAATATATGACAGACTGGCCTGACCTGATGAGGCGTTGGATGAAAGCCGATGGCGGTGGTCGTCAATTTAAATACAAAGCCAATCATAAGAAAATACTTAATGATGCCAGAGATTATACCGCTTCGGTAAAGGGTCAGGAGGAGAAAATGAAAAAACTGTTTGAGTTCATTCAAAAAAGCTATACCTGGGATGGCAGCTTCTGGCGCTATGGTGAAGAGAAAAACCTTAATGCCGCTTATGAAACCAAGTCAGGTAATAGTGCAGAGATCAATATGAGTTTGCTTGCATGTCTCAAAGATGCTGATATTGAGGCTTATGCTGTACTTTTGAGTACACGTTCCAAAGGGAAATTACAGAAAATTTATCCTATGATCGCTCAATTCAACCACCTGATTGTTTTTGCAAAAGTAGACGGCAAGGAATATGTACTGGATGCTGTTGACGATGAACTGGCACCGAATATGATTCACCCTCAGGCACTTAATGGTGAAGGTTTATTAATACAGGAAGATGTCAAAGAAGCCGCCTGGGTAAGACTTGCCCCCCTTCGTGGTGATGAGGTCATCAATATTAATCTGACAGTTGATGGCGATGAGGCTATGGCAGATTACACTGGGATCTATACAGGATACAGAGCCCGAAACAAGCGAAGTGCCTACAAAAAGCAAGGAGAAGAAGAATATATTGAAGATCGACTGGGTGAAGTATACGATTTTGAGGTAGAAGAAAGTGAGTTTACCAATCTAAACAAACCAGGAGATCGTTTTATTGAAAAAATGAACTTCAGTACTTCAGATGCTATTGACATGAGTACAGGTGATAATATCTATATCAATCCTTTATTGATGGAACAAATGAGTGAACGTATTTTCAGTCTGGAAAAAAGAAATTATCCGGTAGATATTGCTTATCCTTATTCGGAAAAATATATTATGAATCTCAGCATACCTGAAGGTTATGAAGTCATTGAGCAACCTAAAAACATAAAACTTGCGCTTCCTGATAATAATGGCAGTTATCTATATCTGATTGAAGTCACAGGAGACAAGATACAACTCAGAACAGAAGAACGTTTGAATAAACCGCTATTTACACCTGAAGAATACAGTGGCTTAAAAGAATTTTTCGATAAAATATTTGACAAAGAAGCTGAACAGATTGTATTAAAGAAAAAATCATGAAAAAAACATTCATTTTGCTAAGTCTGCTTATTTTAATAAGTGGGCTTAGCGCCCAAAAATCTTCAAATTATTCAGTTTTCTCCATTCCTCCGGCAATGCTGAAAGCAGATGCTGTTATTCGTGATTATCAGATCGAGCTTAAGGTACAATCGCCTTCCAAAGCCAGCTATAAAGAGAAGTCTGTCATCACAATCATGAATAATGACAGTCCATTGAATGGATTCGTTGTTTTCTACGATCCCATGAGGCATGTAAAATCCATTAGTGGAAAGCTTTATGATGCTTCCGGCAAATTTGTACGCAAGATCAAAAAAGATGAGATCACCGACCAAAGTGCAGTATCCAGCTTTTCTATTTATGAAGATGATCGTGTAAAATTTGTAGAAATCCATTATCCTCAATACCCTTTTACAGTGGAGTTTGAATATGAAATGGAATTTAAAGGCATATTAAATTATCGTGACTGGCGTCCTCAACCCTATTATAGTACTGCTGTAGAGTCGGCAAGTTATACAGTACAAATGCCTGACGATATGGAAGTGCGCCATTTTGCCAATTTCGATATTCAGCCAAAAACAAACAGTGCCAACAATGTAAAAACCTACTCATGGCAGGTTGAAAATTTACTTCCGGTGAAGCAAGAGTCTTACACTCTATCTATGCGTGATGTACTTCCTAAGGTGATAATATCACCAACTACTTTCAGCATGGACGGACACGAAGGCGACATGTCAAGCTGGGCGTCATTAGGTGCCTTCAACTATAAATTGAATAAAGGTCGGGATCAGTTGTCGGCTTCTATGAAGCAGACGGTACAATCTCTAATTTCTGATGCGGATACTAAGCGAGAGAAAATTGAAATATTATATCAATATTTACAAAAAAACACCCGCTATGTTAGTGTACAACTAGGCATTGGCGGCTGGCAAACCTTTGATGCAGAATATGTCGAACGCAATAAATATGGAGATTGTAAAGCCCTGACGAATTTCATGAAATCAATGCTGAAAGAAGCAGCTATTGAAGCTTATCCGACCTTAATAGAATCTGGTAGGAATCCACATTTGGTCGATGAGGAGTTTAGTAATGCGCACTTCAATCATGTTATCCTCTATGTTCCTGATGATGAGCCTATATGGCTGGAATGTACCAGTACGTATTCTCCTCCGGGGTACTTAGGCGCTTCGCTGGAAAACAGGAAAGCACTGGTCATCACGCCAGAAGGAGGTCAGCTTGTCGATATGCCTAAAAGTAAACCAGAAAACAATGTGAATCAGTCGGACATAAAGGTAAAAATTGATGAAGCCGGTCATGCAAAAATTCAGGTCAGAAGTCTCAGAACAGGTAGTACGGAAAGACGATATAAGTGGGCAAATTCATCTGAAGAAGAACTAAAAAAAGGGCTTGCTGAAGCATTAGAAAATTTACCTGCTCTTACCGTAGAGTCCATCAGCGTAGAAAGTCAGCCGTCTTATCCTAAGTCACAATTCAACTATGATCTGTCTGTTAGCAAGTTGGCTACTATTCAAGGAAATCGTTTATTTATCCGACCTAATATTATTCATCCTTTAGATTGGGTACCAGATAAAGAAAAAGAGCGTCGGCAAGGTATTGTAAAACATACAGCCTATCAACAGCAAGACGAGGTAGAAATTGATTTACCCGAAGGTTATCAGCCGGAAAGTCTACCAAAAGAAATAGAGCTTAGTACAGATTTTGGGGATTATAAAATTTCATGTGAGGTAAAAGAGGGTAAATTAATTTACCAAAGAAGTTTCACAGTGAAGCCAGTCAATTTACCTGCTGATCGTTATCAGGATATGTATGATTTTTATAA
>JAHDFX010000349.1 GCA_020627965.1 Saprospiraceae bacterium | reverse complement strand
ATTTTGAAGACAATGAATGTACTAGAAAACATTGAAACTATACACGAATCAGGCTATTTACAATTAATTCAAGCTTATTTTAAAGAAGTCAAAAAACAATCAGACGGCAAAGTGTCAGAAGAATTAAAAGCTTTACATCAACTCAAATTTGCTGATGTCGGAGAGTTCCAGTTTATACCGTATAGAAAAACTGAATCTGTTTATGTTCAACTAAATATAAGGGCAAAAAGACTATGGGAACAGTACTGCAGTATCTACAGAAATCAAGATTTATCAGTTTTTGAAAAAAGAGAACAATTTGCATTGATAAAAGCTGATTTTTATGACTACGTTGTCAATGTTCCTGTCGACTGGAATGCCGAACACATTGATTTTGACAGTGAGCCGGAATTGCATTTTTATGTATCTAAATTAGATAACCAGTCAAAGTGTTATCAATACAATGAAAATAACTTCAGGGCCAATACTGGTTATCAGGCAATGAAAGAACAAACCAGAATATACTAAAAACACCATGCACCAAACCACTCTAACCTTCCCCGAAATCCGTTTACAACAGCGAGACGGACACAAGCTCAGAGGCTATTTTGCGCAGCAATTTGGCGAAGACTCTGATTTGTTTCACAACCATGAAAAGGACGGCAAAGCCATTTACAGGTATCCGCTTATACAATTTAAAGTAGTGGGGGGGAGCCCTGTATTAGTGGGTATTGGAGCTGGCGCGCATATGCTGGTACAGCGTTTTCTGGATATTAAAGAATTGAATATTGACGGACAAATTTACTCCTTGCACCATAAAAACCTGAACAGTGGAGAGCTAAAACTTGGCGTGACAGACGATTTGTTTGAGTACCGTTTTGCGACGCCCTGGATGGCACTCAATCAGGACAATCATAAAGCCTGGCTGACTATGAATGAAGAAGAACGCAAGACCAGGCTGAAAAAAATATTAGCAGGTAATATCTTGAATTTTTATACCGCAGCAGAATACCATGCCAAAGAACGCATATTAACACATCTTAATGTACAGGCAAAAACGACCTCATTCAAAAACCAGAGAATGACTGCTTTTAAAGGTACTTTTACCACAAATGCCCTGTTGCCGGATTATGTCGGGCTTGGGAAGTCGGTAGCACGTGGATACGGAACAATCATCAGAACAAGGGAAAGTGGGGAAAGTGCCTGACAGATAATTTGAAATAGTTCAAACTCCAATAGTAAAACTATGCAAATACACCTCAATACATACGGAACATATCTCCACATCAAAGATCAGATGTTTGAGATCAAAGTAAAGGAAGAAAACGGGCATACTTCCAAACACCATATTGCCGCCCATAAAGTCAGGAGTATATGGGTAGGAGAAGGTATTGCCTTTTCTTCGGAAGCTGTTCGGCTGGCGGTCATGAACAATATTGATATTGTTTATCTCAATTGGGACGGGCGTCCAATGGGGCGGATATGGCATACTAAACTCGGCAGTACTACATTGATTAGGAAACGCCAACTTGAGGCTAGTATGAATGAAGCAGCACTGTATTATACCAAAGAATGGCTGAATAGTAAATTGGGGAATCAGGCAAAATTTATAGAGCAACTCAAAAAACACCGATTGAAATACCGTGCTTATCTGGATGAAAAAATTGAGAAAATAGAGCAGTTGCGTCGAAGTATTGAGGAAATAGAAACCCCTGTGTTAGATCATGTAGCGGAACGTATACGTGGATTGGAAGGTACAGCAGGCCGGCTATATTTTGAAACGCTTAATTATGTGCTACCTGCTCAATATAAGTTTAATGGACGTTCTTTCCGACCAGCAAAAGACCCCTTTAATGCTTTTTTAAATTATGGTTATGGTGTACTATATAGTCGCATAGAAAAAGCACTAATACTTGCTGGAGTTGATCCTTACCTGGGTTTTTTACATCGAGACGATTATAATTATAAGAGTATGGTATATGATTTTATAGAGCCTTTTCGATGCTTTGTGGATAAGGTGGTTTTTTCCCTGTTTGCCGCTAAGAAGATAAAGCAGGCACATACGAAACACATTGCTAATGGGATGACGCTTAATAAGGAGGGTAAGGTATTACTGGTCATTGAACTAAACAAGTATTTTGAAGAACAGAAAGTCCGATATAAAGGCAGGAATCAGACTCGTGCCAATATTATACAATATGAGGCACATAGCTTTGCCAATCGCCTGATAGGAAAGGGGACAGCAAAGTTGGAAGTTATAGAATTTTAGAGGAATTGGGAAATACCCCAATATCCAGTTACCAAATAAGCAAATATTATGATTATCTGGGTGATGTACGACATTGAAAATGATAAAGCTCGAACCCGTGTAGCTAAATACTGTAAACAAGCTGGTTTGTATCGGGTACAATATTCTGTATTTCTGGGTACGCTGAATAGAGACCGGAAAGACAGCCTGCAATTGCAAATTGAAGAAGAAATTAATAGCAATAAAGACAAAGTATATATTTTTCCGATGAGCAGACCGGAGCTGAAGGCTACTGTTTTACTCGGACAGGCTTTCGATAAGCGATTAGTCACAGATGAGATCAAAGCTCTGTTCTTTTGACTATTTCAGCACTTCGGAATATCCAATTACCCAAAATTCAATAATTATGTTTTCTATTACGCCATCACATATCCTCGAATACTTATACTGCCCCCGATTTACTTATTTTGAATATGTACTGAGAATTCCGCAATATGAAGAGAAATACTTTAAAGTACAAAAAGGTCGGGCTGTACATGAAGAAAAAGCTACGCAAAACGTGGACTATTTGCGCAAAAAAATAGGCGTAAAAAACAAGTACATCAATCAATACCTGACGAATGAATATCTTAGAGGAGAAGTAGATGAAGTATTGTTGTTGGAAAATGATACTATGGCACCATTAGACTATAAATTTGCACGGTATCAGGAAAAAATATATGAAACGTACAGAACTCAGTTGTATTGTTATGCATGGCTTATCCAGGATAATTTTGATAAAGCTGTAAAAAAAGGTTTTTTGATCTATACACGCAGTAATAATAAACTTTTGGAAATCAAAATTGAAGAGCGACATATTGACCTTGTTAAGCAGCGTGTACATGAAATACAAGAGATTATTTCAACTAATTATTATCCAGAAGCAACAAAATATAAAAAACGCTGTGTAAATTGTACTTATAGAAATATATGCACACAGTAATTCCGGGTATAAAATTATTTTAGACAATTAAAAAACACGGTCTTATCGACTCGTATTCAATGAATTGTGCTTTTGAAAAAATCGAGAAAAAGGTTTAAAATAAGTTCTTTGACGTATGAAAAATGAAAAATAAGGCTTAGTAAATGTTGGCTAAGTTAATGATTTATAATACCTTAGCGATTGATACGGCTTCGTATTTAATATCCAGCAGAATAAGGATTGAAACCTCATTAATACAGTGATGGATGAAGTGGAAAATGGCTTCGTATTTAATATCCAGCAGAATAAGGATTGAAACTAATTACTTGCCGGTTGTCCCGGTCTTACTTCATCTGGCTTCGTATTTAATATCCAGCAGAATAAGGATTGAAACTACCAGTTAGATAAATGAGTTTGCCCAGCTCCGTACTTCGTATTTAATATCCAGCAGAATAAGGATTGAAACACAGACATTATAAAAAACAAATTCTCTGTGATATTGGCTTCGTATTTAATATCCAGCAGAATAAGGATTGAAACGGAAACAGGGTTTTCAGGATGTCGGAGTTGATAAATGGCTTCGTATTTAATATCCAGCAGAATAAGGATTGAAACACTTTGTGGCATTAAGATCAACTGAAGTAGTAACAGACTTCGTATTTAATATCCAGCAGAATAAGGATTGAAACTCCAGGGAACACGCCTGGCTTTTGGTATGGCAAGTGCTTCGTATTTAATATCCAGCAGAATAAGGATTGAAACAGAGAATCTCAGCGGCTATCTCGGTGCAACAATTTTCTACCTTCGTATTTAATATCCAGCAGAATAAGGATTGAAACTCGGGATGCCCGTCAATCTCTCTATCTGGATTTGATGCTTCGTATTTAATATCCAGCAGAATAAGGATTGAAACTGGGACAATGGCGCAACAGGGACAGGTTTATCCGGTCTTCGTATTTAAT
>JAHDFX010000079.1 GCA_020627965.1 Saprospiraceae bacterium | reverse complement strand
AGTAGATGCTTGCGCAGTACCAGCACCATTACAAACCGGATTGGCGGCAACAACTGCTAAGTCTGGCTGGCTAACGAATATACCAATAGGGGAGGAGTTTGCCGGATTACTGATTACACAATCTAAGCTGGAAATTACCTCTACATTAACTTGATCTCCATTGCTGGCATTATTTAAAACATATGTCGAACTATTTAAACCAACATTATTTCCATTCAATGTCCATTGGTAAATTGGGGCGCTGCCTTCATTAGCTGCTATTGCAGTAAATGTAACAGATTCACCAAAGCAGATAGAATCTTGACTAGCTGAAATGCTGACACTCACAGGCAAAGCAGAAGCTTCTTGTACGGTCATTGTATCGCTGCTGATTGTCGCCGGATCAAGGCAATTTTCAGCGAATGAATAAAAAACCTCTACAAAATCTCCGTCAACAAGTCCATTGAGGGTGACGGGTGTTGTAGTTGTTGTATTAACGGTTGTACCATTAACTACCCAGTTATAGGTGGATATAGCTCCGTCTGTGTTGACAGAAAAAACAACATCATCTCCAGGGCAGAAAGGCTCGGGAGTTGCCATTAAATCTGTATTCACCAACTGAAGTGGCTCAGTATTGATGACAATGATATTTGATGATGAAGAGGAATTAGAAGCACAAGCAGAAGATGATGACATGATACAGTTTACCGCATCGCCATCTGTGAAAATTGAGCTAAAAACAGGACTGTCTGTGCCTGCGTTGACACCATTTATCTGCCATTGATACGAAGGAGTACTGCCACCATTTGCAGGCGTAGCCGTTAAGGTTACAGGAGTGCCTTCGCAAACATTATTCATATCCTCAGCAATAGAAACACTTGCAATTACAGAAGGTGTTACACTAATGATAACAGGATTAGAAGTTGCTGGATTATCTATAGCGCAAATATTATTAGAAGTCACTGTACAGGTGACGACATCACCATCGTTAAGGGTGTTAGAAGAGTAAACTGCGCCACCAAGCCCCACATCTATACCATTCACCTGCCATTGAAAAACAGGAATAGTACCTTCATTCACAGGCAGAGCAACAAAATTCACTGTTTCTCCTGCACAAATGGGATTGCTGTCGGCAGTAATTTGTATAGAAACAGATACTTCAGGCGATACATCCATCGTGACCGCATTTGAATTTGCCGTAGAATTACTGGCACAATCGGAGTTGGATGTAGCTATACAACTTACTACGTCGCCAGTTACAAAACCATCAAATTCGTAAGTAGGGCTATTTGTACCAACATTGACACCATTCAGCATCCATTGAAAGCTAGGATTGGTACCGCCATTGGTCAAATTAGCTGTAAAAATCACCAAATCATCCTCACAGACAAAATTATTTGTTGGAACAATTTCTATTATAAAAGGCGTATTAAGGGTAAGTGTAATGTTCAGTGTTGTCATAGAAGAACAGCCCGTAATAGCATCTGTAATGGTGACCGATATATCTCCTACACCAGATACGGCACCCCAGTCTACATCAATGGAACTTGCGTTACTTGCTCCTGAGATACTTCCATTAGTAACGGACCAGCTATAAGTATCCCCCGGATTAGTTGGGTTAACTGAATAGCTTGTGCTTTGATTGACACAAACAACATCCAAACCAGTTATATTATTTGTACTTGGCCCAACAATATTAATAGTTTGAGTAATCGTATCGCTAGAGCAACGTCGGAAAGCAATCATTTCTACTTCATAGGCGCCTACATTGCCATACGTGTGTGTAGGATTGACTAGATTAGAACTCGTCATATCCCCTAGATCCCACCGGACAGAATCTACATCAGAAGTCAGATCAGCGAGAAAAGATGTAGTTGCGCCAATACAAGTGTCAGCATAGCTGAAACCGACATTATTATCATAAAAATAGGTTTGAATGAATGTTGGCAAGCCATGATCGCAGGTTTGTCCGCCCAAAGAAACCCCTTGTTCTGTGTAAGTCACAGCAGCGCCAAGATCATTAGGGTTTTCTATAATACCGAGAAAATCATTATTGCCATTCATGGAACCCAGAAGAATGGCACTGGTACTCCCTCTGGCAACATAAATTCGCCCATCGGGGCCAAGTTGCATAGCGCCTAACTGTTCATTGGTATTAATGGTGAATTGTGAATTAGGAATATTAGGAGAATTAAGGTCATACTGAAATATTTTATTACCTGCTCCACTTATATCATACCAAATAGATACATAAAGCTTTGAATTATCTGGCGCAAACTCCAAGCCATAAGCATAGTCCAATCCAGTCAATTGAATAGAATTTGATAGCGTACCTGTTGCATTGTCGAAATCAAATAACTCAACAATAGCATTTTGATTAGTAGCCACAGCCAACTTACTGCCATCAGGAGATGCCTTCATATAACCAAGTGCATTGTTGTCATTACCCGTATGAGTAATACCAATAGATTGTGTAGAAACTAGCGTTGGAGCAGTAGAAATAGCATCTACAAGGTATACATAAAATTCGTCGCTGTCCCAATTGTGAGCAATCACCCATACATCTTCATTATTACAATGGCGAACTGCTGTCACTTTCTCAGTTGTTTGCCCTGGCGAAAGCGGGTTATTCTTGGAAATCACCTCGCCTAGTCCGCCGTTTAAGCTCATATCAACTATAGAGTATTGCAGCCCCTGTCCAGGAGTGAAAGCACTACCAAGAACATCGACAGTGAAAATGATATACACATTGCTATTACCTGGTTGAGGAACGATGACACCTGACTGAGTAGATGAATCATCACCATTTAGTCCGGTTCCATTTGCCATGACATTGTGCTGCCAGTTCCAGACGGTAACGCCATTCGTATAAAGCAATAAATTACCATCAGTATCTGAAATTGTTGCCGTGCCTTCCCAAACATCCATAGCGCCGTCTGTCAGGGCAACTGGCGCACCACTATTAAAGTCTAATCCTGCCTGATTGCCAAAATACCATACATTGCCTTCATTTTGAGCATTTGTAATATTTAGAGGGATTATCAAAACGAAGAAAAGCCTTAGAATGGTTTTCATTTTAACTTGGTATAACATGTCACAAAGTTAGAAAAAAATAGAAATCTGCTTTAATTTTCATCATGTACCTTGGAATAAAGAGCTTCTTTAAATTTTCAGCTCTACTCAGCTAGATGTTTTATTTTTAGTGCATATGAAAAAAAAATTTGCAACCAAATAACTATATTTACGTCTATAATAATGAACATCTACACATACAGACACCCTGAAAGCCCACTCAGCCTTAATAATTATTCAACAAAATGAGGGTATAAGTGCCTTAAATTGTCTTTATGGAAGACAAATGAGTAGATATATGTTTGAGGTGTTTGTAAAACATTGTTGTCTATGATATTTTCAGAATTTTAGAAACATGAAGCTTGTTTTGTATTAATATTTTACTGTAAATTAAATAGTTGCAACTAAAATATATGCATCTGCATTGTTGCAATGTTCTTTAAAAATGTATAAATTTGTTAAGTAGATTTTTGTAAATCGGAATGTTTAACCGGATAAATAAATTGCTATTATGAAATTTTTTAAACCATTATTAGTTGCTTCTCTGACAATTTTTAGTTTAGGGACTACCTTTGCTCAGGGAAATTATAGTGTTCGTTTTGCTAACAAGCAAGCAGATTGTAATCAGGGAATCGTTTATGTAGATATTGAGATCAAATCGGCTGATAATGCTATCAATCTAACAGAACAGAATTACCGTTTTTCTTTTAATACCGATGCGGTCTCGAATCCTCGTATAGCTGAAGAGTTGACCATTTCAGGTATGACAGGGACAAGTATTTATTCTGCCCATACATTGAAAGGCTCTGTTAGTAATATCGTTTCTTATAATGTAGAATTAGCAGGTGGGAAGGGCTATGAATTACCTACTCAATGGGTAGGGGTCGGACGCCTGGCTTTTGACATTATGGACGAGACTCGCTGTATGAATTTGACCTGGAATGATGAAAGTACTTTCCCTTCAACTTTTGTAGGACAAATGGTAGACAATAGTCGTGAAAAGTCAAGCAGCTCAGTACTTGAAGATCTTAATGATTGCGATTTTTGCGATATTGCAACTGACGACATTATTGAGCCGCTTATGGACAAAGCAGGTCTTGAGGTATTCCCAAATCCAGCTATAGGCGACGAAGATGTCAGTGTTACTTACCTTGCAGCAGCCGATTCAGATGCATCTATTATTGTAATGGATGTAAATGGAAAAGTTGTTATGTCTCAGCAAATTACTTTGGCAGAAGGTATGAATAATTTGACTTTGACCCATCAAAAATTACAAACAGGTACTTACTTCGTTCAGATCAGAACGAATAACGAAAGAACGGAAACAAAGAAATTTGTTAAGTTTGCCAAGTAAGCGTCTACAACAGTGGCTGGTGAAGAACCGGACTAAGGTTTTGTCATAGGGTAGGTTCTTTGCCGCTACTTTTCAAGGATATAAAAAAGTGCTCCAATTTGGAGCGCTTTTTTTCTATCCCATTAGAAGTCTTTGTTATTTATAGACGATTTTTATTAACAATGTCAAGTAAATATTCCCGGTAGTTCTTTCCTATAGGTAGGTGTTTTTTATTGATCTCTACCATATTTCCAATGACTGCTTCTATCTTATCAATACCAACAATATAAGAACGGTGAATACGCTGAAAGAGGTGAGCAGGTAATTTGGATTCAAGGCTTTTCATAGTTTGTAAGGTGATAACCCGACGACTATCTTTCATACGAATGATAACATAATCTTTCAAGCCCTCTACATACAAAATATCACTATAGCGTACCTTGATTAGTTTTTTATCTGATTTGACAAATATAAATTCTTTTTCTTCTCCTGCCGATACAGTTGCGTCATTTGATTCTAATTGGTCAAAAGCCTTATTTACAGCAAGCATAAAACGCTCAAATGAAATCGGCTTGAGCAGGTAGTCCAGTACATTTAATTCGTAGCCGTCTAAGGCATAATTGGAATAAGCTGTGGTAAATACAACCAAAGGAGGATTTTGAAGTGACTTAAGAAATTCAATACCTGTCATTTGTGGCATTTGAATATCCAGGAACATCAAATCTATGTCCTCTGATTTCACAACCTCAAAGGCTTCAATGGCTGAAGAACAGCGCTTAACCAGATTGACATTGGGCAGCTTTTCAATATAGCTTTCAAGTACATCCAATGCTAAAGGTTCGTCGTCTACAATAATAGCGTTTATCATGCGTCTAAATCTATTTTTAGTTGTACAATATAGGTTTCTGGGTGATTATCAATGCTTAACTCGTATTGTTCGGGATACAGGAGGTCGAGCCTACGCTGTACATTTTGTAATCCAATACCGCCCGAACGATGGTTAATCTTTGGTAGAGTAGGTTTGCTGTTTTCTATTTCAAGGCGTAATTTTTGTTCCTCTATTTCGATATGTATGCGCACAAAGCCTTCCGCCACCTGATTCAAACCGTGTTTGAAACTGTTTTCTAAAAAAGGGATAAACATCAAAGGAGCAATTTTTTGTTGCTGTACGCTGCCTTCCAACTCAAATTCAATGCGGGCATTTTTGCCTTGTCTGAGTCGTTCCAGGTCAAGATAATTACGAATATAATTCACTTCTTTTCGAAGCGGAACTCTTCTTTCATTACATTCGTACAACATGTAACGCATCATTTCAGATAGTTTCAATACGATCTCAGGTGCTTTATCCGACTTTTTTAGTGTCAAAGCATAGAGATTATTCAGGGTATTAAAAAGGAAATGCGGGTTGATTTGTGATTTAAGAAAACGCAATTCAGAGCGCATGGTCTGTCTTTCCAATTCTCGCTTAACAGTCTGATGGCGTATCCAGTCTGTAATGATTTTAAGTATTGTAGAAATACCTAAAATCAAAAAGGTCATAATAAACATAGCTGGCTGAGCGTCTAAAACACCTGCCTGAAATTCTGGCTGATTGAAAAAACGGAAATACAAACTGAGCATGCTTGGAGGCGTGATAATAATCACCAGCACGACCAAGAGGAGACTATAAGTGGCAAAACGAGTTTGAGAAAGATAGTTAGGAATGAGATAATAGATGTTAAAATATACAGCTATGCCATAAAAAAAACTCTTTATTAATTCATTAATAAAGACAAACATATAGCCATCTTCCCAGCCCTTATAAAGGACAATAACGAGAATGTAACACAACCAAAAAAGACTATGATAGACAACACGATGCGACAGGAACTTATAAATCCTGTCGAATAAACCTTTTAAAGGCGGTGATGTAGAGTTTTGTATGACGCTTTGTTTTGCCATTAAGTCGCATATATACGCATTATATAGCAAAAACAGGCTCGTATTTAGACTAAAAAGGATCGTATTTAGACTAATCTACCTGTTAATAACCAATTTTCGACTTGTTGTAATTTCTCCTTCCAATTGTATGAAATAGGTGCCGGGAGCCAAATTAGCTACATCAATAGCAGTTTGTTGTTCATTGATAATTATATTTTTCAATACCCTTCCATTGATGTCTAAAAGTTTGGCACTTAATTTTTCTAAGCCGATATTTTCATTAATATTGCTCGCATAACTTTCTTTTTTGGATTAACAAAAGAAGAAAAAAGATGTTTAATTTTAATGAAGACAAAATATATTTAGCGATCAAATAACATCAAAATTCCAGTTTTTTATTTAATTTACACCACATTTAGAAATTACCTTTTTTCTGATAATGGTATCTATTTGAAAAATTAAAGTAAGCAAATGAGTAACAGGAAATTATTAGAGGTAAAAAACCTCAAGACCTATTTTACTACTGGAGAAGGCACAACAAAAGCCGTAGATGATGTAAGTTTTACACTTAATCGAGGAGAAACAATTGGAATAGTGGGGGAGTCCGGTTCTGGCAAATCAGTTACTTCACTTTCTGTAATGAGGTTAATTCCTGATCCGCCAGGTAAAATTGTTGGCGGAGAGATTCTTTACTATGAGAAGGGTAAAGATAAGCCTGTTGACTTAGTTAAGGTGTCTGAACGAGAGATGCGCTACTATCGGGGTAATGAAGTTGCCATGATCTTTCAGGAACCTATGACCTCTCTAAATCCTGTTTTTACCTGTGGAAATCAGGTTACAGAGGCTATTCGTTTGCATCAAAATGTATCTAACGATGAAGCTCGTCAGAAAACGATAGAACTATTTGCTAAGGTACAATTGCCTGACCCTGAACGTGTCTTTAGTGCTTATCCTCATCAACTTTCCGGCGGACAAAAGCAACGTGTGATGATCGCAATGGCGATGTCATGTAATCCTGATATATTGATTGCCGATGAGCCTACTACGGCTCTTGATGTAACCGTTCAAAAAACGATTCTCGAGTTAATGGACGATTTGCGTAAGCAGATCGATGCTTCTATTATTTTTATTACCCATGATTTAGGAGTAATTGCAGAGATTGCAGATCGTGTAATTGTCATGTACAAAGGAAAAATAGTTGAGCAAGGGAATGTTTATGAGATATTCTCTAATCCTCAACATCCATATACCAAAGGTTTGTTAGCTTGTCGCCCGCCATTAGATTACAGGATGCACCAGTTGCCTGTGGTGAGTGATTTCATGGATGTAGAATTGAAAGAAGATGGAGAACGTATTATTACGGAAAAAGCAGCTTCGATTACAGAAGTTATTGAAGCCGTAAAAGTTAAGCCAGAAGAAAGCAAGCAACGTTATGAAAAACTCTATGCTAAAGAGCCTATACTGAAAGTTCGTAATCTGGAAACTTGGTTTCCGTCTAAAAAGAATTTCTTTGGGAAGCCGCTGGATTATGTTAAAGCTGTAGATGATGTTAGTTTTGATGTTTATCCGGGCGAAACACTTGGTCTGGTAGGGGAGTCCGGCTGCGGTAAGACTACACTTGGTCGAACCATTTTACGTTTGCAAAAAGCAAGAGGTGGAGAGGTGCTTTTTAATGATAAAAATATTCTGACCTTGCCACAAAAAGAACTGAAAGAACTGCGCAAAGATATGCAGATAATTTTTCAGGATCCTTATTCATCACTCAATCCTCGTATGACTATTGGTAATGCTATCATGGAACCTATGCAGGTTCATAAGGTATTGGATAATGATAATCAGCGAAAAGATAAAGTGGTTGAGCTTCTTGAAACTGTTAGTTTGGAAGCCCGCCATTTCAATCGTTATCCTCATGAGTTTTCTGGTGGTCAGCGTCAACGGATTTGCGTAGCTCG
This sequence comes from Saprospiraceae bacterium, assembly GCA_020627965.1. Lineage (GTDB taxonomy): Bacteria > Bacteroidota > Bacteroidia > Chitinophagales > Saprospiraceae > JAHDEO01. The sequence goes on along the minus strand of JAHDFX010000079.1, from coordinate 16,807 downwards.
TGCATTGGCATTGAATCCGCGTTTTATTATTTGTGATGAGTCTGTATCAGCATTGGATGTATCCGTTCAGGCGCAGGTACTGAACTTGTTGATTGAATTACGAGAGAAATTTGGTTTTACATACATTTTTATCTCACACGACCTGTCTGTTGTAAAGTTCATGAGTGATCGAATGATCGTAATGAATAAAGGGAAAATCGAAGAAATGGGAATGGCAGACGAGATTTATTCTAATCCTCAAAGGGCTTATACAGAAAAACTTATTTCTGCTATTCCGAAAGGACGAATTGAAGATATTGCAAATAGAATGGCAATACCAAAATAGAAAGTTATCGAATAAAAAATGCCGCTTGGTTTTTGGAACCAAGCGGCATTTTTTATTGCTTAGAATGTGTTTAAATTTCTTTAGTTTTTAAGCGTTTATTTAACCAAGAGCGTCTCTCTACCCATAATGTAGCCATTGTTGTATAGCTCTATAGTATATCTACCTTTCTCGAAACCTTTCTCACTAGTCCAATACATACACATATTAGTTGATGCATTTTCATAGTCGATAGTTTCTGAAATAGTGTAGCGGGCATTTTGTCCGCTTGCTTTATCTTTAAATTCGCCAGAACCGAGTGCTTCTATAGCCAATGTAGCTCCCGAAACATCTATAATGCGCATATAAATAGTCTGAGGGCCAGATTTAGCAATAGAATTTTCGAGTACTTCAAAACAGGCTTTTATTTTATCTGCTCTTTTACCTGATTTTACTTCACGCTCTTCACCGTTGTTTTTGACTTTGATGGCTGATATTTTAATTTTATTAGCCCTCAAAGAAGATGCGGCACTTTCCAGGCTGGTTTTTTCTGTAATAAGCACTGCTTTCTCTTCTTCCAGATTAGCCTTTGCTTCTTCCAGATTGCTTTTCTTTTTACGTAAATCCTCCTCGATAACACGTTGTTCTTCGACCGTTTCCGCCAGAATTTCTTTTTCAGCAGTCAGTACTTTTTTCTGAGAAGTCAATGAAGCGTTTTGGGTTTTCAATTCTGCTATTTCACTCATGTATTGAGTACGTTGGGCAGCAAAACCTGCTATCATAATCTTAGCTTCTTCCAATTCTTCTCTACTCATCTGACCATCTCGAAGTAAGCCCTGTATTCTGGATTTACTCTTTGAAAGTTCTTCTTTTTGCTTTTCAATAAGCTCTCCTAATTCCTGGTTTTCTGCCAGAGATTCATCCAATTTGGCAACTGTAGTGTTATATTCTTCTTCTAATCTTTCTAACTCTGCCTGCGCCTCTTCTTTCAGAGAGATTTCCTTATTATAGGCGTTCTCCACTTTGAATTTATTGACCAGAAGGTAAGCGTTGAAACCTAGAAGAGCAACGACTGCTGCACCCAGAATGACCGGTAATTTACTTTTTCTTGACGACATGGGATAAGTAGTTTTTATATTTTGTACTAAGTGTATTTAAGCTTATTATTTAAGTAAGGGGGTGCAAAGGTATTCATTTTTATAATAAAAATTACATTTTGTTTTGTATAATAAATGACACCTCTACTTTTATTAACAAAATCCAGACCACTTTATTCTATCTGTATAAAATATTAACTACAAGTGAAGTTTAAAAACAATAATATAGTATATTTTAATTATTTATTTTTAAAAACCTCTTTAAGTTCAACGTAGAAAAATAAGTCTGAGTTAGCAGGAATATCTGGCAGCATCCCACGTTCGCCGTAAGCCAATTCTGCCGGAATGACCAAATAGGCTTTTGTGCCTTCTTTAAGGAGTGCCAAACCTTCGTCCCAGCCAGGTATTACACGCCCTTGTCCTAAGGGGAATCCAAAAGGTTGTCCACGTTTGAATGAATTATCAAATTGCTTTCCGTTCATCAAGTGTCCAGAGTAGTTGACCGCTACGCCGTCATTTTGCTGAGGAACAACACCAGTGCCTTCCTCCAGAACATGGTATTTCAAACCACTTCCTGTAGTTTTTACGATAAGATCGCCACGTTTATAAGCTTTGATGGCTTTCTGAGCTTGTTTGCTGAGTTTATTTGCGTTTCGCTCGTAAGCTCGCTGTTCTTCTTCCAGCTCTGCTTTAGTTTTAATATCCTGTAATTTCAATTCAAATGTAACCAGATCGCCGGGTTGGAAAGTCCATTCAGGGTTGAGTTCTCTGGCCATAGAGTCAGCTTCCATAATAAGAGTTACACTATCTTGTTCTCCCATTGTCGTCAACATTTCCAGTATTGGATTATCATTATGTTTGCCACCATGATCGTGATGATGATGACCATGGTCATGTCCATGATGATCGTGATGGTCGTGAGTTTCTTCTTCAGGGAAAACATGACGTGTAGGTTGTCCGTTTTCGGTAGTAGAGAAGACAACCAAATCGCCTTTTTTGATATTAAAATCAAAAGCTACTCCGTCTCCGCCTTTGGGCGTTTTTCCACTACTTTTATTATGTCTTTTATAGTAAAAACCATCTTCTGAACGTGTGTAGCCTTCCAGTAATGTTTTTTTCTCTGCCGCTACCTCTGCTGCTGGTTTGAGATTTAATAATACAACGTCTATGAAGACCAGATCACCTGTTTCGTAGCCAGGAGGGAGTGGCATACGTATAGAATCCCGTTCCCTAACCATAGTCAGACTATCACCCTGAGACATTCTTGCCAATGATTGTAACAAGAGATTGTCTTCCATTCCATCCGGCATTTTTAGTCGGATAGGTACTTTTTGCTCACGTGATGTAGCCACTATACTATCAGCATTACGAAAATAAAGGTGGTAGTCCATGCGATCGCCAGCTTGAGGTTTTGCGCCTTTATTTTTAATATGATGTTTGTAAAGTAAGCCTTCCTTGGTTTCTGTAAAGCCTCTTAAGCCACTTTGTTTACAGGCTGAAGCCAGCAAAAGGGCAAGTAATAATAAGGAGAATGACCTGAATGAGTAGTACATATGTGGAAGTTGAAAAAATATTAAAATAGTCTTAAGCACTTGAGAAGGCTAAAAATCGGGTTCGGCACTTAATGGTTCTTCATAAATTTCTAAAAGCTCTTCAAGTATTCTACGGGTATCGCCTAGTGTTTCTTCGCTAATACCTCCTGCGGCATTGCGGTGCCCGCCACCTTTAAAATACTTTTGTGCAATTTCCTGCACAGAAAAACTGCCTTTCGATCGGAAAGATAGTTTGACCTGTTTTTCTCTTTCAGATATCAGGATAGCCATTCGTATATCCCGCATCTTAAGGAGGTAATTAACCACACCTTCGGTATCGCCTCGTTTGATCTTAAATCGTTTGTGATCGTGCAAACTAAGCACTATGATGCCTGTTCTGAAACGAGGGTAGAGAAACATGGCATCCGTCAGGCAAAAGCCCAACAGGCGAAACTGCTTATTCGTTTGATTATTGAATAATTTGTTTTGCAAAAAAGTAAGGTCTACCCCAGATTCCTGAAGGTCTGCTACAGTACGAAATAATTTTGGTGAAGTAGCATAGCCAAAAGAACCAGTATCTGTCAATATACCTGTAAAAATAGCTGTTCCTATAGTATTGTCTACCATATCTTTATCGCCCATCATCTGAATGAAATGATAGAGCATTTCACAAGTAGAACTGGCAGATGGATCGGAGTACATAAATTCTGCAAAATCATCCGGTTCAAGGTGATGGTCGATCATGACCTTGGGTTTATCGCTTTCTGCAATTAATGCTCCGACTCTGTCAATGCGGGACAAAGAATTGAAATCCAGGCAAAAGAACAAATCTGCTTCCTTACAAAGTTGAGTTGCGAGAGGTTTATCGTCGATATTGTCATCTACCTTGATGGTTTCTACGCCAGGCATCCATTCAAAATTATCGGGATAATCAGAAGGTGTAATGATATGTGCATCATGATTTTTCTTTTTCAAATAGTGATAAAGCCCCAGAGAAGAGCCTATGGCATCTCCATCAGGATTACGATGCGTAACAATCACTATCTTTTTGGGACTTGCCAGTATTTCTTTTAGGTTATCTAAATTTTTCATGCTTATTTTATTGACTATTTTAGAAAATGACCCTTATTTAAAGTCAAATATTTCCAACTCGCAAATGTATGAGATTTTAGACTCTATATCTAATAATTTTTTAAATCCAACAAAATTATTTAAAAAATAATCTTTAGAAATGTTCATAGTAATGAAGATTATTTACTTTTGCAGCGATTTTTGTCAAAATAAACATCATAATTAAAAAATAAACATAAATGGCTGGTAACAGAACATTAACAATGATTAAGCCGGATGCCGTAAAAGACGGTCATATCGGCGCTATTTTAGCTCACATCAATAAGGCTGGATTCCGTCTTGTAGCAATGAAAATGACGCATCTTACAACAGCAAAAGCACAAGCTTTTTATGCTGTGCACAAAGAGCGCCCATTCTATGGAGAATTAGTAGAATTCATGACTTCTGGCCCCATTGTGGCAGCGGTCTTAGAGAAAGATAATGCAGTAGAAGATTTCCGTAAATTGATCGGTGCAACAAATCCTGCTGATGCAGCGCCAGGTACAATCCGTGCTCTATATGCTAAAAACGTAGGTGAGAATGCCGTACATGGTTCCGACTCAGATGAAAATGCTGCTATTGAAGGCGCTTTTCACTTTGGTGGCACAGAAATGTTTTAAGCTAATTTAAGAGGATTCTAAAATTGACTCTTATAAGTTATTATAATGCCGCATGGGCTTAATTACAGAATGTATTAAGTCTGTGTGGCATTTGCTTTTAGAGAAAATTGATTCAATTTTTTTTAAAGGTGATATCATAAATAATCCAACGATAAATTATCCTCTTCCTGCTTCCAATATGTAGCTAATACAACTTATGATTATCAAAATCAAATTATCTATTGTCTTCACTATCTTAATAATGATGCTGGGCAAGGAGAATTAAGATTAGCCAGTATAGAATCTATTCTGTCAATATCACTAAAGACGAATTTACAATTGAAGGATCGATTACAATTGATATATCAACATTTACCTTCAGGGACATATGTTTTACAATATGAAACAACAGAAGGTTTAAGGGCTACTCAACAGTTGATTCTTCAAAAATAATATAAGAACGTGTTTAAATTTTCCTCAATTGGCTCACCGTTCCCTGCTTGATTATGTATCTTTTCTTTTCATCCCAAATATGAATCTCATAAAATTGTTAGGTCGAATGAATAGGTGATAGATTAGAACACAGATTGCAAAACAAATTAACATGATAAAAGCATATTTAAAAGCCGTATTATCGGGAGTTTGAACCACATAATATCCGATAACAACGATAATTGTTTGATGAAGAATATAGAATGGATAAACTGCTTGATTGCAATAGCTCAACCAATTACTTTTTTTATTTAAATATTTCCTTCCATAGCCCAAAGAACTTAACACCCAAGCCCAAGCATTTACATTTACTAATGCAATAAAAAGATATGTTTGAGGTTTTCTTATCCAATCCTCCCACAAGCCAAATGGTTCCCAACCATTCCACCTTATGACATTAATAAAAAGGATTAAAGTAAAAGCAATTCGCAGATACAATCGTCTTTTTTGCTCAATTTGCTGAAGAAGGACTGGGAATTTGTACAGTAACAGTCCTGTAAAAACAAAGAAAATGAAATAGGAATGACGAGCTATGTCATTAATTAAATCATATGTGGTAGGGAAGTGTACAGAGAGAAATGTGTATGGAATGACAGCAATCGTGACTATAAATAAAATGATGTAGCCACTATTAAATGATTTTTCGATAAACTTCTTGACGGGTACTCTATCTAAAAAGTTATTAAAAGGTATAGAGAATAGGTTATAACAAAACAAGTAAGGAATAAACCAGAGATGTAACCAATGAAAGTTTCCTTCAGGATACCATTTGAATGTGAGGAATGTATAGTACCAGCCATCTTCTGCAACGAAGATCATATTCACATGAAAAATGAACATCATTAAAATTGCTATAACTCTAAGAAAATCAATATAGTAAAATCTTTGTTTCGTCATTTTTGGAATTGTACATAACGATTACGGCTAATGCGGTAGCCGACCTTGTGGAGGCTATCGTCATATAGCTATTGTGTGTACCCTGAATGGGTACAATTTCTATCTAACCAAAGATAGTAAATTTCTTCTTGAAAGCAGGAAGATTCTATGGAGATGAAAGTTCCCCCTCACGCTGAAGTAAAGCAATCTTTGGCGTATTTTTAGCCTGTACTTCGTTGGAGAACCCCTCATTTAGCCAAGCTAAAATCGGGAACCTCCGCCTCGTTCAGTCTAAAACTACACTCAAACCTAACCCGACATTCAAACATTGACTAAGCACTAGTGTTGGAAAAATTGTTTGAATATTTTGGGCAGTAAAGCCATATTGACTACTCTGCTTTAATAATAAAATTGATGGTGCCAACCGGAGCTAAGTTGGAAAGGTCTATTGTTTTTCCTCCCGAAATTATAGTTAAATTCTCATTTTCTACAGAAAGCGCATACTGAGCAGGAAATAGATAAACTTGAATAACATAATCCCAACTACTATTATTACCTGCTCTACCACCGGGGTGTGGATTATTATTTTCATAAGCATTTTTATATCTTGAATCAAAACCCAAGGTATATTTACGCCCTTTTGCTAAGACAATACTATCACTCTCAAAGTCTATTGGTACCCAAACATTTCCATTTGGATTATTTATAGTGCTTGTACCTAAGGCTTCTCCACCTGTCCCTTCTCCTTCATAAATGGTATAGGTATAGGAGGAACCTGGATTATTACCAAAGGTGATTCGTACATAATCGACCATACCATTCTCTGTAGCTGTAAAAGATTGCCAAGAAGGATCTGTCGAATTCGTCACAAAAAAACCTACTCCTTCTTCTTCATAATTTACAGATAAAGAGCTACTACTCTCAAAACCTAAAAACCCTGCATTAAAGCTTTCTTCTGTAGATAAATCGGATATTTGTGATAAATCAACACTATAAGGGTCTTGACCATCATTTTCTAAAGATAACGTTAATACATTTTCATTGAGGCTTAAGCTATCAATCGTTTGATTATCGGTGTTGTCTTTAAAACTACTTAAATCGACAGTTTGAGGGTCTTGTTCATCATTTTCTAAGGATAATTCTAAGACATCACTTGATAAAGCAAAGACATCTATGGTCTGCTTATCCATATTTAAAGTGCTTAGATCAAGCGTCTTAGTTCCTTCGCCATCATCTTGTAAGGAGATTTCAAGCGTAGTGCCATTGAGATTGAGTACGTCGATAATTTGGTCGTCTGTTCCACCAATTTCATTCCATTGGTCATTCTCATAATACCAAAAGCTACCTGTATCACTGTCATAAACGAGCAAGCCTGATGGACCAGGGATTGCTTCCTTTTGGCTAGTCGTCATTCGGGAAATTAATACTCCTTGTGTAGTACTTTCTATATCAAGAGCAGCATTAGGGTTCGGAGCAGCATTCGTCTCCGAATAAGAGATTTGTGCGGAGACTGTGTTGAAGATAATGCTAAAGAAGAGTATCAAATAAAGCTGTTGCATTGCCATAAGTTTTAAATTTGTGTATAGATGATTAAATAAGTACTACAAAGTTCTTGGATAGCGACAAGAAAACTTTTCATCTATCTTAAAAAATGATGGCATTTCTGCTTTGATTTAAAGTTGTAGGTATTTTTAGGTATTCACCCGCATATATGGTGTCTTCTCCAAGAATAACGGATTTATTTAATCTTTTTAGTGCTTAGTAATTATGAAGCTTGTTCTCAAGCGTTATTCTTCAATTTCGGTTATGTATAGCATCTCAAAAGTGTTTTTATTTTCAGGGTTAGGTTTATCCTTGTAAGTTAAATGCCCTGATCCTTTACGTAACCACAAGCCATCAGCCTCTAAATAGTACCCAACCTTTTTGTCATTACATTTATAATCTAATTCATATCCATCATTAGAAACTGCAAAGTCATTAAGTGAAAACTGTGAATTGGCTATAAAGTCCATCACTCGCATGTTTTTATCGATAGGCATACCTTCTAATAAAAAATAATCATTTTTATGATTTAGTTCGTGTTTGAATTTTTCTTTATAACTATCATCAACCCCAGTATTCATATATACATATAAGTATGTTGATTTTTTATTTAAATCTAATTTTTCATCTAATCTGTCTATATTTATAGATGAAACTATTCCTACCTTTTCCCAAATGAAAAAACCTCTAAAAAAACGATCATACTGTCCAAAAATTTGTATTAATTCGTCAACACTCATACCAAGTTTAAAAGGCTTTTCATTATACGTCATTTCGCAACCACTAAAAGCTATGCGATGCTCTTGTTTGTGGTAGGCTTCTAGCATTTTATTAACCAAAGGTATATCTTTAGCTTTATTCTTATTGGTTTGCACTTTACCGTTACAGGCAAAAAGAAAACAAGTACTAATGATTATGGTTATGATGTGTTTCATTGCTTTGATTTAAAGTTGTAGGTACTTTTAGGTATTCACCCGCATATATGGTGTCTTCTCCAAGAATAACGGATTTATTTAATCTTTTTAGTGCTTAGTAATTATGAAGCTTGTTCTCAAGCGTTATTCTTCAATTTCGGTTATGTATAGCATCTCAAAAGTGTTTTTATTTTCAGGGTTAGGTTTATCCTTGTAAGTTAAATGCCCTGATCCTTTACGTAACCACAAGCCATCAGCCTCTAAATAGTACCCAACCTTTTTGTCATTACATTTATAATCTAATTCATATCCATCATTAGAAACTGCAAAGTCATTAAGTGAAAACTGTGAATTGGCTATAAAGTCCATCACTCGCATGTTTTTATCGATAGGCATACCTTCTAATAAAAAATAATCATTTTTATGATTTAGTTCGTGTTTGAATTTTTCTTTATAACTATCATCAACCCCAGTATTCATATATACATATAAGTATGTTGATTTTTTATTTAAATCTAATTTTTCATCTAATCTGTCTATATTTATAGATGAAACTATTCCTACCTTTTCCCAAATGAAAAAACCTCTAAAAAAACGATCATACTGTCCAAAAATTTGTATTAATTCGTCAACACTCATACCAAGTTTAAAAGGCTTTTCATTATACGTCATTTCGCAACCACTAAAAGCTATGCGATGCTCTTGTTTGTGGTAGGCTTCTAGCATTTTATTAACCAAAGGTATATCTTTAGCTTTATTCTTATTGGTTTGCACTTTACCGTTACAGGCAAAAAGAAAACAAGTACTAATGATTATGGTTATGATGTGTTTCATTGCTTTGATTTAAAGTTGTAGGTATTTTTAGGTATCCACCCGCATATATGGTGTCTTCTCCAACAATAACGGATTTATTTAATCTTTTTAGTGTAGCTACATCAACACCGTACAACTCAGCAATACTAGTTAAGGTTTCATTTGGTTTTATATGATGTAATTTAGTGGAACCAAAAGTTTTGGTACCACAATTATGTGGTTTAGGGAATTTTTTATCCCATTTCTGTTGTAAGCTTTTTACTCTGGCAGTTTGTACTCTACTTTTGTTAATGGCAGCTTTTATTCCTTTTCTGATGGCTGTCGCATCTTTATCCGCTTCGGTTTTGTTTTCAAATAATGCTGCTATTTTTTCTATAATATTTGTATTGATAAGCATACTATCAATACGGTGTAGGGATTCGTCAATATGTTCAATAGCGTGAAATGTCCTATCAATGATGACACTAGGTGAACTAGCTGCACATACCTTATCTCGATTTCCTGATTGTTGTAGCCAATCTTGAATAATTGGTTCTTGCCAAATCGATTCTATAGGATGTCGCATGATTTTATCAAGCACTTTATAAACTTCGTTAATTGAGCCTTGACCTTCCCAAATTTGCATCATTTTTTCTGCAACTTCTTTTACAGCCTCTACGGCTAAAAGGGCAGAAAGTTCATGCATTGGGCTATGCACATCATCTTTTGCCAGTTGTGTATGTGAAGGGTCAATTCCTATTTTGAAAGTACCTGCCTCCATCATATCTAAATCTTTATCCAGTAATACCTGGGCATCATTCAACGTCATAGCAATAGATTTTATGATAAAGTATTGCGAAAAATTAAAGAGTATTTTTATTCGCTCTGTAATCCAATGAAAGGCGTTTTGAATAAAATCTGGCGTCCAATTTTTAAAACGATTAATATTACTTCTTATTTTGAGTAAGTTTTCAAAATGTTTGGAATAGGTAGTATCGTTAGTACCCGATGAATTTGTAGCTTGTGAGGCATCAATGTCTTTTAGAGTCTCCCATATAAAAATATCACTAAAACTTAATTTGCCGGGGTCGGCTTCCGACCAAGGTTCAATTTCAATGGAGAAAAAGTGTTCATTTAGGATAGGTAATACACTAGCTGCGGTATCTACTAGTCCAAAAGTTCCTGTTACTATTGGTAGATAAGATGCTAATTGATTAATTTGATGATAGCCAGGTCGAATTCTTTCTAAATTGTCTAGTATCACATACCTTTTGTCAAAACCTTTACCTTCATAAATTTTATCATAACTATACGTAAAGTTTGTAGGGTTCACTACTCGATCCACCCACGGAAAAACAAGTTCCTCTGTATTTTTTATTAAAGCAATCTCCGTGTAATTTGTATGCGCAAAATAATCTTCTAAGGTATGGAGTGCTGCCCCAAAATCCACCAAGCATTTATTGTCATCCAATCCGCCAACTTTCGCAGCTTTTTTGAGTTGTTTTTTGATATATTCATAGGCTGTCAAGTAAGAATCCCCATCAACGGTGTATTGTTCTTTACTACGGATATAATTTTTCATTCCGTAGCTTTTATTGATGTTGTGAATCGGGCTGTTATCAGGTACGTAACCTACAAACTTATCGTATAGTTTTTTGTCATAGCGGTTATCACCAGTTTCTGATTGTCCTAGTTTTTTGGGGTTGTCAATATGTTCTTCGGGGCGATACACACCTAAGGTGTCTTCATTAATTTCAAGATACTTTGTTCGTAAATGTTCTAAATGCCCACTATAATCTTTTAAGTCATCTCTTTTTTGTGTGCCTTTGTGCACAAATTCTTTGGCTGCTGCTAGCTCAACAATAGTAGTAAGCATTTTTACTGAAAGCATTACAGGGTAAAACTCTAGGGTTTTATACGTAGGTTGAATACCTTTCAAGGAAAACTCCACATCTACAGGGAGTTTTATTTTTGATGTGTGATTTTGAGATAAAGTAGTATTGGAGGTTGTAGAAGGAGATTCTCCTAATGATTCTTTGCCAGCATTATCCATAGCATTCGATAAGGGGCGTACAATCATAGGGTCTACCGCTTGGCTAAAATCTCGTAACCAGTTGCCTAAATAGATAGTATGCAGAGTTTTGGTTGTCTTTTTAGTATTTCTTTTGAATTTTGCATCCAAAATACCCTTAAGCCCTTCCTCTTCAATGTTTCCATGTCCATATTGTCCATGTGCCTCAATAATACCTGCTTTGTAGAACTCTAAATTACCTGAAGTATCTTCTTGGTTTTGGCGGTCAAAACCTACGTGCTCTTTTAAGGTTTGGTGTTCTGCTGAAAAATCCCATACTAAAGGGACATTTCGTCCTTCAATAGTAGCATCTGCTACATGCTGTTTTTGGGTCTCAATGGGGTTAAAATAAAAGAGTTTATAAACATATTTTGCTCCTTCATCAGCACAAGGTGCGTCTTTTTTAGCTGTCTGGGCATAATGGTTACGAAGTAAATAGTCTAAGTAATGTCCATATTCTTCGGTAAGTATGACCATTAATTCTCCTCGTAATTCATTGTTAGTCTGACAATCTTTTATGAATTTTTCAGAAATCCATATTTCTTGGGTTTCAGTAGTGCTGTAGAAAGCACCTTTGCCACTACCTTTAGTAATTTGCTTTTTTACCTTTATAGAGGGTATTAATTTTTCTCCTTTATTTTGTGCATCTTCGTATAATTCTTTAAAAGCTAATGCAGGGATATCTGTTCCAAAAATTTTAATAAACGTTCCCATAAATAGCACCAAACTATCCTTTCTTGCCATAAAATGGAGTTGATCTTCACAAAAAGTTGTTGTTAAGGTCACTTCGGTGCTATCTTTTTCTATGACCGTTTCTTGAGCTAATTTCTTTATTTTTTGTTGATTTTCTTCTGCTAGTTTTAAGTTTTTAGCTTGTCCAACAGCGACGGATTTAATCCTATCAATGATTTTTATTGTAGGAAAAGGTATTTTTTCAAGAGGCATGATGGCTGTAGGAGGAGGTTCAGGTATTTTACTGCCTATAAGTACATTAGTCTCTCCAGATATTATAACTCCTCCATGAGCTGTCATATCCCCCATACAAGCAATAGGTTTTCCATTTATCAATACAATAGGATTCCCTTGCACGATAATATCAGGCGGCCCCACACACGTGCATTTATCTCCTATTCTTGCAGTAGGCTTCCCATTAATCAACACATTAATCGAACCATTTATGATTGGGCCACCAACATGTGGAGTAGTTCCGCTACACATCGGGCACTGATGATTACTTCCTGCTGTTGCTGCTGGTTTTCCTGACATAATTTCTTTTTTTCTTGGTTACTACTATGCTTTAAAACAAAAAGGCATCCCTACGCCATCCTGCACAAAGCCTATCAAGCCATCAGCCATTTTATAAGATGGCGTAAGGAGGTCTTTGAACGAAGGCTGTGCGGTGATTTCTACTATAGGGAAAAGCTTTTTTTGTGTTATGAATAAGCAGTTTTTTCAGACTGTTTCCTGACAGTATTTTTGAGTAAAGAACTGCTTTATCGTTGCTAAGATATATAAAAAAATGTGCTTCATAATGCTTTATCTTTGATTTTTATGCTGTTGACAGCCCATTCCCTGCTTTTTATTCACTCAAGGCCATACTGGAACATCTCATCGTATGCCGACAAGTCTTCGGGGATTCAAAACCAGTTCCTCCACCTGGTTTAAGGTTTTTTCATAAGCTGGAGTAGGATGACTAGTCGCTCTTTGGAGCAAAGGGGCTATATCAATTGGCTCAATTATTATCATCAACGGAAATTGCATTGATGAACCGCTGAGTACGAGACCCGTATGCTCAGTGGTGTGAGAGGCGCACTGGCAGTCAATAGGCTGTCAGCCGCCTACTCGATTGCATGCAGGATTATCTTTTTCTTGCTTTAAAATTACCAATATCAATTTCTTTAGACATCAAAAAATCAAAGAAAGATTTGTTTTGCATTTTACAAGTCTTCATTAAACTTACCAATCTAAGATAATGGGGGAATTGTTTATTACCAAATGAACCTGATATTTTTCTTTGAACGCAAATATGCCGAATTGCATTTTCAGCTAAATTATTATGCCAGTTAATTCCATTCTTATTTATGAATAAAAAAAGGCTCTTTTGGTAACGTTTAAAGCGTTTTTGATAAACTTTACATAATTCTGATTCATAAATTACTCCATCAATTTTTTTCTTGTAAAACTGCCTAACCTTTTTATCATACTTGGCTAAAAAACGTTTTTTAAGACCAAATTTGTAAACTGACTCTAAAATAGGAAGAATGAGATTTCTTACTTCGGATACAAAATTTTCATACTCGATATCAAATGGATTTCTCCATAAATCATTATTTAAATCACGAATAAGGTGGACCCAGCATTTTTGTTGTTCGCAGTCTACCGCATCATAGCCCGAGTAGAAATCTGACAATAGGACACCTTTGTATTCGTTTAAAAATTCCTTTACATTTATAGCGTCCCGAGTCTCTGTAATCTTAAAAGTAACGTATTTATCAGTAGTAAACACCCAGATATATTGATTCTTTCCTAAAATATTTACAACTGTCTCATCTGCATGAATGAAAGGGCTTTCTAGGATTTTTTTAATAATCCGATTCTCAGTCTCTTCGTAGTATTCACTAAAAGATCTTACAAAATCAACTCCAGCTCCTGAGCCAATCTTATGATTGATCATCCTATACAAACTACTGTTTATTTTTCTGAAGGAAAGTTGTATTTCTATTCTTTGGAAAACAACCCAAGCCTTAAAATTATGATCATAAATACCTCTACCTAGTTCTCTAAAAAAAACTGCCGCATAAGAATTATTACAAATTGGACAATACCCATGTTCCCCTATATATTCTACTATCCTCTTTCTGACCCCATTCTTTGTAAAAATCAAAGCAATTTTGATTTTCTTCGATTGTATATTAGATTTATTTAATTTCCTTTCTGGATGCTTAAAACAATTTTTATCCGAAGGAATCTCTATTGTAGTAGTAGGCTTACCTATATTTGTACCTCGCCAAGAGCGTTTTTTGTTTTTTACTTTCTCTTTATCATTTTTCTTTAATTCATTTCGTTCAAAATCAACTTTTATTTTTTTCTTATCATATTCAGAATGCGCTATTTTCAGCACTAAATCAAATTGATTTCTAATTTTCTTATTTTCTGCTGAACCTCTATTCTTATTCTTGTAAACAAATTCAATATTATCGGATAAACTTGAATGTTCTTTAATTCGAAGTAGTTCATCTACTAAAGCTTTCAATGCCAAACAATCTTCCTTGTTGTATGACAATAAGATATTTTTATAGGCGTTTTTTCCTTGCTCCCAATACCTGCGCCAGACAATACTTTGCAATCCTGATGAACTTTCGTTTGACCACTTACTTCCCAATGCAGACCCTAAATCTTTTAACCCATTCGTATGTGTTGGAAAATAAATCTTCCCAAAGATAAAGGTGTTTACATTTACAAACCTCGTCCGAATTGCATCAATATCAACACTGTAACGCTTTGATAATCGGTCAAAAGCAGAAACTTCATAGTTTCCATAATGAAATATTGGAACACCTTCGTATCTCTGCAATAACTGAATTAGTTCAAACCAATTTTTCTTTTCTTCAGCTTTTGAGCCACTCCAAAAAGATTTGTATGTACCCACGGTATCCTTAATGATTAAGATACCAAATAAATAGAAAAAATTATCGTCAGGTAGACCTTCAATATCTAAATATACCTCTATTCCGCTTCGTTCTATTTTAGGAAGCTCTTGAATATATATTTTCCCCGTTCGAAGAGCTAATGCTTGCAGTTCAGGTTTATATTTTACTGCCAACTTAGTACTTCTTCTATTTTTTCGTCTGGGCTTGAAAGTATACGAAAGTTGCTTTATTGTAAATATTCCTTTTTTTTCTAACCGAACTATCTGCTTAGCAGACAATCTGCTTAACAAGCTCAAATTATCTTCTCTTATAGCTCTTATTCGGCATCTATCCTTAAATGAGCACTGTACACAATGATTATTTAATAGAAGCTTAGGCTTTCTATTTTTAAAGTCATGTATACCTGTAATAATTTCATTAACTTCATTGTCTAATTTAGTAATTTCCACTCTATGTTGAATTCCATCTTTATCTATTATAATTCCCTGCTTAGGAAATTTCCCTTGAATTTCCCCAATTTTTAATCCTAAAAAACTCAGAGTTAATTTGTGTTCCTTAGATATTTTTTTTGTGCCTATAAAAATCCCAGGTTGATAATAAAAAGTCCCGTTTTTTGATAAGTTTTTTTCCCGGAATAGGATATCAAAAAAATCTTCGCTCACTGTAGCAATGTCTATTTTTAGGTTATTTTTTATTTTTAATATAGTATCATCACTCAATTGCTTTTGTCTTTCAAAAAAAACATTTCTACTAACTTCCTTTGATCTATTTATCAACTCCTCATATTCCGTAAATTCATACTCTATTTCTTTAGAAAGCAAATAAGCCTTCATCTTACAGTTGGAATACGACGAAATACAAAAAGGAGTAATTAATTCCAAGGTATTGGTGTTGTAAAATGTAATTTTTATTTCTTATTCGATTCTTTTAAGATGATGGTTTTACCTCTTGCATGCAACGGCCCGTGTAATGCGATCGTGCCAGCGTCTAGCTGCATGTACGTCATACACATTGTTACAGGATTGCCCCATATTTTTATTTCATCGGCGAATGCCGTTTTGTTCCATTTGAAAGACCAGATTTTTCCTTCTTTAGTCTCAATTAACAGCCGATTCTTTAAAAGATATTTTTCGCTGAAACCCATTTAAAAGCCCGTCTCCGGCCGACAAAAATCCTGCTGAAAATATCACTGATCTAACCTTTAATTACCCAGCCCAAAATTTGAGCGTTAAGATTTTTACTTGCGTTTGGATTAGCGTTTAGGCTAAAAATTAGCGCCACCTGAAAGACTTTTTATCCCAGGGCTATCATCGACTGAATCCGATTTGGAAACGGATTCTTTTTACTTATATATCACTAAATTACGAAATTTATTGCTAAACTCCTTTATCGGCTGAACCGAAAATTGCTAACTCACCAGGAAAAATACCGTCCCGCAAAACATCTCATTCTGATTTTTGGGTTTCCTGTAACAAAAAGGCATCCCTACGCCATCCTGCCCAAAGCCCATCAATCCATCCACCATTTTATAAGATGGCGTAAGGATGTCAGTTGAACGAAGGCTGTGCGGTGATTTCTACTATAGGGAAAAGCTTTTTTTGTGTTATGAATAAGCAGTTTTTTCAGACTGTTTACAACAGTGTTTTTGAGCAAAGAACTGCTTTGTCTTTGCTAAGATATATAAAAAAGTGTGCTTCATAATGCTTTATCTTTGATTTTTATGCTCTTAATAACTCATTCCCTGCTTTTTATTCACCAAAGGACATACTAAAACACCTCGTCGTATGCCAACAAGTCTTCGGGGGATTCAAAAACCAGTTCCTCCACCTCC
>JAHDFX010000078.1 GCA_020627965.1 Saprospiraceae bacterium | reverse complement strand
CCGATCGTTCCAACCAGAATCCCAACAACCGACAATATCAGTGGCAAGCCCATTGTGTACAAAAGACTGGAGATCGTAGCTGCCCGAAGGTGAATCACTGGTATAAGCATAGGTCACTGTTCCTCTCGCTGTTCCTGCTGCGGAAGCATTGGTATGCCAGGAAACATAGACCGCATTATCTTGTTCCTGCTGCGTTCCTTTAGCTAATTCCCACTCTGCATAGAAAGGTCGCATCGTTACGTCACCCCGGCAGGTTGGATAGCCCTGAAAAGGCGCATACATACGAGCCGATTCTTCAAATCGAGGTTTTCCTGTATTACCTACGCCTGGCAGATCACAATCTACTTCGGTACCTGTTCCTCCTCCAAACCTAACTGCATCGGCAATGATAACTCCGCCATTGGGGTCAGTATTAGAATTGAGTAAAGTGACACTCCCGTTTGTACCTGCATCAAAATAAAATTGCCCGATGTATACCCAGGTTTCTCCATGTACTTCCTGATTGACACCAACAATTGTAGAACCTCCGGCATGATTAACCTGATATTGTGCATCTACAGTTCTGTTGGCAGATGCCAGATAGGTAACAGACACCCAATACAAGCCTTCTTCGGAAATATTCGGTGTAAATGTGGCTGTAGCTGTAGCAGTTCCTGAAGTAGCAGTAGCATAACGATAACCATTCGGCTGGTCATAATCTGTAGAGCTTGGGTTATAACCAAAATCACTCGATGCTGTCGTCCATGTCCCCGTCTCTGTATAGCCTGAACTTGTATTATCCACCACAACTTCATTCGTATTGACATCCCGTTCGCGAACCGACCATACATTTGCACCTGCGTTCCAAAGATATTTTAGCAGATAGTAGTCGATGCCTTCAATAGTTCCAAAATCTTCAACCATTTCATTGGTTTCTCCACGTTGGGTAGAATAACTATTCAATGACGTGTAATACAGCCACCCATGTCCGGGACTCAGCCATATTGTTTTTCCTGATAGTATTCCTGTAGGCTGAGCCTGTCCTACAACAGGATTATTTCTGAATTGAGGGTTATCAGAAGTGCGAATATTGGCACCGCCACCATCAGCTTTTCTATCGTGAGGATAGGCAGGGTCTTCGACAACAGGGATGAAATCAGAGAGTGGAACATACTTTCCCTTTCCATTTTGTACCCATACATCAAAGCTATTGATACCGACATTATATGGAATAGAATTGTACAACATCAAGCCCACTTCTTCAAAGAGCATTTCATCGAAGTTATGTTCAAAATGCTTTAAATCCATTTTCAAATAAAAAATTACTTTTTCACCTGTTATATCTACATCCATTAACTCTAAGTCGTGCGGTAAGGTGTGAGCATGTCCGTGATGATGATCTTTTTTGTGTTTTAATACATCAATAGCAACCAAAGCGTCTTGATAGATAACTTCAGTGTCCCATTGAGCAAAAGAATAGAGTGTACACAGCGTCAGTGAAAGTACTAGCAAAGTTCTTTTCATAATAGTCTTAGGTTTATTTCAAAATGTATGGGTACTTGAAAGAGAGAGCTAATATAATAAAAATCAGCTTGAAAACTTAGCTATAAAAATGATATTTAACATTAAGACTGATAAGTGTTTAAAAGATAGTTCAGACCTATTATCTTATTTTGATCTTTCCCAATCTATGTGTTCGATAGCCAGGATCACGTGGATAAATGACATTTTTTTTGCGAATAGGAACAGCCAGATGAAGGCGAATCCCAAAATTGCTGAATCGTTCTTTTAGCTGATTGAATGTTATATCAGGATTGGAATTGAATTGTGTTTCCAGTTCTTTTAGGTCGGTTTCCAAGACAAAGTGTTGATAGAATGGGCGAACACGAAAGATATAGGGAGGGCGTTTTTTGCGCAGTTTGACTCTAAAAGTTTGTTCGATGAAAAAATCACTGCTAAAAACATACTCTGAGTTAGTTTCAGTAAATTCTCCACCAAAGGAATATTTGGTTCTCATGCGACCAAGGTTAGCAGATGCGCCAAAACCAAAGCCTTTCGTATCCCAGGGCAATATACCAAATGTAATGGAAACGTGACGATAGCGCCAAACTAAATTAGCGTTCTCTACAAAGCTGCCTGGCACTTTACTCAGGCTACTAGCACCTTCTCCCGTCCAGCGAAATTCCAGCATGGTATGTTCTGTATAATTCCCTACACCAAATTCATAATAAGGAGTAATAGCAAAAGCAGGGAGACTGTGTCCATTATCTTCATTGAAATCACGTGCCACTGTATTCAAGCCATTGAAATCACCGTAGCCTATTCCACCACCAAAAAACAGGTAAGGTTGTGCATTGATTGTCAGGGAAATCAATACTATTGGAAAGAATAATAATCTTTTCATCGTGTATGTTTGAGTTTTGTCCTTCACTACACAAAACAGACATCAAACATACTGAATTTATACAAAAAAAGGGTACTAAAAGTACCCTCTTCTATATCTCTTGCCTTAGAATATCTTAGACATACTTAGCCTGATTTCGATCAGAAAGGATTTCTAATAATTCTTTTATTAACTCAACTTCTGATGGAAATACTTTTTTGATGGCTTCTTTAGTACAAAACCATGCTCCTTTCTCCATCAATAATTTGTGTTTGCGACGCAGGCGTAAAGGCGATTCTGTTTTTAAGATATGACGCAAAGGCAGATCACTTACTCCATTATCTTCTTCAAATGCCCATGCCTTGATCTTACCATCTTCACATTCTACACAATCCAATGCAATAAACTCTTCTCCTTCAGGTTCGATACCTGTTCCCTGAATAAATTCACGTTGAGCAGCCGTAAAACTACTCTCTGCTTCATTAATTTTTCCATTTGGAATACTCCAGGTCTCCTCGCCTTTTTCATTTATGAGCAATACCTCTAATCCTTCTTTACCATAACGGTACATCAATAATCCGGCTCTGACAATTTTTGAAGACATAATCTCTCTGTTTTATGAGCTTTTGCAAAATTTACACAAAGGTAGAATAAAATTATTTTTCCATTAACAGCAAACGATGCTAAAATGTTTTAAAATATTGTGATAAGATCGTTAAAACATTCTTTCAGGTTTTATTGAAAGTTATGAAAACATAATTTAATCTGCAAACTTTTTGTTCAATTTTTTCAAAATATCTTTTACGTAAACTGGTTGAAAAGTGTTGCCATTCAGATCAGAAATCCAGTCAACGCCTTTGATAGCATTGGTTAATAAAATGGCTTTAAAAAACTTAATATCCTGTTTTACAACACTTTGCTCGACCACGTTTATATTCATTTCCTTCAAAACATTTATTACGATTTTACGCATTGTACCTTCAATGCCCCCATCACTAACGGGAGGTGTGAAGACTTTATTGGCATGAACAAAAAAGAGATTAGCTTTATAGCTCTCCACTACCCTGTCGGCTGTATTGAACATCAGGCAGTCATCTAGTTTATTTTTCTTGCAAAACCGGGCTGCCAATACATAAGGTAAGGCATTGCAGGTTTTCAGGGAAGAAAGCCGGGTCATTGGGATTTTATGCTCTGTGTAAAAATTTGCTTTTAAACCAGTTTCATGAAATACAAAGCAATTTCCAGTTATAGGTTCTGCTTCGATAATGAAATTGACTTGATTATTTACCGGGGTATAAAGTCCACCATCTTGCCGAAAAACTGTCAGTCGAATACGGTAATTACCAGTAGTCTGTGTTAATTTTTCAATTTCCTGTTTAAAGAATGAGACAGCATAATATTCAGGTATTTTGTACCCTAATATCCTCATTCCCTTTGTTAATCTTTCTATATGGTAATTGAGAAAAGGTAGTTTTCCATCAAACATTCTGATGCTTTCAAATAAAGCATCTCCGTATCGAAAAGCCCGGTTTTTGGGAGTTAAACCTGCTTGATCTATGGGTAGAATTTGCCCATTGAAATTGATTCGCTTCATAGCCTTATTTATGCTGACTTTTGTTCGGACAGGAACTTATCATAAAGGCTAAAAAATTCTTTCAGCGCTCTTTCTTCACTCTCCCCACTTTCTCGAAGTATTACATTCTTCCAGCCAGCAGTAGATTCGTACCAACCATAGTAGTCGGCAACCCAATCATGAAACCCTTCCAAAGGGCTTTCCTTTTCAATTTCATATACATCCATAGCATATTCCACACCATCAATGAAAGATTTTAAAGTAGATATCTTATTATCACCAATATACATAGCTGTTCTCATTCTAAAACTTTCTGCTACCAAGAGTTTATCAAGTTCAGGTATCTTCTTCATAGAAACTAGCTTCCATAAAAAAAGCGCGACGCCCTAAAGCATCACGCTCCTCAAAACGTTGGGTTTTAATCCGGTTAGGAAAGATTAAAACGTTTGAAATATTTCTTTCTATGTAATGTAAGTTAGATAAAAGTAAAGTGCAAGTTTTTAGCCTATAAAATTAATAGTTTCTAGTTTTGAAGTTTTATACTGTGATCCAGTTGCTGTGCGCCATTATGTTTTTCATTAAATAGAATTTCCTCCTGGTGTGTACCCTTGTCATCACAAACTTCAAATGCTCCCTTTTCTACATCAATAGACAAATACCATTTTTTACCAACTATATTCCTTGATTCATAGATGTGTCTGATTCGATCGTCAGAGCTATTTATTTTAGTTAATTCTGCATTTTTCTCATAAAAATTTAGTTCTGCTACATGTTTCCCCTTTTCCAAAAAGTCAGCTATTCCTTTGCTACCAATATTCTCATAAAAAGATTCAATATCAAGAATTTCATTAGACACACTTACTCGAGGAAGATATTTATCTTTAGGATGCCAACCTCCGGGGACAGGCATTGTTTTTAACTTTTCAATAGCAAAAGGTTTATGCACCTGACAATGCTCAATCAATGAGACATTTTTAATAATTACAGTCTCTGTATTTATTTCTTCAGAATCTTCGCATATATATTCATGCAGTACTTCTATTTCGGGTTGCTTCCATTCTTCGCTTGAAGCAAAACTAACAACAAGGGATTTTTTGACAAAAGCAACCCTTAATCCAATCCCTTCATGATCTTCATATTTTAATATCTGCCACCCTATGCTTTCATTAACTACATCATCATTTCCAATATATGGATACTTGCTTATTAAAGCTTTCATTTTTTGACGAACAACATGGTCACCTGACAACCAATCAATTAATTGTCTTCCGTTTATTTCAATATTATAAATACTTCTATCCGCACGCAATATTTTGAATTGTATGCGTTTTAACTCACGGCAAACCTCAATAAATTGTTTTATCTGAGTAATAATTTCATGATCCGAACCTTCTTCAGGCACAGACAATTCATTGAAAAAGTATTTCATAGTAGAGGTTAAATCAGTTCATCCAACATATTCTCCCATTCATCAAAAAAGCCATCTGGCCATTGGTCTACTCTCCCATCACTGTCAATCTTAGGTATGATGATAGTTGAACGATGTTGTCTATTTTCAAATTCTCTTTTAAAATACAATAAACCAACTTTTTCTGGCGCTACTTCTCCTTTTTTTATCGCTACCCGTACTCCATTAAGTATATGGTCACTATGTGTTTCTATAATAAGCTGAATATCATTTTGGGCAGCTAGAGCTATTAGGCGTCCCATACGTGCCTGTCCTCGTGGATGAAGGTGTGCTTCTGGATTTTCCAGAATGATAAGTCGATCTTTCTCAGCACTCAATATTGCTGTAATTACAGGTAAGACATAGGATATTCCAAAACCAATATTTTTAGGCTTGAATTGATCGGTATAATCATTTCTAGTTCCAAACTCGTACCCTGCTATAATAAGTTCAGTATTTGGTATTTTAGTTGTCTTAAGTCTTACATTCGGGCTGATTTCACCTAGCCAGGCATTTACCTGATGTAAGAGTCCTTTTGATCTGGCCTTGGGGTGGTTAAAATTTTCAAAAGCAATTTCCTTTCTGTTATTGTGATAGTTAAGGTAATGTACAGTATTCTCTCCTTCAAGCCCTAGTGGGTTTCCTGAATCTATAACACCTTCCTTATAAGTGTCTATAGGGCGAATGTGCATAGCTTTCAAATATTGAAAATTCCCATTGAATAATGATTGAGGTTTGTACTTTGATTCAATATCTGCTTGTATTTGTTGGCTAGATTCTCTAATTACCCTTTCTAAATCTTCCCTATTTATATCCAGTTCTACATTCTCTCTAAAATAAAGGCTATTAGCATTTTGTAAGATACTTTTATCCGCTTCATATTTCAGCTTAAAATTCCCAGTAAATGTTCTATTCTCTTCATCAGTTTGACCTTGCCAATTGAATTTAACCTCAAATTCAATACTTTCATGCTCACTTGCAAAATGATATAAAGCGTCTCGCCCTGTACCAATATCAACCAAACTCCCATTCAATAGCAATTCTCCAGAATCAGGAAGTTTTCTACTTTCATAAGACTGTCGCATTAACAATAGAGCCTGTACAAAAGATGACTTACCTGTACCATTAATTCCTGTCAATAAATTCAAAGATTTGAGAGGTATCTCTCCAGTATCCTGAAGCGTTTTAAAATTTTTAATCCTAAGTGAGGTTATCATTTTATAGTTTGATCGATAATTTGATAAATAGTTTTGAACCTTTCATGAACATTCTTAGTATCACCTGTACCTGAACTAATTGATTTTAAGAATTTTTTATCGGTATTGAGCCTTTCCATAAACTCACTTTTCAAAAACTCTTTTCTTTTGGTAAGTTTTTCAATCTGTACATCTGAAAGATTTGCAAAATTAACTGTCCAGGCTTCAAAGAGTGCTTTATTGAAAGGATTACGGTAATCTTTTTGGTTAAAACGCTTTCTGAAAGCATCTTCTTCAAAAATATTCCAGGCCAAATTCATAGCTTTAATAAATTGCTGCTTTAATTTGAGTTGTTTAGGCTGGGCAAGTTTATTGAGTTCTCTAATTGCTTTATTCAAATAATCCTCCAAATCTGGTTTATACATTTCGTATCCTAATAAGTAAAATGCGATGAAACGATTTATCACGTATTGGTCCTCCATTCTAACAGAGTTAACAGCACTATCAGTAACCTTTTTGAATACTTTCAGCCGAGATAACTCTTTAATAATTAAATCAGCATTAGTTCCATGATTTAAAGCATTTCTTATTTCTTGTGAATTGAGCGATATACCACCTGTATTAATTCTTTGAAATATATTATATTTTACCTCTACAGGAGTACCTGGGTTAATAAGGAACATAGGGACTTCAGTCTCAAGTATTCTTCGTTGAAAATCTCTTGGTAAATCTTTGTATTCAAGACCATTTAGACTAGGTAAGTATTCTAAATTTTCTAAGGCCAATGTTTCATTTATAATAAAATTATTGAACGTTGTTATCCGTTGCTGCCCATCAATAATCAACCATCTTGAAGGATTACTACCATCAAAAAAGAATGCAGAAATAGGTATTTTTACAAGGATTGATTCAATTAGGCGGCTTTGTTTTGTTTCATTCCAGATATTATTACGTTGAAAACCAGTTTCCAGGCTTATTTCTCCTCTCTTTAATTTTTCGAATAAGTGATTTAAACTAATGTAATCGGAAGATATATCTATATCAATGGGGCTAGCTTTACTAAGACTATTTTGGGCAGAAGTATCCTCATACTCAATTTCTGGATTGAGAGGATCAGTTTTTATTGGATCATTATATTCATTTTTTATAGTCATATATTAAATCCGCATTTCAGGTATCTCGCCATTGATGACAAGTTCTCCTGCTGTTTTTTCTTTGATTTCTTCTACTGATACACCCGGTGCACGTTCCAAAAGGTGGAAAGCGCCGTCTTTGATCTCCATCACAGCCAGGTCGGTGACTACTTTCTTTATACAATTTACGCCAGTTAGCGGTAAAGTGCAAGCTTTTAGCAATTTAGATTCCCCTGCACGATTGGTATGACGCATAGCGACAATGATATTTTGCGCTCCAGCGACCAGATCCATGGCTCCGCCCATTCCTTTGACCATCTTGCCCGGAATTTTCCAATTGGCAATATCTCCATTCTGAGAGACTTCCATTGCACCAAGTACAGTCATATCAATATGCCCGCCCCGAATCATAGTAAAGCTATCCGATGAACTAAAGATAGAAGCACCCGGTAATGTGGTTACTGTCTGCTTCCCTGCATTAATTAAATCAGCGTCTACTTCTGCTTCTGTCGGAAATGGGCCCATTCCTAGTAGTCCATTTTCAGATTGGAGATATACTGTCATTCCATCTGGGATATAATTGGCAATCAAAGTGGGAATACCTATACCCAAATTGACATAGAAACCGTCCTGTAATTCCTGTGCTATACGTTTTGCTATACCGTTTTTATCTAAAGCCATTTTTATATTTATTAATGATAAATGGTGAATGATAAATGATAAATGAATGCAAGCAAATGTAGTAATTTTTAAGGGCTTTGTTGGCAATACTTCGTATTGGTTTTCTAAAAAGTAAAAAGACATTCCCATTTACAGGAATGTCTTTTTACTTTTAAACGATTTAAATTGTGTTTATACAATCTTATCTGCGCAACTAGAGCTGGCAAATGCATCTGGTTTGGCTTTGAAAACAAAGCCCATGCCTCTGATATAGCCCATAGCTTCTTTTAGCGCTACATTAGACTGGAAGTGGGGATCAGTATTGATATCGGCGTGTACTTCCATTGCTACATCATATTTATCAAATAGATCACACAGGCTGTAAGCTACCTGAACGGATTTGCCCACTTCTGTAATCAGGCGTTCACGAAGACTCATTTTCTTGCTACTTTTTTCCGTATGAATAAACATAAAACCACCTCTTTTTTCCCTTAGGAATACGATAACTGTTGCAAAATGAGTACAATCACTGTACACCTGAGAATCTGTACCGATACAGACTTTAAGCTTGTATCCGGCATTAGTTTCCCGAATGATTGTTTGTTCCACTGCATCTTTGATCGGTAGTTTGATCTTGTCTCCGTTGAGTCTTCTCCACTGCATTATAATCTTGGTTGGTTCACCACCCCAAAAAATTGAAGTGATGAAAAGTTAAGTAATTCTTTTCTTCAATACTTTCTTTTTTATGATAAAAACTGTGTACTTGTTTTACGAAGCAATGAGTTCATATAAATGTTATCTTTGCAACTTTTAATGGCAATACTGCGTATTTGAATGAACTATTAAATTTTCCAAACAATACACACTAGTGTTGTCTAAATACTTAGTTAAAACAAATAATTATGACAATCAGTTCCAAGAATTTCATATTAATTCTATTGTTAAGTTTTTGTGTAGTCGGTCAGGCTGATGCGCAGAGGAAGAAAAAACGAGGTAAAAAGAAGGCGGCTGCAACTGTTGCCACACCAAGCCCTCAAATAGATAGTGTCAGCTATTCTTTTGGTGTGATGATCGCTCAGAACTTCAAGCAAGATGGTATAAAAGACCTGGATGCAAAATCATTGGCGAAAGCCATTAAAGACGTATTAAACGATAAAGAATTACAAATCCCTGAAAATGAAGCAGTAAATATTGCAAATCAATACAGACTAGATATGAAAAGTAAAATTGCAGAAGAAAATTTAAAAGCAGGAGAAGCTTTTCTTGCTGAAAATGCCAAGAAAGAAGGCATAACGACCCTGGAAAGTGGTCTACAATATGAGATTTTAAAAGAAGGCGACGGAAACGTTCCAAGTGCTTCTGACAAAGTGAACACACACTACCATGGTACACTTATAGACGGTACTGTATTCGACAGTTCTGTAGAGCGCGGTCAGCCGATCTCCTTCCCTGTAATGGGTGTTATTCCTGGCTGGCAGGAAGCTCTACAGTTGATGCCTGTTGGGTCTAAATGGAGAGTTTTTGTTCCTTCAAACCTGGCTTATGGTACTCGTGGAGCAGGTGGAATCATTGGCCCTAACTCCGCATTAATTTTCGATATAGAACTATTGAAAATAGAGTAAGAAAGCGTCGACTTTTATAAAACGGAAGCTGGATATACATCATATAACCTAAGCACTTAGACAGAAATCAGTTATTACTAATGAAGCGTATATTTTTTCAGCAATCAAGGCGTTGAAATGTGAGCTATCCCGATAATTATCGGGATTAGCATAGTGAATGTTTCGACAACGAAGAGTACTGATAAAAGATGCCTTCATTTGATGAAGATATTTCAGTCTAAGTGCTTATATCCAGCTTTTGTAGTCGTCAAATAAATTTTGTCAAAATGAAGCATGCATTATCTATATTATTCTCAATAATCCTCTTGACTAATTGCACATTGGCCCAGCTTGTTATAGATGATTTTGAAGGCAATGGCACCCTTACCTGGGCAGATGATGACTGCGGATTAGACACAAATTTCCCCAATCCTTTTCAGCAAAGTATCAATACATCAGCGACTGTTCTGGAGTACAATGATACAGGTGGACAATATGCCAATATCCGTTTTGATATAGACCAGTATTTCGATCTGGCTGACAATCATACTTTTTCTTTTAAGATATTCGTTGTATCCAATTCGCTGACTGGCAATGCACCTAATCAAGTTTCCTTAAAACTTCAGAACGGTAATCTGGCTGCCCCTTGGTCTACCCAATCGGAAATTATTAAACCTATTTCTTTGGATGAATGGCAGACTGTTAATTTCAATTTTGAGACGGATAATTACATTAATTTAGACCCAAATTCACTTCCACCAACTCAGAGACTTGATTTCAACAGAGTACTGATTCAGATCAATGGAGAGAACAATAACGATCATGTTTTAGCTTATATTGACGATTTCAATTATGATGGGGTGGTTCCTGTAGAACCTGAGTTTAACAACCTCATTTGGGCAGATGAATTTGATACTAATGGTGATCTCGACCAGTTGAATTGGTTTCGTCAGTATCAGTTGCCACAGCCAGGTAGCTGGTATAATGGAGAAATTCAACATTACACCAATAGAATTGATAATTCTTATGTCGAAGATGGGCTACTTAAGATAGTTGCCAGGAAAGAAACTTATACGGATCAGGGGGAAACAAAAGAATACACCTCTGCCAGACTAAATTCTAAATTTGCTTTTACTTATGGGAAAGTAGAAATTCGAGCAAAACTGCCCAGCGGTGTAGGTACTTGGCCAGCTTTATGGATGCTAGGCAAGAATATTGATGAAAATGGTGCCTACTGGGATAACATGGGCTATGGAACAACTCCCTGGCCCGCTTGTGGTGAAATGGATATTATGGAGCACTGGGGCAGTAATCAAAATTATGTTTCAAGTGCTACACATACACCATCAAGTTATGGCAATACTGTTAATGTAGGTGGGCAGATGATTCCCGGAGCTTCCAATGATTTCCATACCTATGCACTAACCTGGACAGCCGAAAAACTGGTTTTTAGTGTAGATGATGTCATACATTATACTTATGATCCACCGATAAAAAATCAGGATACCTGGCCTTTTGATGAAGAATATTATTTGATTTTCAACACTGCTATATTGCCAGGCATTGATCCTAATTTTACTGAAAGTGCTATGGAAATAGACTATGTGAGAATATATCAGGATAATACGACTGCCACTGAAAATATCCCCGATCAACAAACACTAAAGTTTTACCCGAACCCTGTAGATAACGAACTGACTATAAACCTGGAAGAAGACGCCGGAGAACATATCGTTCTAAAACTTTATGATATAAATGGCGCTTTTATCAAAGAGTTTACAGCCCTGGTCATAGCCGGACAAGTCAAATTACAAAATTTCAAGGCTTTGGCTAAAGGCACCTATATACTCAATATTGAATCCCTTAAAAAGAAGTATAGCCTAAAATTTATAAAGAATTAAAAATTAAACTAAACAAATACGGCTCTCTTCCGTAAAATATAAGGTACGCACATTTAGGTTGTAATTATCAGCCATAAAACTCACTATTACCACATGCTAACTGGACTTTGAACACAAGAAGCCAGCTACTAAGTAACGATGAAATAATATAAACCTTCATCACCTCCTAACACGCAGAGAATATGTGGGATAGATTAAACAGTTTATCTATTGATCATTTTGTAAAAAGAGTAAAGGATCTAAAATCATTCAGAGATTCCATTCTCAGACTTGCTTTCTATGTTGCACTTATAATCAGCATAGCTGTCATACCCTATCATTTTACCAGAAGTTCTCCAATAGAGGTTGTATATGGTCTATGTATTCCAGTAATCGCATTTCTCGGACTCTGGCTAGTTAATCATGAGAAACAACTTTTAGCTGCTATTTTACTTTACGTCTTTGAGAATGTATCTCTAACTTTACTGTATTTATCTGAGGCTACTCCCACCATGCACCCTATATTGGTTATTTGTCTTTATCCTCTCATTAATATTTTCCTCATTCAGAAAAGACAACTAGCGCTATGGATGTATCTATTCTCTGTAGGCATTCTGATAAGCATATTGTCATATAGAAACCAGTTAGAAGCTGAAGTTTTCATTGCTTTAACATCTTTCTTTGTTTTTTTCTACATACTGGATTATTTCATCACCTACTTACAGGATTCTCTCATCAATCAGAATAAAAAAAGCCAGGAGTTGAATGATGACTTGATGGATTTAAATAAAGACCTAAAAGAAAAAAATGATAAAATACAACTCTTCACGAACAGTTTAGTTCACGATATAAAGGCTCCGCTCAGAAGTATAAAAGGTTTTAGTTATCTCATCAATAAAGAACTCCATAAGGAGGCTACCTCTAAAGAAAAAGTAGATGAATACATCACTACAATCGATCTGAGCATCAAGTCCCTGGAAGATCAAATCAACGATCTTCTCGAATATACCAAGAATGAAATTTCAGACCTGGAAATTTCAGTATTCAATGTTGGGCAAATCATAGAGTCCGAGCTTTTAAAATTAAAATATCAAATAGACAGTTCAAATGCACAAATAGAGTTGAATAATCTGGGTAATATAAAAGCTGATCTAAGAGGGATCAGAACCTTACTCGCCAACCTTATCTCCAATGCTCTAAAATATCAGCCTAAAACAGAAGGTCATGCTCCAAGATTGAGCATATCTCAGGTAAATGAGAAAGACAAAACCATTCTTTTTATAAAAGATAATGGTATTGGTATGGATAAAAAATACTGCCAGACAATTTTTGAGCCTTTCAGAAGGCTTCACAGTAGTGCAGAATATGCAGGAACAGGTCTGGGACTTTCTATTTGTAAATCTATTGTGGAAAAGCATAAAGGAACCGTAAAAGTGGAATCAGAACCCGGATATGGCAGCAAGTTCATCATAATCTTGCCACGACATTGTTCTGATACTAATAATCTTATCTATCTGGAAAACAGACCACCTACCAAAAATGCGGTATAACTGAATCAGCTATGACACACCCGGTGAACACACCACCTTTCCATAGGTATCGTATAAAGCAAAATCAATAAGGTCTGCTTGTCTTTATGACTGGGCTGCCATTTATAAATTGGATGAAAATGGAGTGCGTGAAGTTGTAGAAAACTGGCGAACGCACTGGGGCGATAATATTAGAACAGCCGATGAATTAGCCACAACCACCAATTTACATCTAAGCAATGATTACATCCAAATTCATCCTAATCCTATAAATGATGAATATACGCTCACTGGAAACTGCTGTTATTTACAACTTGCATGTACACTCAATCTCCTCAAAATATTGTTGGTGATTATACCTTTACCACCAAGTCAGACCCAAGAAGCGTTTATCGAACTTATAATTTGGTTTTGAATGCAGATCATACATTTACTCTGAATAAGTTTAGTGAAGAATATGATTATAGTTATGAGCAATCTGTGAGTGGGAAATGGCGACTGACCAACGACACCCTTACATTTTACAAAATCAATGACCGGACAAATCTTGACAAAAAATACGTAGATAGTCTCGAGGATGATTCCTTGATCTTTATTGAAAAAGACTGGACATTTGGGCACGTTGAAAAAAATGAAGTTTGGTTGGCCGCACTAGATAGCAATTACAATTTAATTGAATTACTGACACCTGCCAGCATGAACCTTGAGCTGGATCAAGAAGATAAATTTAATAATGATGAGATTTTCTTTCCCAATCCAGACTTAATATCGAGATTTGAATTACTTACAAATACTCATTCCGTTATTTATTTTGGTAAAGCATTCTTTGATCCCACAAATATTAAATGTCATGAAAGAGGTACGAATATTGACCTATCAGATGCTAATAATTGGTTTGGATTAGATTATGGATCAACAAGTATAATGCATTCATTATTAAAATTCAAATTAACTGGCGAAGGCAACCTAGAAAGCTTACGCATGATCTGGAATGATATAACCTATATGAAGCACCTTTATCAAAAGGAAAATTGAAACAGAAGAATTTATTAAGTTCCTAGAAAAAAATGAGTAGTAAATCTTAAGTGTACTCCACACTATATTCGCTTCGTGATCTTAGTGTCCTAAGTGGTAAACAATCATTCGCCTACTACCTTCTGCAACTTCTCATAACTCAATCGTCGCCCACAGACAATAAGCACGACATTCTTACCCGTCCAAAGTTTCTGCTCCCTAAGCAAAGTAGCTAAAGCCAGTCCAGCCGCACCTTCCACCATCATTTGGCGATTTTGTAAAAACCAACGCAAAGCATTCGCAATCTCTTCCTCCGATAACAGTTCAAAGCGATCTACCCATTGCTTGCAATATTCAAAAGTAATGGCTCCCTGTTCTATCCCGCCTGCTGTCCCATCCGACAAGGTCGGTTTAGAGATCAGTTCTGAAATAATGTGCCCCTGCTCAATAGAAACTGCCATTTCCGGGCTTTGAGCTGGCTGACAACCGATGATCTCCACATGCGGCTTGGCAGATTTCAAATAACCTCCAATGCCAGAGACTAGTCCTCCCCCACCAACTGGCACAAAAACTACATCAACTTTAGGCAGGTCTTTAGCGATTTCCAGACCTATTGTTCCTTGTCCAGCTACAATAGTCTCATCATTATACGGATGCACCAATATGCAATTATTTTCTTTGGCATATTTTCGAGTATGAATCTCCGTTTCCAGGCTATCCTGACCATGTAAATGGCAAGGTAAACCAAATGACTCTATGAATTTTAATTTAGTTTGAGAAACTATTTTAGGAAGGAAAATCTCCCCTTTTAAGCCTAATTGACTGATCGTATGTGCAAAGGCTGCTGCATGATTCCCCGTAGATGCGGCTACGAAAGTTTTGCGTTTGCGATCGAACTCGTTAACGGAAAGTATTTTATTCATAGCTCCCCGCAATTTGAAAGAGCCAGTCAATTGCCAGTTCTCAAGCTTGAGATATACATTTGCACCGGTAAGTTGGCTTAATAAACGGGAATGTTCCAGTGGTGTTCGCCTGATATGTTGACGTATACGGGCATGAGCTTCCTTGATCTTCTGTTGCATTTGAGTTGGTTTTCAGTCTGCAATATAACAACATAAATACCAATCACACGATGCCATCCGAAAAAAATTCAAATAACCGGTTCCGCAAAAAAGACTATCCAGGTAAGTGTAATCAATGGAATGAGTACCATCCAGAAACGGAAATAGCGGTAGCAATTAAAACCACTTTGAGCAATCAACTGAACAAGGTTGATGCCGAGTAAAATGTACAACAGGGACAAGATGAGCATAGCCAAGCATTTTAGGTGTTAAGGGTATGTTAAAGCCTTTCCTTATAAATACGCAAAAACCCCGCCAAAGTTCCATTTTTATGCATTTTTTGGCGGAGTTTTCTTTTAGGTTATCCCTTGTAAATATCTCTAATTTCTCTTTTTAAATAATCGCTTAAAAATACCCTTTCTCTCTTTTTCCTTAGGTTTTTTAGTCTCTTCTCGTTTAGAAGTCTGCCCACCTCGGGATGGCGATGACTTAGTTTTATCTTTATTCCGTTTTATTTTATCAAATAAAGGCTTAACTGAAGGCGGTGGTTTGGGTAATACAGCGATTGATGTATCCTCTACAACCTCTGGTCTTGGTGGCATATAATTGTAAGGTACATATCCCGGGCAATCCATTAGTTCTGCTAAGTGGGGGGGAGGTTCCGGGAACTCAGCATTGCTAATAGTTGCAAATTTAGAGTTTTTATTGACACGCTGAAAAAACTCTCCCCAAATAGGAAGCGCCATATTCGCTCCTTGCCCAAGTGTAATCGTTCGGAATCTTACCCTTCGATCATCACCACCTACCCACACTCCGGCAACTAGTTTAGGCGTTATGCCCATAAACCAGCCATCTGTCTGATTTTGAGTCGTTCCGGTTTTACCAGCTATATCATTAGGCAATTTATATTTCCAGCGAAGACGTCGGGCTGAACCGCTATCCACTACACTCTGCATCATTTCCAACATCATCAGGGACTTTTGTTGATCCAATACCTGAGTACGTTCGTATATGCTGGTTTTAAATTTCTCAATAAGTTTTCCATTTCTGTCTTCTATACGCAGGAGATAAGAAGGTGGAACGTGTCTTCCATTATTAGCCATCGTACTGTATACCTGCATCATTTCATATAGAGATATATCAGCAGCGCCAAGTGCAATCGCAGGTTTTTCTGGAATCTCAGACTCCTGAACCCCCATCTTCTTTGCCATTTCCATCACGTAGTAAGCCCCAATATCCATAATCCATTGTACGGTTACTGTGTTGTTGGATGTCATCAGAGCACCACGCATTGAGTATTGTCCTCCATATTTACCATCTGAATTCTCTGGTGTCCAATTTTGATAATCTGGGTAAGAGTACAGTTGATTAGGTTTAAACATACAAGGCGAATATACGGTATCTTCCATAGAGAGGGCTGTAGCATATACGACAGGCTTGAAAGTAGAACCAACCTGACGTTTGGCGCGTACATGATCGTATTTAAAGTTCTTATGATCGATCCCTCCAACGTAGGCTCGGATATAGCCATTTTTCGGATCCATTGCCATAAAGCCTACCTGAAGAAATTTGAGGTAATAAGCAATGGAATCCATTGGACTCATAGTCACTGTCTTCTTTTCATCCTTTCCATTCAGAGAAAAAACTTCCATTTTACGCTTCTTCTTGAAATCAGCATCAATTTTGGATTTCGACCAGCCCTTTTCTACAGCTATTTTATAACGACGTGATTGCTTTTTTAAAGTTTCCAAACGAGCATAATTCCCTTCAAAAGGATCTTGATTCGCCCAATGTTTCCAGAAATCTTCCTGCAGTTCTTTCATATGTGACTCTACCGCCTCTTCTGCATATTTCTGCATTTCCGAATTGATGGAAGTATATATTTTCAAACCATCTGTATACAGGTTATAAGGGGTGCCATCACGTTTTTTGTGCGTCTTTGCCCAAGCTTTCAATTCCCTTTTTAGTGCTTCTCTAAAATAAGGTGCCAAGCCATCACTATGAGAAATAAAGTTGTATTTCGTCCGCAAAGGCAATTTACTTAATGAGTCGCTTTTTGTTTTACTGATGTATTTGTATTTATACATTTGGTCAAGTACAGTATTTCTACGCAAACGACTACGTGTTGGATTTACTCTCGGGCTATATGAGGTTGGTGCTTTCAACATACCTACTAATATGGCCGCCTGATCAAGTTTCAGGTCTTCCAGTGATGTATCGAAAAACCGACGGGCTGCCATTTTAATACCATATACATCTTCTCCAAAAGAGACTGTATTCAGGTATAACGTTAATACTTCTTCTTTATCATAAATATCCTCCACCCTGCGAGCTATTATCATTTCTTTTAGCTTATTGGCAGGCATGCTCAACTTACCGTAGGCATATGAACGTTTGTATAAATTTTTTGCTAACTGCTGACTAATTGTACTCCCTCCACCTGCACTCTGATCCTGCATAAGTAAGGTTTTTATCAGTACCCGAAACATAGCACGACGATCAATTCCTCCATGCTTAAAAAAACGGGCATCTTCAGTAGCAATCAAAGCATTTTTAATGTCTTCCGGTATTTGATTATATGAAACATCAGTCCTGTTTTCTAAATAGTAGCGCCCCAGTAATAGACCGTCTTCCGAATAAATTTCAGATGCAACAGGGTTTTGTATGGTTTTTAATTCTTCTTTAGTAGGTACTTTGCCAAACCGACCATTCATAACAGCCAGAAAAAAGCCGAGTAGTAATAAAAGACCTAATACAAATAAAACGGTGCCGGCAATTAATGTATATTTAATGCCTTTAAATGCTTTAGGATTATTATTTCTGAAATTTGCATAGGACTCCTTTAGTCCAGGTAGTATCTCCGCCATGAAATGATAGATTAATTCTTCGGTATAATACGAATATGGAGAATCATAAGCAAAAAAGTTGCCGGATTTTAAACAAAAAAATCTCCCCCGGTAAAATTACGCAGAGGAGACTCCTTAAAGTGACTGTATCTTAAATCTTAACCTAACTCTAACACTTACAATCAATCTATACTTCCCAGGGTTAAACCGACCTAATGACCTATGACAAATTATATCTTGATGTAGTTTTTAATCATTTTCTTAAAAGTGGGTATGTTGTAAATTTACAACATACCCGACGGAAACAATAGAACAAATGTGTCCGGCGGGTTACAGCGACTTTCCGACGGTAGTCGGTCAAGTGCTTATAGAATTTTTAGCACTTTAAGTATTCGGGACTAAAAATGCCAGACTTTTTTATTGGGCGTTTGTTCTATCAACTTTCTGATTCAAAGATGCAGCAATAAAAAACCCATTCCTAACGGATTTTTAAAAATCGCACAAAACAAAAAATCTAAAAATTCATTAATAATCAATGAAAAACACTATCTTAAACGCTAAATAGCACAAATGAAATCAACTAAAGTTATCTCTCTGCTAAGATATTTCTCTAAAAAGGAACTAGATAAGTTCAGTCAATTGATAGAAAGCCCTTATTTCAAAGTAAATCCAAACACCTACCGACTTTTTGACTATTTATATACCCATCATCCTGACCTTGAAGATCAGCTCATTGACCGAAAGGTCGTTTTTGAAGCCTTATACAATGAGCCAATAGATAAAAGCAATGAGCATAAATTAAAGAATAGAGCTTCTGATCTGTACAAATTACTTGAGCAGTTTCTTGCATTAGAATATTTTGAAACACACAAAAAAGAAAAGGCGATTACAACTTTTAAAGCACTAAAAGAACGGAAAGCAGATCATCTTTCATTTTTACAACTGAATAAAATCTCAAAATTATTGGAGGAGCAAAACATCAGGGATAGGTATTTTTATTACGACCGTTTTCGTAACAAATACGAATATTACATGCACAGAGAATTTATAACTGCTAAAAACAAGAATAAAGAAGATCAGGCTGATGCATTATTACGTGAGACCTTTAAGCACCTCAATCATTTTTATCGAATTGCTTGCTTGAATCATATTATTGAAGCCATGCAGAGAAACGACATGAGGGGAAGTGATTTTATATTTCAAAAGACTACTCTTAATCATTTAAAAGCCGCAGCCTTTGACTCTGATGAGCTTTTGACAAAAATGTATGAACAATTGTTTGAGATTGTACAAACTCCCGACCCAAATAAATACGAACAACTAAAAAAATTGACTATCAGTGCCCATGAAAAGACTTCTCAAAATGAACTCACCTCGTTTATGTGGTTATTACTTAACTATCAGATTATTCAATTTAGCAAAGGAGAAGGCAAGCTTCAGGAATTCTTATTTCTATATCAGTTTGGTATTCCCAAAAACCTCTATAATGATGGTGCTTACCTTCATACTCAGCACTTTCTTAATGCTGTAGTTGTCGGCTGCTCTTTGGGAGAGCTAAACTGGTTGTCTTCATTTATAGAAGAACAGGAAGAAAAACTTGATCCTCATAGTAAAAAAAACATCATGAATCTGGCTTGGGCTTATCTTCATTTTGCAAAAAAAGAATTTGAGGATGCTTTATCTAAAGTCTCTCAAGTAAGAACGCTCAACAATGTTGTATATGCACTTCCTTCCTGGACTTTGTTATTAAGGTGTTATTTTGAAATTTCTGAAAGGGAGCCATATATTGACGAACAACTACGATACTTTTCCGATTTTATCTCAAAAAGAGGAGGAATAGCAAAACAGATAGTTATTTCAAATAAAAACTTTATTAAAATGATGCGAAAATTATTGCAGACAGTCCGAAAAAATCGCTACACAAAAAATCAATTATTAGAAGAACTTGATGTATTAACTCCTATTGTAACTAAATCTTGGTTTACCGAAAAAATAACAAATTTGAAGGCATAACCATGAGACATCCCGATTTTTCATGATGAAAATTCGGAATGACTCATGTTCGTTACTATTCAGATTACTCTACTCGAATGTGAAAGAAAAAATCTCCTTCTTTCGTTGCAGCGACCAATTCATAGTTTCCCAACTCGAACTGAGTCTTATCAATTCTGTACTCACGTACATCTTCAGGTACAATCGTTTTAAAAACGATGACACCTTCTTCGTCTGTGAGTATTAGCTCGACTTCACCTTTTACGGTCATAATGACATCAGCCGCTATACGTCCCTGTATAACACCTACTGAGCCGCTATCAAAAGGAATAACACGAGTAGTTACAAATGAATGAGCTGCAATTTCGGGAGCAAATCCGGCCAGTGACAGCAACATAGCTATCCCCAGCATGAGGTTCTTAACGTTTTTCATGGTTAAGTTTTTTTGGAGAACAATGAGGGGTTTTCAAATCCTACCTGATCAAGAGGTAATAATCATCAATTAAAGAATAACCTCTTGGGGTAGAAATCCGATTTCACTCAGGGTTCTTATGTGAAAAAATAGATTAAGGCGTTACTTAGGTATAAACATCACAGTAGCTAAAGGCTAATGTGGATATTCCAATATTTGATGATTTAGAACTCTAAATAAGTAGATATGCGTTACAATCGCAGAAACATTTTTGAAGTTATTTTTTTTCATGTGGGTTGGTTTTTATTGGGTAATCTAATTGTTTTTTCTGTCACAAACATATTAGAGATTTTCGAAAAAAACAAGTCACTAGAAGTCAGAAATAAATATTTAATATTTCCTTAACATGATAGCAGTATCATAAGTCACCAATAAATTTGCTCCAGACTTCTTGATACTTTTTAGCATTAAAAGCCAGAAAATCAATATGTTTTGCTTCTTCAAAGAAGTATAATATTTTATCGTTGGAAGCACATTTTTTGAATATAGTTTCTGTCTCTGTCTTTTTCACTCTTATTTCACTATCGCCAGCCAAAAATAATACGGGTACATCTAATTTGGATACATAATCTACCGGACGAAGTTGATCCATTTTAATTCCAAGTCGCTTCTCCCCTATTTTATTCATCAGCCAAACACAAAATTTTGGAACATGATATATTTTCAAACGACTATTCAAGGCATTCCTAATATCATCATAACAAGATTCCAGTACAACAAAATCGTATCTCATCTCCTCTTGCAAACTATAAGTAATCGCCGATGCCCCCAATGAAATACCGTGCGCGCCTATTGCTGAATAGCCTTTTTCAATAAGAAAATCTTTAGCTGCAATAATGTCTTTCCTTTCATCCCAACCAAAAGCAATAGGTTCTTTCTGGCTTTCTCCAGTTCCTCTCAGGTCAATTAATAAAACTCCAATTCCCAATTCCTGATACAATTTTGCACGCTCTATCAATCCTCTTCTGTTTCCTCGAATACCATTCGCCATCAGTACGGCTTTGCTGGAATCTCCGGGTATATACCAACCCTCTATACGCACATTATCACTAGTAGTCAGGCTGACATTTTCAACAGGGAAATCAAAAACTTTCGAACTGGGAGGTATTTTTACAGGATTGGGCAAACTGACGTATACCGCACCTATATAACTCACTATTATCCAAGCCAATAATCCCAGTATTAATAATATCACAAGTTTTCTTTTCATTTCAATAATTCTTCCAATTTGTTATGGTACAACCCTGACACTGACAGGTTATTATGTCCGCCCCCTTCTATGCTAGTCAGATAAGTTTCTATAGGAGAAAAAGCTTTCATCAGCTTCTGACAATGTTCATATGGAATTACTTCATCCTTTGTCCCATGAAAAACGTGAAATGGACTCTTGAATTGCTTTATTTTTAAATGATTGTCAAAACGATAACGCATCATTTTTCTGACGGGCAATAAAGGTAAGCGTTGTTTTGCTAATTCCACAGCACTATATAAGGGCGATTCAAGAATAATTTGTCGGGGTTTTGTTTTAGTAGCCAATTCACTAACTATCCCAGAACCTAACGACCGACCATACAAAACAATACGATCCTCCTTATATTCACTTTTCATAGCATTATAAATAAACAAAGCATCATCATACAGCGCCTGTTCGCTCAATTTGCCTGTACTTTTGCCATAGGTTCTATAATCAGGCATCAGAATATCATAACCCAATACCAGAAATTGTTGGGCAACCAGTCCCCAATCTTCAAGCGAACCGGCATTTCCATGAAAGTATAGAATCAATCCTTTAGCTTGTTCCGTTTTGAAATGTAATGCATGAATATTAGCATCTGAAGCCGTTTTAAAGAATCTTTCTTCAAATTTTTCCGTATATGTAAATTCATGATCTGGAGCTAATGTCTCAGGAAAGAAAATCATCTGCTCCTGA
The DNA here is from genome assembly GCA_020627965.1 of Saprospiraceae bacterium. Lineage (GTDB taxonomy): Bacteria > Bacteroidota > Bacteroidia > Chitinophagales > Saprospiraceae > JAHDEO01. Next base: position 2,476 of record JAHDFX010000078.1, on the reverse strand, counting down.
TTTTTGTACAATAAAAAACAAACTGCACCATAAAGGATAAATGTAAACAACAGTAAAACAACAATAAATTTTAACATAAGTAAATGATTTTTCAGTGGTAAAGGTATGGTTAGCCAGCCTATTTTGTGTCCATGAATATGTTTAAAAGAAACTCTTGTCTCAAAATTGCAGGTTTTATCGTATAAATTGTAATTTAGATGCTCAAACAGCATTTTTTTATGTTGAAACGTTTTACTTTTGAGAAATTGCCAATCAATTCGCTAAAGAGAAGACTATGAAGATTCGTTTTTTTACACTTCCATTATTACTACTATTTTTCCTGAGCTCGCTGCAAGTTAGCGCTCAAGACCCTCATCTTTCCCTGTGGCAGTATGCGCCTCATTACAGCAATCCGGCTATGGCTGCTGCTTATAATGGTCAGTTTCGTGCTAGTTTTAATTATAGAAATCAATGGTTTGCCTTCTTAGGCAATAATTCTTTCCAAACCATGCACGGTAGTTTTGATACACGTATCCAGGCATTCGGAGAAGATTATCTGGCTTTAGGTATCAATGCCATGACAGATAAAGCAGGGCAGTCCCAATTCTCTCAGACCGGAGGTAACGTGACGGCTTCTTATATGAAATTATTAAGCAAAAATAACCATTATTCAAATAGAGTTCAATATCTGATCTTAGGTGGTCAGGTAGGCATGGCACAACATTCACTCAACTGGAATGACCTGACCTTCAGCACACAATTTGATGGTGAGGCTTATAATCCTAATCTGGGTACAGGTGAGAACTTCGGTAATCAGAGTTTTACCTACATGAATATGAATGCAGGCTTGATGTGGTATGGTGTTTTTGATGATCGCCTGAGCTTATGGTTCGGTGGAGCTGCTCAGCATTTGAATCAGCCTAATGTTTCTTTTTATGATGGAACAACTGAGGCTTTATTCATGAAAGTTTCTGCCAATGTAGGTGGTGAAGTTCCTATTAGCGGAAGCCTAAGTCTTTTGCCCTCTTTATTGTTCATGACTCAGGGGCCTTCTTTTCAGGTTTTACCAGGTGTAGGTATACGATATACAAAAGATGAGTGGCAGGAAGTTGCTTTAAGAGCAGGTGTTTCACAACGTGTAGTTGGTAAATATGACGACAGTATCGACGTAGATGCCACAGCAGTTATGGCAGGAATTGAATTTCAACGCCTGACATTCGCTGCAAATTATGATTTTAACATTTCCAGCCTTGAGCCTGCAACAAACCGTCGTGGAGCTTTTGAATTAGCTATTATTTACAAGCATCCACCAACCTCATTAAGAGAAAGTGTAAAATGTCCAAGTTTCTAACACTTGCGTGTCAAATATACAAAGCCCGTCAGTTTTTGCTGACGGGCTTTTTTTACGATACTGCGTATCGGGTTTTTGTTTTAATCAGTTATCCGGCAATAAGATTGTTACAAAAACGTTAAGAAAACGTGCCTACAGTTAATACCTTTGCTTTAGTGCTCTTTTATTCTTTAGTACCTTAGTGTTAGAACATAATATGAGAAAAACATTAATCCTATCCCCTAGCAACAATGAAAGAATAAGTTCGCAATTTCAGACGAATTATTTTGCTGAAAGACGAGACGCGAAGAGGAAGCTATGCCTCCCGATAGCTATCGGGATAGTGACCGATGCAGTAACGAAGTATTCCTGCAAAATAATCGTATCAAATCGTTATGTTATTCTTTCATTGTTACTAAGTTTATTAATCACGACATTGGCTTTCGCCCAAAAAGCTACCCTATCGGGTAAAGTTTCCGGGGAAGATGGTAAACCTATTGAGCTTGTTACTGTCGGAGTGGTCGGTGAAACTATTGGTACAAATACTGATAGCAAAGGAAAATTTAAACTTGAAATACCTGCCAACAGAAACTTAACAATCCAGTTTAGTTACGTAGGCTATGAGACTATTCCCTATACGGTTACACTAAAGTCAGGAGAAAAACAGACCATCAATGTTACCCTAAAAAAAGGAGCCATAGATATTATTGAAATGGAGGTTACTGATGAGCGTATCAGAGATCAGGGCGACATGCAAACTATCGATACCAAACCCCTGCTATATATGCCGAATCCTGGCGGAAACCTTGATATTTCTGTTATAGGAATGGGAGTAACGGGCAGTGCCGACGAGTTAAGTTCGCAGTATTCCGTAAGAGGTGGAAACTACGATGAAAACCTCGTCTATGTTAATGATTTTGAGATTTACCGCCCTTTTCTCATTCGTACAGGCCAACAGGAAGGACTCACCTTTCCCAATATTGATCTTATTCGTTCTATTGCCTTCTCATCTGGTGGTTTTCAAGCTCGTTTTGGCGATAAGCTTTCCTCTGTTCTGGATATAAAATATAAGCGCCCTGATTCTTTGCGTGCTTCACTGGGCATGAGTTTACTTGGAGGTTCGGCACATGTGGAAGGCAGTTTGAAAAAGAAAAAAGACGACCGACA
>JAHDFX010000348.1 GCA_020627965.1 Saprospiraceae bacterium | reverse complement strand
TCGTCAAATGACATTAGGTCTTAAACGAATGCGAAGCATTCTCAATATCAATACGGAGTATTGGCTAATACAATATAATAAAAAAGTATCAATTATCTATTGGCAACCTCTTTTATATGGTATTCGTCTTATTAACAATGCTTTGCATTGAATGAAAAGTTAAACTCCAAAATCAATATAAAGTATTGTAATAATAAACCAGATTATGAAGATCAATGTACAAATTGTATCTATGTTTCTTTTGCTTGCCACAAGCTTTTTTATGGCTTTTCAATGGGTACAATCACCTTGTGAAAGGGTTCAGTTTTCTTTCGGAATCATAGCGGACTGCCAGTATTGTGCCTGTTCAAACAATGGGAATGCTTATTATGGCAACTCTATTCCAAAACTACAGGAAGCCGTAGATACTTTTGATGCCCGACGAGTTAGTCATGCGGTTCATCTTGGAGATTTTATACAACAAAGCTTTAGTAGCTATGATGAGGTAGAGCCAGTGTATAGCAGCATGGATTCTGCACATTACTATGCCTTGGGCAATCACGAATTTACTATTTCAGAGGCTGAAAAACCTTTGATTCTATCCAGGCTGGGTATGCCTGATTATTACTATAGTTTTACCAAATATAAATGGCGTTTTATTGTACTCGAAACGACGGAACTGGCATTTTACAGCGAAATAGTACATCCTGATAAAGTAGCAGAAAGAGATACTTTATGGCAATCTATTTCGGGCAATATTAATGCAAAAACTTATAATGGTGGTGTTAGCCAGGAACAATTGGATTGGCTCGATCAAACTTTAACGGAGGCATCAAATTTAGGACAAAAAGCTGTGGTGATGTCGCATCATCCGGTTTGGCCACTCACGGGAGCCTGTGTCTGGAATAATCAGGATATTATTGACATTCTGGAAAGCCATGATAATGTAGTTGCGTACATGAACGGGCATAATCATGCAGGCAATTATGCAGAAAAAAATGGCATACACTATATCACTTTTCAAGGCATGTTGCTGACTGCCGATCAAAATAGCTTCAGTGTAGTAGATGTGTATCCTGATAAACTGGAAATCAATGGCTTTGGCAGGCAATTAAATTATACTTTACCCTTTACGGTAAATGGTGTCTTAGCCGAACCGAATATCAAAGTTTTTCTGGAAGGCGCTTTCGACGAAACTCAGGGAGAAATGCGAGCGGATCTGAATACAGTATGGAAGTTATTGCCAGGACAAATGCCATCTTCTACGCTTATTACCCCAACACCGCCTGTTTCCCCCTACATTGGAGCTCCCTGGAATTATAATGGTACGGAGGTCAGTATGTTTACCGAAATGGATTACCCTGCAACCGTCGTAGATTGGGTATTAATATCTCTCAGAACATCTGCAGAGGCAGCAGACGAAATAGTTAAAGTAGCTGGTTTGTTACACAAAGATGGCAGCGTAGAAATCCCAAATGGTTGTCTTCGTTTATCTGAAAATTCATCTTATTATATTGTTGTCGAACATAGAAATCACTTACCTGTTATGTCTGCCACAGCAGTTGATATAGTTGATGGTGAGCTAAGTTATGATTTTAGCCTGCAAGACAGTTATCATACCGCAACGGATTTGGGCTCAAAAGAGATTACTCCTGGTACATGGGGAATGTATGGCGGTAATGTCTATCCAGATTACATAGATCAGGGCTTCCAGATCAATGGAGCAGATAAAACGACCTGGCTGACAGGGAATGGTCAGTTCCATATCTACACTGCCACAGACGTCAATATGGATGGCGATATCAATGGCGGAGATAAGTCTTTATGGCTGAAGAATAACGGTATTGTCTCTGGAGTACCAAAGGCTTTTTAGTGATTGGTAATTCGGTACTTAACTACTCAAGCACTTCACCTCTTATGGTTAGCGTTCCGTTTACCTGATTTGTAAAAATGCACGACAGGAATATCTACTGTAGCTGAAAGACTAAAGCGCAATGTATTACTTTGTATATCAGTACCTGTAGCTGTTACTTCCCTAAGTTTCGGGGTGTACTGTATGCCGCCCATAATAGCAATAGGAGCCTTTGGCAAGCCCCAGGCAAGATGCCCTCCGGGAGATAATACCTGCTCCCACTTCAAGTCTGCCGGAAAACCTTCTGATTCGTTTTTCCACCGATAAGAAAATGCTGCACCAATGTCGATAATGGGCAGAAAAAGCGACAGAGAGTGTCGCCCATTCCCCAGCCCCATATTCAGAGAGGGGCCAATGGGAGCAGTTACGCCAGTGACAGGCCCATATTTATCTGTATCAATAATGCGCTCAAAACCACTTTGTATACCCGGATAAGCACTCAGACTAAGGCTAAAAGAGCTTTGTCGTTTTACTCGATAAGAACCAACAGGAGCAGCATATTTATTGATAATTCCTTTTATATCTGTGGCAGATTTGGACGACAATACATCAATCATAAAACCACCATAAAAGGCGATATTACGTACCAATTCATGTGTGACTTTTAATTGTTTTTTATAGGTTTTAACCTGATCTCCATTATCCTCGTTCTTGATTTTTTGCTCTAAAATTTGAATTCTGGCGGTGGTTATCGGCTCCATAATTTGTAAGGTATAAAGAATAGTAGAAGCGTGATCTCCTTCTGCTTCTGCTTGTAAAGCCCATAAGGAATTGTCGATAATCGGGCGATATAGAGTTTGATAATCTGATTGGTAGACTAATTCGGGCGTATTGAAATACCAAGTATCGAAGCCAAAATCTATCAGATGTACAAACACTCCCATATAATCAAAAAAAGCTTTTCTATGAACTTTTGGCTTTTCCAGCTTAGTAGCTACAGTGGCATCAAAATTGAGCTTAGCCATTTTTATATTTTCCGCAATAACGATGAGGTTCGACAGATGATCGGTAAATTTCAGATGATTAGATTCAATTATACTTGATAAAGGTTGCCCGCCTACTTTTACCGTTTCAAATAAGACTTGATTTTGTTGGAATAATAGACCTGAGAAATATAAAGAAGCTCGTCCTCCATTCAGATTTAATTTATTGAAAGTGCTAATTTCCATCAGGTAATCACCGCTTTCACTTTTCATATTATCCAAAAACAGATCCACTAAACTAATTGCAATACCAACCTGATTTTTTTCTCGCCCAAACTTATTTTGCAGTTTATCAAAGACATCTAAAGGAGCAAACCCCTTACGAAACTCCTCGTGAGAATAAGCCATCAGCAGAAAAGCTTGTGCTATTGGGTCTTTGCGTATATCAGCATATTGAGGAGCCTGCATGACCAGGTCGGTCAGATTAGAATTGAAGTTATTCAGATCTTCCCTGAAAGCCGTTGTCCATACTTTTCCCATAGAAGGCACTCTGAAAATATCCTGTTTATTTAATAGCAATTGGGTATTGGGCAGGAGAGCCTGTAATTCTACGCTTTTATCTATGTTCTCCAAAAACTGGTCAAAAAATGCCAAAAGCAATTCTTCTTTTACCCGATCTACCAGAAATTGAGCAGTGGCATCTATTGCCATAGAAGGAAAAGTGACCGGATTGAGTGGTATAACTTCTCTGGAACCAGACGCATTGTCCAATATTCCGGGTTTTGTTGCTGAGCTGGCTCCCACTGTTTCATTAACCACAACTTCAAGTTCATCATCATCTCCATATTCTTCTATAACCTCTTCCGGGTTATATGTAAGTGGCTGATTAGCATAATAACAAGCCAGCATGCTTTCGGTAAGTACATAAATATCATTTCCTGAAAATTCTTCAAAATCTTCAGGAAAATCCTCATAGCAGTATCCTGTTAGAATACCATATAAATTACGTTTAATTTTTTTCTTCCGGCTTTTATTCTCCTCAATTTTTTGCTCAAGCAGCTTTAATGCACTAATTTGAATATCGAGATAGGTAATGTCTTTATTAAAAGGATCAGTAATGAATAAACTGGTTGATTTGGCCCTTACTGTACTGAGCGAATCCAGTAAACCTGCCTTTTCAAATGCTTTAATAATGTGCCATTATAAACTCCAATGAAAGCTACAAAAATATCAAAACCTACAGCAATAACGAAAAAATTTAGATTAATCACAAATTCAACACATGAGCTTCTATACGTTGACACTTGACTCCAAACGACAGACATTTCGCCTCTCCTTCATCGCCAATCAAAAAAGTATACCCTATAACTTAATCAATTCTGTATCCTTTATGATGTAAATAATTTTCT
>JAHDFX010000077.1:10677-25441 GCA_020627965.1 Saprospiraceae bacterium | reverse complement strand
CAAAACTGGCTGATTTTATGCAAAAAGAAAACGCCATTATTGGTAGAATAAAGGAAATCGAAAAGCTAAACAGTATTGTACAAAGCAAAAAATCTGAATTTCTGGCTGTTTATGGAAGAAGAAGGGTTGGAAAAACTTTTCTGATTAGAGAATACTTCAATTATACTTTCAACTTTCAGATTTCGGGGCTGGCTAATGCCAATACAAAGCAACAACTTTTCAATTTTGACACAGCATTACGTAAGCAATCCACTATTAACTTTGAAGGAGACTCTAAAAACTGGTTGATTGCTTTTCAACGTTTAATTGAGCACCTGGAAAACCAACTGGTGCAGGGTAAAATGGTATTATTCTTTGATGAACTATCCTGGTTTGATACCAATGCTTCTGACTTTGTAATGGGCTTAGAGCATTTCTGGAATAGTTGGGCAACCAATCGAAAAGATGTTCTACTAATCGTCTGTGGTTCGGCAGCTTCCTGGATGGTCAATATACTCATTAACAATACTGGCGGGCTGCATAATCGGATTACCCAAAAAATGAAAATTGAGCCATTCAACCTACAGGAAACAGAAGCTATGTTAGCCTCCAAAAACTGTGATCTGGAAAGGTATCAAGTCACTCAGCTTTATATGGTGCTGGGAGGAATTCCTTATTATCTGGATGCTGTACAAGCTCACCTTAGCGTACCTCAAAACATTCAGGAATTACTTTTTGATAAAGCCGGTTTGCTGAAAAATGAATTTTTCAATTTATATCGTTCTCTTTTTCGCAAATATGAAATCTATGAAAAAATAGTGGAAGTTTTAGCGTCTAAAAATGAAGGTTTACGACGTAAACAAATTGTCGAACAATCCGGTCTTGTATCCGGTGGCACATTGACCAAAGTGCTTGCTGATCTGGAAGAAAGCGGTTTTATATGTTCCTATACCTCATTGGATAATAAGCAAAAAAATATAGTTTATCGCCTATCTGATTATTATACTGCCTTCTATTTCAGGTTTATCAAAAACAAAAAATATCAGGGACAAAATGCCTGGGTGAATCTTATTGATAATCCTGCACAAAGAGCATGGCAAGGCTTCGCATTCGAGCAGATTTGCCTTGATCATGTATGGCAAATAAAAAAGGCTTTAGGGATTAGTGGGGTTCTATCCAATAATGTTACCTGGCGAGGCAGTACTGAAGAAAAGTCTGCTCAGATTGATCTGCTGATCGATCGTCGTGACCAGGTGATTAATCTTTGTGAATGTAAATTTTCACTGAACACTTTCACTATTGATAAAGATTATTCGGAAAAATTGCGCTCAAAAATTGCTACGTTTAAAGAAGTCACCAAAACTAAAAAGTCCGTTTTCCTGACTATGATCACTACCTATGGAGTGGAAAAAAATAAGTATGCTAATATGTTGATGCGGAATGAAGTGGGGTTGGATGATTTGTTTGTGGAGTAGTGGAAGAGAACAAAAGTGTACACGCCCATGTGATTAAACATCTAGTGTCGTCATGTAGACCCTGTTGCTTGCTATATCAAAGCACGAATAAAGCTCATTTCTCACCAAATTAAAGCTCATTTTGAGGTGGTTTTTGCTTATATTTGAGCTATATTTGAGCTTTAAACGGTAAGTAATGAAATATAAAGATCAAATCCTTGCAGTAATTATAGCAAACCCGGGGCTGTCGTCAAGTGAAATTCATGAGAAGCTTGAAATAAAAAAAAGTTATGCTACTACCAAGAGAACACTCACAAAGTTGGTTGAAAAGAAACTAATTGAAAAACAAGGAAAAAGGAAAGGAACAAAATATCAATTAAGTAAATCTTTTAATATCCTTCATTCAGTCGACATTAAAAAATATTTTGAGCAGGAAATCGACGAACGGAAAATTCAAGAAACATTTAACTTTGAGCTACTTGAAAAAGACCTTTATCAAGTTGATATCTTTACGAGTGCCGAGTTGGAAGAATTGAAGTTACTTCAGGATATGTATTTGGAAAACATTTCTCAATTATCAAGTGAGGAGTACAGCAAAGAGATTGAAAGACTAGCAATAGATTTAAGCTGGAAGTCTTCTCAGATTGAGGGGAACACCTATACTTTACTTGAAACAGAACGTCTGCTGAAAGAAAAGAAAACAGCCTCAGGTAAATTGAAAGATGAAGCAATAATGCTGTTAAATCATAAGGATGCGATAGATTTTATTGTAGAGAATCCCGATTATCTTAAAGCATTGACAGTTAAAGCGGTTGAAGATATTCATAGTATTCTGACGAAGGAACTTGGAATAAACAGAAATTTAAGGAATCGAAGAGTTGGTATTACGGGAACAAATTACCGTCCATTAGACAATGAGTTCCAGATAAAAGAAGCGTTCGAGGGCATGTGTCGTTTGATAAACGGTAAATCCGACGTTTTCGAGAAATCTTTACTTGCCTTGGTGTTGATTTCTTACATACAAGGCTTCATGGATGGGAATAAACGTACAGCAAGAATTGTTAGTAATTCAATACTGATTGCCAACAATCATTGCCCGATTTCATTTAGAACAGTCGATTCAATTGACTATAAAAAAGCAATGCTAATTTTTTACGAGCAAAACAATATTACACCATTCAAAAAGATATTTATTGACCAATTTAGATTTGCTGTTAATACATACTTTTAAAACGGTCACCAAAACTAAAAAGTCCGTTTTCCTGACGATGATCACTACCTACGGCGTAGAGAAAAACAAGTATGCTAATATGCTGATGCGGAATGAAGTCGGGCTAGATGATTTGTTTGTGGAGTAGTGCGGTTGCTACATTTGGCTAAGTTGGATGTTTCTCGTATTTTTAACCTGCTGATTAACTTCAAAGACCGGCTTATCAATAGGCGAAAACCTTTATAGTTTTATTCAGATGGATATATACGCAGCTTTGGTTTGTGTATCTACAAATTAGCATTCATCAGAAAAAATAGAAAAGAAATAAATGAATATAACCGAATTCATAAGTAATTACAAAAACCACCCTGTCCTATTTGTTGGAACAGGGCTTAGTTTAAGATATTTAACTAATTCCTATACATGGGACGGTTTACTTGCAGAAATTAGTAGGGAATTAAAAGGAACTGAAGAATTTTATTTGGATTTAAAGGCTAAATGTACAGAAGGTCGAAATGTTAACTATGCAAAAATTGGACAATTACTTGAAGATGAATTCAACAATAGTTTAATTGCTGACAGGAGTGGAGAATTTAAAGAGATAAACGACATGTTCTATGAAAATATGAGTAGGAACATTAAGTTAAGTCGTTTCAAAATCTACGTTGCTAAAAAGACCAAAAAGCTTAATTTTCGACAATCTATGGATGCTGAGTTACAAGAATTTCGAAAAACAAGAAAGAACATTGGTTCAATTATTACTACAAATTATGACACTCTAATTGAAGAAATATTTGCTTTTAATCCACTAATAGGTAATGAAATACTACTAAGTAATCCGTATGGTTCAGTATATAAAATACATGGCTGTTGTAATGTCCCAGAAAGGGTTATAATTTCAACCAAGGATTATGAAAATTTTGAAGAAAAATATCACTTAATCCGAGCTTAATTACTTTCTCTATTTATTCACAATCCAATAATATTTTTAGGCTATAGCGTGAGTGATGAAAATATAAAGAAAATTCTTAAAACGATTTTTACTTATGTACAACCTAATTCTGAATTGGCTTCTAAAATAAGGAATAACTTTCTTCTTGTTGAATATGAAAGAGACTCCGATAATTTAGAAATTAGCGAACACGACATAGATATGGACGGATTCGCTACTATCAGAATTAACAAACTTAAGACGGATAATTATTCTGCCTTATATACAGCATTATCAGACATTCATCTGCGTATCTCAGCTATGGATGTAAGGAAAGTTCAAAGTATAGTAAAGGAAATTTATGCAGGTGGAGATATTGAAGTTAATATTACAGAAGATTTGGACGCCTTAAAGAATGATGCAAAGATTTTAGCAATTGGTTCCTCAAAAACTATTTCCTATCAATATCAATCATCCTCTGAAATGATTTCAAATTATTTTGATATTATTGATGAATCGAACAAACAACTGATATCTCTTATAGATAAATATAGAATTCAAAGTCAGCAATACTTTCCAGTTTATGGTTTTTGTACTATTAATCCTAAACTTGAAAGCTCACAAAGGTTAAAAACACAGCAGCTTCAAAATTTGACAGCATCTTTGGATCGAATTCCAGAACGTTGTAAAACAGACCACTTAACCATTGATGCAATTCTTGGAGATGATGAAGTTTCTAAGTCATACAAGGCTAATGCGATATTATGGAGTATAATGAATGATAAAATACCACTTGACCAAATCAAGGAGTATTTAAAATCTGAGGAGAACAAAAATGATTCTAACTATCGGAGAATATTGTGCGCCTACGATTATAAAAAATATGAATGACGAAATTCTAATCGAGTAGACGGCTGACAGCCAAATGACTGCCAGTACCCCCACACTACTGTATATTCTTTTCAGCAAGCTCAATGTAGGCAATTCGCAAATACGGACATAACACAAAATCATCTTTATCCGCATCTAGAATTTTGAGAAAATTCATTCTAAAAACTTTCATCAAAAAAGAAAAACACCTATCTTAAAAAAGATGATCAACAAATATCTATTTTTAAATACACTACTAAGCTTAGTCATTTTTTCCAGTTGTAACAATAGTATTATTGATTCAAAACAATTACAGGGTTGCTGGATAACCGAAATAAGTTTCGATCAGAAAAGCGACCAATTCTCAACCAATATCATGCTCTCGCTAAAAGATGGAGAAGGGATTATTAGTGAACTGGGACTTCGTGAACAAAATGTCTCAAAATTCACCTATCAGCTTTCAGGCAATAAAATGATGTTCAACGATCCAGGGGCTTTTTTTGAGATTTTGGAATGCTCTGATGATAGACTGAAAATAAACTTATTTGAGGGAGATACTATGCAGCTCACCAGAATTGACGCTCCTTATATGGAACTGGAAAAACTTAGTGAGCTGGTCAATCATTCATTTAAATTAAAGGTAGAGAATGAAAATACTGAAAAAATCATTCACTTCACTCCTGATGAAGCCTTAGTCTTATCAGATGATCTTTTAGCAGATAAGGATGACTTCGTCTATTTTAGTTTCGGGAGAGCCAACTACAGACTCCAGTCAATTGAGGATGTGATTAGCCTGGAAGTATTGGGAATTGATCAAAAAATAGGATTTCCATTCATGGGTGTTCTGACAATGGAAGATGAAAACTTTGTTCTACTTACCTATACAGATCAGGGAATTAAAAAAAGCTATTTAAGTAAATTAAAAAATACTTCTACACAATCAGATCAGCTATATGGACGTTGGCGATTATGGGGAGGTAGCAGATTAGAAACGTTTGAATTCATGGAAAACGGCACGGTTCTCCATACTAAAAATGATAGCAAAACCAATATGCAATGGACAACAGACAACTCAGGATATTTAATAAAAATGACTGATGATGGAGGTAATATATCATATGGAGTTAAAGATTTTGGTAAAAGTGAGTACAGGATCGGGTATGAATTTCAGAGGGGGAAGTTCAGTGATCTGTTAAAAACCGGCCAATAAGTGAAAATAAAGAAAGTAGACATGAATTTATTTTAAGTAAAAAAATAAATTCTATAAATTCTTAAAAAGTCTCAACTTTGAAAATCACAAAAAAACACCTATCTTAAAAAAGATGGAAGCAAAGAAATTAGACAACATAACACTCACAGAATATCTGAATAATGTTAGCATCTATTGGTGTGGAATTAGAACTCAGTCTGATATATGAAGACGTGGATTTCTAAAAAATCACCATCATGAAAGCCATCATTACCATCTTCGGAATTTTTCTTATCCTTTCAGGCATATCCTTATTCTTTGCTCCTGATCTACTCTTCGATTTTCTGGATAATTATAAGGGTCATCTTTCAGTTTATATATTAGCAATAGCCGTCAGAATAGGCTTGGGTATTTTACTCCTAAAATTCGCTCATACATCAACATATCCGCTCGCCATCAAAATACTGGCTTGCTTTTTTATCATTGCCGCAGTGGTTTTTGTTTTTATTGGTCATGAAAATTTTCAGGCGCTGATCGCTTATGTTATTCCTGTTTTTAAACCTTATACCCGCATCGTAGGTTTGCTAAGTATAGCATTTGGCGGTTTCTTTCTTTATGCGTTTACCATTAAGAGCACTAAAGGCTCAGAGCCAATATGACGAGGAATGCAATAAAATGTACTTAGGGAATCTTGTTTAGTAAAGCTGAAATAGACTTTATTCCACCACCATATACTTCTCCGGCTCCGCTTCAAAACTCACCTTGCAGCCATCACAACAGAAATAAACTTTCTCGCCTTCGTACTCCAGGATGTGTTTAGCCGTACTTTTCTGAACAGGGATATTACACACCGGATTCATATAGAAATCGTCATTTTGTAACTCGATCTGGTCTGAAGAAGATTTCCTGTCCTTTGAAGGCGTTCTAAAATGTTTGATGACTTCAGCTAATATACTGATGGCGACTTCGTCTGGTGTTTTAGCATTGATGTCCAATCCGGCAGGGGTTTTTATCTTCTCAAGTTGCTCAAAGCCAATGCCGACATCTCTCAACTCAGCAAATATAGCATTGGCTTTTTTCATGCTGGCGACAAAAGACACATACTCTGTACCAGATGAAAGGGCTTTGACCAGGGCTGGCACATCGTTCTGTCCCTGCGTACATACGACCATATATGCAGAAGCTTTAATCTCGTCAACATCAAGCTCCTCTAAAGCCTTTAAAGTATTTACTTCTGCCGGGATATTATGCTCTGCCACTGTAGTGTACACATCCACTCGATAGTCCATAGCTTTAGCTATTTTAGCCAGGGAAATGGCAATATATGAAGTACCCAAAATAACCAGCGTAGGCTTGGGTAAAACGGGTTCAATATACACCTCGACCTCTCCCCCGCTCTGGCAGGTCATCGTGTAGGTCTTCGTATTATCAAAGACATCAGTTCTTTTATTGGGGGATATAGATACCATTCGGGGCTCACGATCTTTCAGAGACAAAAGCGCTTCTTTGAGCACAATACCTCTGGTACATCCGCCTCCAATCCATCCGTGAATTTGTCCGTCCTTAGTGATGATGGCTTTATCGCCAGGCTTACCCGAAGAAGGTTTTTTCCTTCTTACGATGGTAGCTGTTGCATAAGGTTGGTCGCTGTCTTTGAGCAACTTCATTGTATCTATGTATGAATCAAGCATCTGCGAGTATATTTTCTAATGTCAGGAGGCTGTTTAAATTATGTGCTGAACTAAAGTGATCCAGATCATCCAATACAGCTTTCATGCCTTCCTGAATGGGCTGGTAGCCGACCATGCCTTTAAGCGGGTTCAGCCAGATCAGTTTTTTGGACCTGAGTTTTATTTTTTGGATGGCAGTACTTAGCACTTCGGGTTCGCCCGTATCTAGTCCATCACTTAGAACAAGCGTAAGTGTCTTTCCGTTCAAATGATAGGGGGCATAATTTTCATTAAAATGGGTCAGACATTCGCCTATTTTTGTTCCGCTCGACCAGTGTGTGGCGTGCATAGAGACATTTTGAAGTGCAATTCCAATGTCTTTGTCTGACAATTGTTCTGTTATTCTTTTTAATACTGTGCTAAAAGCAAAGACTTCAATGTTCTTAAAATGAGCACGAAGTGTCCAGAGAAATTTCAACAGATAATAAGAATATTTATCCATTGACCCGCTTACATCCAATAAGATCAGTAAGCGATATTTCTCTTTCTTTTTCCTGTTTTTAAATAGTTGAATAATAGTACCGCCATGCTGCAAATTTTTGCGAATGGATTGCCCCAGATTGATTTGCCCTTTTCTGGCTTTTTTCTTTTTTCGCCTGATCCGAAGGCTCATTTCCTTCACCAATTGTTCCGACAAGTCATCTAACAATTCAGATTGCTTTGGGTTCAATTGTGAGAAATCAGTAGACTTTAATACGTCTTTGGCATTAGCTCCCGAAGTGTTTTTACCTTCTTCTACATCACCTGTTTTATCAGATTTCCCGATGCCCATCATTACTGCTACACTTCGGGCATTTTTTATGATCTTTTTCTGATTTTTATAAGTGCTGATGGATTGTACCCGGCTTCCTTTTTCCAACCAGAAACGCTTGAAGACCATTGAAAAACGCTCTTTTTCCTCTTCTGCCTGACAAAACAGGGCAGCTAGCGCATATTCAAACAAGTCTTTCTCCATCCACAATCCTGCTAAGGCAGTAGAAATACTGTCCTGGCTGCATTGCAATCCGACCTTGAAACCATAATCACGAGCTACCTGATTGAATCCAATCAGTGCTTCAGTAAAAGAGGAATAGTCTGTGTAATGATCCAAAGAAAACGGTTTAGGAAGCGTCCCGTAACTTCTTCATTTCTTCTACTCTTTTCCGCACTGCCTCCGTATCAGCGCTATGTGTTCTCACACCAGGTACATCAACAGATTTGTAATGTGCCAGGCTCTTTTCAGCTTCATCTAAACGGATCTTATCCAGTTCTTTATATTTTTCTAGTAATGACATATCTATTAAGTTTAAATCCCACCATGGCAAAGGTGAGAGGATAAAGACAAAGTTGCTCAATTTCCATCCCCTTCACCCCCTCCAAAAGGGGACATTAGTATTTCTTTTGTTACTATTTCAATATCACGGGCAGATTTCAAGACACAAGACAAGGTTTTTGCCAGCGGCTCATTTTCATTTTGCATCAATGCAATTCCTTTAGCCCAATCAATCGTTTCAGCGATACCAGGTGCTTTGTCCAGCTTTAAAGCTCTCATTTGCCTGACATAATCAGCTATCTGTTTTGCCAGTTCCAGCTCTACTTCCGGGATATGCTTTTGGATAATCTTCACCTCTTTTTCCATAGAAGGATAATTCACCCAATGATATAAACACCTTCGTTTTAATGCATCGCCCAACTCTCTGGTTCTATTGGAAGTCAGCACAACAATTGGCGTTTGATCTGCTTTGATTGTCCCCAATTCAGGAATACTGATCTGAAATTCGGAAAGCAACTCCAAAAGAAAAGCTTCAAACTCTTCATCTGCCCTGTCAATTTCGTCTATCAGCAATACTTTCCTTTTTCCTGAATCTATTGCCTGAAGTAAAGGTCTTTTCAACAGGTATTCTTCTCCGAATATGAGTGCTTCCTTTTCTGATTCCGACTTTTGTGAATTTTCGTATATCTTGATCGCCAATAATTGCTTCTGATAATTCCACTCATAAATGGCATTATTGACATCCAAGCCTTCATAGCATTGTAAGCGAATTAATTCATAGCCCAAAAGCTCAGAAAGGATATAAGCGATCTTAGTTTTCCCTACTCCCGGATTACCTTCCAGTAAAAGCGGTTTGTCGAGTTTCATCATCAAATAAAGAACGGTTGCCAATTCTTCTTCAATGACATAACCCAACTTATCAATAACAGGTATTAATTCACTTGGATGCTTGTAGGACATTACGATTTTTTACCTCCGAAAAGAGATTTAAAAAAGTCAACAATTCCTCCGAAGATACTTTTTATTACTGTACCTATCAAGCTCGTTGCATTAAGTGCATTATCTTCCTGTGGTGCCGGCGTCTTTGGCTCTGTCCTTTTTTCGGTCGATGTAAGGGCTGCTGTTCCTCCTGCCGACGCCGCAACAGTTTCCGCAGCTTCGTCGGGCACAGATTCTTCAGCAGGCGCAGATGCCGACAGCTTATTTTTAAAATTATCTACAAACTGATTTAAAAGCTGATCTGAGACATCATTGATCAAACGGGAACCAAACTGAGCCAACATTCCAACAATGGTAATATCCATAGTGAATTTGACCTGCGTTTTTCCGTCTTTTTCTTCCAATGTTCCGTTCATCAGCATATCGGCTGAACCTTTGCCTTTGCTGTCCAGCCCTCTACCTTTCAAGACCATTTTATGCTCGCCTTCATTCAGTTCTACGATCTCTATATCTCCGCTATACTTAGCTTTGATGGGTCCGAACTTAGTGACAACTTCACCTTTGTAGTTCTTATCATCTATCTTTTCTGTTATCGCTGCTCCGGGTACACAGGTCACCACATCTTCAGGATCGGCAAGGCTTTTCCAAACCAGACCTATCGGCTGCTCTATATCAAACTCTTTTTCTATTAAGGTATTCATTTATTGTATTTATTTATTAGCACTAATCCCGATAATTATCGGGATTAGTGCTAAATAGTTTATCGTTATTTATGCCTTGTCATCAAAATATCCAACAGATTTCAGCTTCTTATAAAGCTTGAAAGGTGTTACCGGAATTTCAAGGTGTTCAACCCCCAGGTGTGCGACCGCATCTACAATAGCATTCACGATTGCAGGTGGTGCTCCTACTGTTGGCGACTCTCCTACCCCTTTAGCTCCTATCGGATGGTGTGGAGAAGGTGTAATCGTATGACCTGTTTCCCAATTAGGTGATTCAACAGCCGTTGGTACCAGATAGTCCATGAAAGTTCCGTTCAGGATATTACCAGCTTCGTCATAGATCAATTCTTCATACATAGCCGGTGCAATTCCCTGAGTCAGTCCGCCATGCACTTGCCCCTGAACGATCATTGGATTGATAATATTTCCACAATCATCAATAGCGACAAAGCGACGTACCTTGATATCACAAGTTTCCGGATCAATCTCGACAACGCAGATATAAGCACCTGAAGGGAAAGTCAGATTCGGCGGATCATAATAATGAGTCGCTTCAAATCCTGCTTCCATTCCTTGTGGGTGATTTGTATACGCTGCAAAAACAATTTCCTGAATCGTCTTGGCTTTTTCTGGCGCTCCTTTTACAAAGAACTTACCAGGCTCCCATTCCAGATCCTGTTCGCTGACTTCAAGTAGATATGCAGCAATTTTTTTCGCTTTCGCACGAAGCTTACGAGCAGCCATAGCCGCCGCTGCACCCGCCGTCGGTGTACTTCTACTGGCATAAGTTCCCAGACCATAAGGAGCAGTATCTGTATCTCCTTCTTCGATCTGAATATGTTCCATCGGTATACCCAATTCTTCTGCTACGATCTGTGCATAAGTCGTTTCATGACCTTGCCCCTGAGATTTTGTACCAAATCTTGCAATAGCTTTTCCGGTAGGATGAACTCTGATCTCGGCACTATCAAACATTTTAATGCCTAAAATATCGAAGTCTTTGGAAGGACCGGCACCCACAACTTCCGTAAAAGTAGAAATACCGATGCCCATCAATTTACCTTCAGCTCTTAAAGCCAGTTGTTCTTTTCTCAATTCATGATAGCCGACAGCATCCATAGCTTTTTTCAAGCCTGCATGATAATCGCCACTATCGTAAGACCAGCCAGTTGGAGATGCCCAGGGGAAATCTTCTTTTTTGATGAAGTTCTCCATTCTGAGTTGAGCCGGGTCTTTACCGACTTCTTTGGCGAACATATCGGTCATTCTTTCAATAGCGTGAACCGCCTCCGTTACACGGAAAGAGCATCTGTATGCTACGCCTCCCGGCGGTTTGTTGGTGTAAACGGCATCCGCTTCCATATATGCTGTACCATAATCGTATGAACCAGTTCCAATGGAAAATAATCCGGTAGGGAATTTAGATGGATTTGCGGAAGCATCAGTATAACCATGATCTGCTAATACTTTAAATCTTGTCGCCTGAATTTTACCATCTTTTGTTCCTGCCATTTCAGCAGTAATATGATAGTCTCTGGCAAAAGAATCTGCTTGAAGGTTTTCGCTTCTATCCTCTATCCATTTGATAGGCGCACCTGTCAGGAATGAGACGGCAATAGCGATCACATATCCCGGGTATACAGGTACTTTTCCACCAAAGCCACCGCCAATATCAGGAGAAATCACCCTGACTTTTTCTTCTGTCAAACCTACATGACCAGCTACCAGTGCGATGACTGTTCGTATAGCATGTGGTGCCTGCGTCGTCATGTACATGGTCAAGTGATTTTCCACTTTATTATAAGAGGCAACACAACCACAAGTTTCTATAGAGGCTACATGAATACGGGGAATATGCATTTGCTGCTTGACCGTAATATCTGCATTATTGAATACCTCCTCTGTCTTTTCCTTGTCTCCTACTTCCCAATGCCAGATATGGTTATCTGTTTTCCCTTCTTTATCCGATCTCAAAACAGGAGCATCCGGCAACATGGCTTTGAAAGGATCCATGACTGGTTTCATTGGCTCATAGTCTACCATGACCGCTTCCTTACCATCTCTGGCGGTATAACGGTCGGTGGCTATCACTGCAGCCACTTCCTGAGCCTGATACATCACAGTGTCTGTAGGTAGCACCATTTGTGTATCGGACATCAGTGTCGGCATCCAGTGCAAATTATATTTTTCCAGGTCTTTACCGGTAACGACCGCTACAACGCCAGGAATTTCCAGTGCTTTTGAAGCGTCGATATTTTTAATTTTTGCATAAGCATATGGGCTTCTTACAATGTCCATGTACAACATCCCGGGTAATTTGATGTCATCTACATAATTGCCTTTGCCCTGTATAAATCGTGCATCCTCTTTTCGCTTTTTGGAATGTCCCATTCCGCCAATCTCCTTGGATGTATTACACTTTATCATATTGAATTAGTTTTTTGTAAACTGATTGTACTTCTAAGAAATACTTAATTACTCCCCACTGACGGGGATGGAAGGGTTGGAATTTTCATGATTATTGTCAGTGATCCTCCCCCTGAATCCCCCTCCAAAGGGGGACATTTAGTTTAGACAAATTCTGGTTCTGTGGAAGGAAGCTCTTTGTCTTGCATTTTTGCAGAAGCCCATTGCACGGCTTTAACGATATTATTATACCCTGTGCATCGACAAAGATTGCCGGAAATACCCCATCGAATTTCTTCTTCTGTAGGATTTGGATTTTTTTCCAGTAATTCTATTGCCCGCATCATCATACCAGGCGTACAGAAGCCACAATGTAAGGCATGATTCAAATGGAATCCTTCCTGAATGGGATGAAGCCCTTCAGCAGTTGCCAGTCCTTCTACGGTGGCAATTTCTTTACCATCTGCCTGTACTGCTAATATCGTACATGCTTTTGCTGATCTTCCGTTTATCAATATGGTACAAGCTCCACAACTTGAGGTATCACAACCAATATGAGTACCCGTCATGGAAAGGTTTTCTCTAATGGCATGAACGAGTAGCGTACGGGGTTCCACCTCAAGGGTATGTTCAGCACCATTAACTTTGAAAGTTATCGTTTTTTTCATTTTACCTTTTATTTTTTAGCCCTTGAAATGGCTTTGTTAATCATTCTTTTAGTAATTACTTTGACAAGATGTCTTTTATAATCTTCGTCTCCTCTCAGATCAGCAGAAGGATTGCAATCTTCTGAAGCATACTGAGCAGCCTGATTAATTACAGCCTCAGAGAGATCACTCCCTGTCAGTACTTCTTCTGATCTGCTGGCACGCATAGGCAGAGGATTTACGTTTGTTAATCCAATTCCTGCTTTTGAACAACGACCGCTTGCGTCAAGCTGTATCATGACGGCAACGCCTGCTGTTGCATAATCACCAACTTTTCTTTCTGCTTTGTGATAGGCTGAACCATAGTTGCCACTGGCAGCAGGTAGTCGGATTTCTGTTAGGATTTCTCCATGCTGTACGGCAGTGGTATAAAATCCGTAAAAGAATTCATCTATAGAGACTGACCTTGAGCTATCCTGTCCTTTAATTTCAACTTCTGCTCTGAGTGCGATCATGACGGCAGGATGGTCATTAGCGGCATCACCATGTGCCAGATTGCCACCAATCGTTCCAAAGTTTCTTACCTGCGGATCGGCTATAAGCTTAGTGGCATCGGTAAAGATGTGGTATTTTTGTTTAATGATACTGGATTCTTCAAGGTCGGCTTCACGTGTCATCGCACCTATTTTCAACATACCGCCTTCCTCTCTGATATAGGAAAGTCCTGGAATGTTGTTAATGTCTATAAGGTGGGTTGGTGAAGCAAATCTCAATTTCATCATAGGAATGAGACTGTGCCCACCTGCCAGTATTTTTGCATCATCTCCGTATTGGTGGAGCAATGCTATGGCTTCATCCAGACTGGTAGGTGCGTCATAGTTAAAGGCTTCTGCTATCATAATTTTTATTTAAAATGTTGATGCTGGTTTTAATTAATTGTAGCTTAAGTTGCGGAAAACCGCAACCTTGTCCATAGTCGATGGTCAATAGTCCATAGTTGTCAAACATCCATCAACTGTGAACTATCAACCAAGTTGCGTTATCCGCAACTTGAGTTAATCGTAAGAAGGAGAAACATGGGAAATTTGTTTTTGTTTCACTAATTAACATAAAAATAAAATTTTATATCAAAAAGAGGTAGGAAATCAAAAACAAATTCTCCAAAAATAAATTCTCCCCTATTTTATCATACAAACTCAAGATTGGTTCTAAGAGTGTGTTTCAATTTTCATATCATAATTCAAACGTCCATAGAGGTAATCTCTCAAGAGATTACGTCACCTCTTGAGAGGCAGGGGATAACAAACTATTAAACAGACAAATACTCCCTTCGGAGGAAGACCAAAGAGGGAGACATCTGAGGAAGTTTAGCAAAGCTGACCACTTTTGAAATGCACCCGAAATTTCACGTCTTTAGCCCGAAATTTCACGTCTT
>JAHDFX010000077.1:0-10577 GCA_020627965.1 Saprospiraceae bacterium | reverse complement strand
TTTCACGTCTTCTATGCTAAAATTTCACGCTCCTAACCCAAAATTTCACGTCTTCAGGCTAAACTTTTGGGTGTTTAGGTCAAAATTTTGGGAGTCAAGCCCCAAGTTTTAGCCTGGGAACCTAAAACTTTGGCTTATCTAGCTAAAACTTCGGGTTGTCGAGCTAAAATTTTGATGATGAGACCTAAAACATCGATGTTTTGACTTAAAATTTGGAGCTACTGAACTAAAATTTCAGGTTACAGACCTAAAACTTTGGGTTATTCCAAAAGTCTACACACAGAATAAAATTGAAATGTATTTTCATCCTTTACATAACTCAAGTTGCGTTATCCGCAACTTGAGTTACTCTTATTAGACTTTATTCAGGATTATTTTCTTGGTATAAATTTCATATTCCTCAACAGCAATACGGACAAAATATAACCCGGCAGGCAAGTCATTTAAATACAAAACATCTGTACCACTAAAACGGATAGACTGATACTCCTGACCTGTTCTGCCTATGATCGTAGCCGTGCAAATACCAAAAGATTCTGGCAGTTCAAGTTGTACAAAAGATTGAGCAGGATTAGGCGAGATACGAATCATGTCTTTTATCTCAACTTCATGTGTAGAAGTTGCCAGGCCATTCATAGCATTGACAACTGCTAATGAATTGCCTTCTTCATAAAAATCCACAGTAATAAAATTGGGGAATTTGCCCGTTTCTGACTGACATTGTAATACTCTGTTTATAAAGTAAGGGTTACCATTTACTTCTTCTGCCTCTAAGGGCAAACCAACACCAAGCGTAGCATCCGTTATAAAATGATTTAGAATAAACAGATCATTAGCCGGATCGCCCCGATTAAAATCGCAGGTAAAGTCGCTGATCGCATTATTGTCATAATTGGTTTCTACTGCTATCTCCCACATATAATGATACCAGTCTTGCAGTATACTCGCATCGTCTACATCTGACATAATAACCAGCCTTGTATCGGCATCGATCATTTCCTGTAAAGTCGGCCAACTCGACAAACCTTTTGCAAACAGATAGGGTGTTAATCCTGCATCATTTAGTGCGTCTTCTATCATATTTGCGGACACATAACATTCCAGAATGATCGTAACAATTTCATTCGGATTATTATCCAAAAAGTTCTTAATCTCATCCAGATTAGAAGCCAATGGCAATGAGCCTAGAAAATCAAATGTATGATATACCACTGGTACACCATTAGTTTCATATACATCCAACATCATAGCCCTTACCCCTTCATTGAGTTGCTGAGTAATGCCATTATTATGATTGGGTAACATGAAGTTATCCGCTACTGAATTGTAGGCATTATGTGTAGTCAGGTAAGCTACTTCGTCATAGCGTTTATTACATAATTCAATGGCTCCATTGCATTGTGCCAATAGTTGAAAAGAGGAGATCAGTATCAGGTTGGTTATTAGTATTTTCATGTTAATATGTATTTTGTCCTCATTGTTAAGAAAAGCCCAGCACCTCCATAATAACTTTCCCCCAAAGCATTTTTGTAAAATAATAAGTTCCTACCAATAATACAAAACCAGCTAAGAATAATGCCAGAGCAGCTACCAAGCGGGCAGCAGTATTTTTTAATACTTGATAACGGGCAATAAATACTTCAGCTACTAAGAGATTAGGCAAATAGAAAAAGAAACTCATCACTTTATCAAATGGACCGCTGAAGGCCTCCCCCATACCATAGCTTCCTGTCAATATTATCCAGAAACCATAATCCATTCTATATAACCAGGAACCGATCGCCAGTGCAAATAAACGCAAAGCCCAGGCACGATGCTGCTCAAATTGCTGTAAACGGGCATATCGTATCGTCTGGATGGCTGCCAAGAACATCAGTATACCATATAATCCGAAACCAATGTCCATAACCAGCCCACCTACAGTACCTTTTAAGAAAATGAATGTCAATCCACCAATGGCAGCAAAGATGGAAGCTAGAACATATACACGTCCTATCCAACGATGAAAAGCCGGATAGCGCCTGCGAATGCCCTGCATCAATTGAATACAACCTAAAACGAGGATAATGCCACCAGCAACGAAATGCAAGCCCATCCCTAAAGTGGCAGTCTTATTCGATGCATCGTAGAGTCCTGGCAGTACGAGATTCCAGCGTTCATAATCTCCCTGAAAGAAATCAAGTACGTAGAATGCCAAAATATATATGCCAAATATGACAGCACTCGTCCAGACAATGGCGACCAGAAATGTCCCCATCCAGTTGAGTATACGATGACTTAATGTTTTGGAAGGATTCATAGTTTTTTATTTTAAACACTAAGTACATTGTTTGCTTAGTATTAATTTTTTCTAAAAGCCTTTTGTACAATACTTCTGGTAACAGCTGAGAGGGCACTAAAAGGACTCAGTTTCATATTCGGCGACTTGCCCTGCCCGATGCGTTTGAGTTGTTGTTCGTACCAACCCAATTCGACCATGCCCATGTTATCAATGCTTTTGATCCCCGTTTTGGGAACCGTCAATTCTAGTTTTTCTAGTTGTCCGCTAAACATTTCATTTGGGAAATTGGGATATAGTATAAATGGACGTGCCAGACCAATAATGTCCAGATGTCCCTCTGCAATGGCTTGATCCATGATGCTCGCTGTTCTGAAACCTCCTGTAAGCATCAGCGGAAGGCTGGTTACCTGACGGGCTTTTTTCGTGTATTCAAGGAAATAGGCTTCCCGTTCTATAGTGCTTTGTTTTTTATTGACCATCATCGCCGGAGCTTCATAGGTTCCTCCTGATATTTCTATCATATCAATGCCTTCTTCGGATAATAATTTGACGACCTGAATAGATTCTTCTTCAGTAAAACCGCCTCTTTGAAAATCAGCCGAATTGATTTTTATGCTAATTGGATAATCCGCTCCTACCCTGTCTCGGATAGTTCGATAAATTTCTAATACAAATCTGGCTCTGTTTTCTAATGAGCCGCCCCATTTATCGGTTCTGATATTGGTCTTAGGCGATAAAAACTGGCTCACCAAATAGCCATGCGCTCCATGTATCTGTACTCCTGTGAATCCGGCTTCTTTCAGTATGGCAGCCGTATTACCATAACGTTCGATAAGGTCTAATATTTCATCTTCTTCCAGTGCTTTTGGAGTAGCAAAGAAGGAAGACATCGCCCCCATTTTTAGCGGTATGGCTGATGGGGCAACTACTTTTCTATTGATGACGCCAAAAGCCTGCCGACCAGGGTGATTGATCTGTGTCCACAATTCAGTATTAGTGCCTTTTGCAGTGGCTGCCCATGTTTTAAGTTGTTCAAAATTGCTTTTATCTTCTACGACTACATTGCCTGGTTCGCCAATGGCTTTACTGTCTACCATGACATTACCCGTTATCATGAGTCCTGCTCCACTTCGGCACCACCTTTCATACAAGTGGATGAGTGTAGGCGTTGGTTCATTTTTTATGGTTCCTAATACTTCGCTTGTCGCAGATTTGGCGATTCGATTGGCGAGTTGGGTGCCGTTGGGAAGTGTGATGGGAGACTGGAGATATTTCATGATTTCTATTTTAGTGCTAAGAAGCTATTATTTTATGTATGATCGGCTCAAAGGTTTTTGAGCTAATGATGATCTTTTCACCGATATTTAAGTCTTTTGCCTGTTTTTCATCTATGCCGACCTCTATTAGTGTATTTTGGACCAATACTGTTGCTATGAATCCGGTTTTCTGATGTTCTATTTTTAATATTTCCCCGCTAAGAGTAAACGCTCCATTCATTTTTTGATGAATAAAAACTTCTGTAGGGCTGCCTTGCCGGGCAATTCCTCCATTCTCCAATACCACTACCCAGTCTGAAAGTTTGTGAATTTCACCAATATCGTGGCTGACCAGTATTGTGGTCAATTCGTATTCTTTGTGTATTTTGAGTAAATAGTCTTGTAGTTTCAGTCGAATCTTTATATCCAATGCCGAAAGTGGTTCATCTAATAACAATATCTCTGGTTCTTGTACCAAAGCCCTTGCTAATGCTACCCGCTGTTGCTGCCCGCCGGATAAGGTATTCGGTTTTCGATCCTGCAACTCGCCCAGTTCAACCGTTTCTATTAGTTCTGAGACGATTTCCTTATTCTGTTTTTTGCTTAGCGCAAATTCAAGATTCTGCCGGACAGTCATATTGGGAAATAAAGCATAATCCTGAAAGACATAGCCTATTTTGCGTTTTTGTGCTTTTAAATGAATGCCTTTTTCTGTATCCAGCCAGGTTGCTCCGTTTACTAAAATACGTCCCTTTTCTGGTTGTAATAAACCTGATAATATTCTTAATGTAGAAGTCTTCCCTGCTCCTGATGCTCCGTATAATGTAACGAATTGACCTCGTTTGATATGAAGTTCAAGTTGAAGGTTCATTTGTCCTTCTGCTCCCTGTAATGTTTTATGAATATTAAGGTCTATCACTTTAGGCGCATTTTATTTTTTATTAAAATTTGGGAAGCTCAAAACCCAATACGGAGTATTGTCATTTCCAAAAACGCTTTAAGTATCCTCCGTTTACCAAATACACCAAAAATAATATAGAAAAGGTAATAATAAACAGAACTGCCGAATAAAAATTAGCTGCTGTATAATTCAAGGCTTCTACCTCATCGTAAATGGCAATAGAAGCCACCTTAGTCTTGCCAGGAATATTACCGCCGATCATCAGTACGATACCAAACTCACCTATCGTATGCGCAAAAGCCAGCACGATTCCTGTCAGTAATGAAGGTTTTATATTGGGTAATAAGACTTTAAAAAGTGTTGTTCGCCTAGATTTCCCCATAACACTCGCAGCCTCTCTCAGCGAATTGGAAAGCCCTGCCAATCCTGATTGTATGGGATGTACCATAAAGGGCAGGCTGTATAATAAAGAAGCAATGACCAGTCCTGAAAAAGAAAAAACCAGTTTGATACCCAGCCATTCATTCAGCCAATTTCCAAAAGCATTATTTGGGCTGAAAGCCACCAAAAAATAAAAACCGAGTACAGTTGGCGGCAACACTAAAGGCATACTGACCAGCGTTTCAATTACGGGTTTTATACGTGATTTCGAGTAAGCCAGCCAATAGGCTAAAGGGACAGAAACCACTAGTAAAATAACAGTGGTCACCGAAGCCAGTTTAAATGTCAATATGAGTGGTTCCCAGTTCAGCGTTCAGTTATTACTTTGAGTTGCAAGCAACTTCAAATGTCCATAGTCGATGGTCGATAGTCGATGGTTAGAGTACAAAATAACTTCAAGACTAAAAGGCAGCTATCGACTATGGACCGTCGACTATCGACCACTTATAATTTCTATTTTACTAAAATCCTGACTAACTCATGTTTTATTCAATAGAATAGCCAAAGTTAGTCAATATCTCTGTGGCTTCATCAGAAAAAATGAATTGATAGAAATCCGGACTTGCCGGATGGATTTGCTTTCCTCGATTAATAATGGCAATTCCTTGTTCGACGGGACTATACGTTTCTGCCTCTAACTCTATCCAGTTGCCCTGTTCTTTCATCTCCGGAGCCAGTACAACAGACTTAGCAGTAAAACCAATTTCAGCAGCACGGGAGGTAATGAATTGATTCGTCTGGGCAATGCTTTCTCCAAAAACCAGCTTAGCTTGTACGGCATCATAGATTTTGTAATGTTTCAGTACTTCGATGGCAGCAGCTCCATAGGGGGCAGTTTTAGGATTGGCAATGGCTATGTGTTCGATCTCTTCACTGGTCAGTAAATCAATGGAAGGCTCTATATTTTCATCTGCCGACCAGAGGGCTAATTTGCCAAAGGCATAAACACTTGGTGGCACTACGGCTAATCCGCTATTTTCTATTTCCTTCGGATATTTCATATCGGCCGAAAACAATACATCGTAAGGCGCACCTTCTTTGATCTGTGCTGTCAGTTTGCCGGATGAACTGACGATCAGTTCGCAGGGAACTTCTGTCTGTTCAGTGAATTTGTCTGCCAGTTCGGTCATGGCGAATTGCATATTGGCGGCTGTGGCTATGGTGAGCGGACGGTCTTTCTCCGAATTTGTGCAGGCGAATAAGACTGTGAGACACAGGAGCAGGTATTGGTACAATATAGACTTTGTAATCATTACTCTTCTAAAAATAGGTTCTCAAGTGTCAATTCCTGACTAATAAGTTCACGACTATATTGATTAGTTGTTAGTCCTAAACCTGTCAGTATGACAAAAAACAGTTGTTTTTTTGTTTTTGTAACAGACTGGAAAACTTCAAGTTTGTTTCTTAGATTTTCTGCATAAGTTTTACTAATTGTGAACAATTCACTGTGAAATTTAATTTCTACCAGATTAATAACCTGATCATTTCGGTCTATTACAAGGTCAATTTGCGTTCCTTTTTCCTCCCCTTTTCCCTGATGATAAAACGAGGAAGAAATCGAATATATACCACTCAAATCCAGTGCTTTTTTTATTTGAGGTATATGCTTTAAGCAAATATTTTCGAAGGCATATCCACTCCATATTTTATAAAGTTGAGTCTGGCTAAGATGATTCCAGACCTCTTTACCTTCATGTACTTTGCCTTCAATAAATTTCAGATAAAACAATGAATATTCATCTGTAAGTCGATATAGCTTATTCTTTTTCTTTTTACCAAATGGTCGATACACAGAAATGAAACCAGAATACATTAATTCACTTAATATTCTTGAAAGGCTGCCGCCTTCATTAATCCCGGAAACATGACTAATTTCCTTTCTAGTCAATCCATGCCATTTAGTTGCCAAGGCTCTTATCACCGAGATATGTTTTTCTGCATTAGCAAACAAAGCGGGATAGAGACGTAAAAACTCTTCTTTCAACCTGGCATTTGGTATAAAACAAATCCTATTAATGTTTTGAATGGCACTTTTACCTGCCCGTACTTCTTTCAGATAATGCGGTATACCGCCCAATGCCATGTAAATTTGAATAATTTGATAGCGGTTGAAATGAATTTTGCGTGATTGCAAATAAGCCTCTGTTTCAGCTAGTGTGAAAGGTGCCAAGTGAATCTGTCTCGTAATACGGTTATGCAGTCCTCCTCTATGGTTAACTACCTTTTGTATCATCCAGGAAGCCGCCGAACCGCATATAACTACAATGATATCGTTCTTTACTGCCCAACTGTTCCAAAAATAGCTCAGTCCATTCAAAAAACGAGATTTGTGGGTAGCCAGCCAGGGGAGTTCATCAAAAAAAACGACCTTCCTTTTGCCTTCCGGCAATTGTTTCAAATAATTAATGAGCAAAGCAAAAGCCTGAAGCCAGGTATCTGGTCGTTGAATAGGAAAGGTATTCTCAGAAAATTCTGTTAATTGTAAAACGAAGTTTTCAAGTTGTTCTCGCATAGAGGCATACTGCAAACCCGTTACTTCAAATACAATATTGTCTTTGTATACAGACTGGATCAGGAAGGTTTTACCAACTCTACGCCTTCCAATAACAGCGACCATTTCTGCCTCATTTGAATCTAAGGCATCTAGCAAAACTGTCTTTTCCTCTTTTCTTCCTATAAAGATTTGACTCATATTGGCGTTTCTTTGAGGCTAAATTAAGATTTTTCCACGAATAAATATTTATCCGTGGAAAAATCTTTCTGAATGATTACTTCTCCATTTCCTTAATCACCATATCCAGTAATTCAGATAATTCTCCTGAAGTACCATCTATAGAACGTCGGAGCCAGAAAGCAGGTGCTGTTACGGCTTCATACCAATCTCTTTGCGGAGCTCCTATTGCCGGACTTTCTACTTGATCGGCATAGGCTCTAAAGGTTTCCTGAAGTGAACCTTCACTGGTGCCTTCAGGTTGAGAGATCATCATTAAGTATTCAGACTGAAGTTGCTGAAGTCTTTTGGGATCTTTCATTAAATACTTATAAGCATCCTGATAAGTCAGCGCCATCCCTTTTAAATGTTCGTTATAGAGTTCTTTAACTACTTTTTTGTAAACAGGGTTTTTCAAGGCTGTTTCAATACTTGAGCGAAGCTCCATAATGAATACAGGACTATAATAGCCAAAGGAAGTCTGACTGTCAAAGTTCATATCACCATCGTGTGGACCTCTTACAAAAACTGGCGTAACGAACACTTTTTCGATAATCTCCAGGGAGGCGTATTTCTTATACATACCATATTTGGAACGAAAACCTACGTCCAACCAGGTAAAGTCCATATTTCGAGTGGGTTCGTGGCTATTTTCAAGTAAATCCCATAAAAAAGCCACTTCCATGAGTTTGTATACTTGTGGATCAGTATCGTTTGTTGGTTGGTGTTTATTAGAGATAAATGCGGTGGATATTAATAGTAATAGTATCCCGCTTGTGATCAGTAATAATCGTTTCATGATGAAATATTTTAAATGAACTGAATCTTTTTTGCAAGATAGCAAAATGCCAATTATCTATTTGTCCGTTATATTTTAGGCGTCCGAGTTTGGTAACTATGACACGGGGTTCTTGCTTGGGTAGTTTGCGTGGTGTAATACCTAACTTTTTGGTTAAGATACTTTTAAACGTATCTGAGATTACCTGCTCTTCTGTTTTTGACAAATAGGCAAACTGCCCGCGAAAGGTCATTTCAAAAGTGGTCTTGTTCTTTTTGTTATATGACTCGACAATCTGGAGTACTTCTGTCTTTACTTCTTTTGGTATTGATTTTGGCATGGTTGTTTGGATTTTAATCTCATTTAAATTTTCTTTGACTTTCAAACTTTATTCGATTGTTTTTGCAATAATACCATAAAGAGTAAAAAATAAATTTACTTCTAAACTTTCATTTAATCCCCATCTTTTATGTGTGCTTAATTGAATTTTAACTCGTCCTCCTAATTCACGAATTCTAATGAATTGTTTTTTTGAGATATTGTTTCTTGTTACATTACCAATAAATACACGTACTTTTCCATCCTCATCTTTCCAAGTTTCTTGAAAATCTGGATTTAGTCTTAAATAACCAATCTTATTTTTCAATTCTTTTAGTTCTTGTCTTCCATCAAAATAACGTCCATTATATGTTTCCGCAACAAAAGAATAATAATGACATCTTAACAAATCTCTGTCATATAACTCTCTATTTTTCAATAAGTCAAATAATTTTATGCGAACTGAGACAAGATGTAGCTGCCTTCCATAATGCTTCAACAACAACCTTCCAACAGATATAATATCATCATAACTCAACAACTCTGCAACCACATCCTCCATGCCTTTCTCATTATCTCCGATTTGATAATGGTAATAAAGCAAAATCAACTTATAAGGTCTATCATCATCATAATTTTCAATGGAATAAACTAAATCCTTTAGATATTCCTCATTATTATCATGAGGTCTATGCTTTTTAAGATAATCAAACTCTAAATCTCTAAGTTTAGTTACCTCTCCGTAAACATATTTAGCTTCGTCTAATAACCCCTCTATTTCAGCCTTTATTTTGTATGAATCTCCTTTTTCACTATAATCCAATAACCACAGCTTAAACCTTATAAAATCAAAAAAGCTATAACTACTAACTGGATCTAAATACTTTTTGACTTCAAAAAAATCATTGGCCTCTTCTATATGTAATTCTTTTTTGTCAAATTCATCGTTTCTGTGATAAAACTTGGCTAGTTCGAAACATATTACAGCTCTTCTGTTTACCAACCTATGGTCTCTTCGGAAGATATTCCCATTTTCACTCATTTTATTTCTTAATATTTCGTTTGCCAATATTAAAAATTCAGGATCTGTGACTTTACCATACCGTCTATTCCTATTTTGAAGATTACGTGAGTATTGTATAAGAAAATGAGAGTTATTAGAAAATTTTCTATACCCTACATCATAAAGTTTATCCAGCTTATTTTGATTCTTTTCAAAAGAATTATCCTTTTGAATCGCTTTCAAAATATCTACTAACAATCTTGATTCAGCTTCATTATCACTTAGGTTATTTATTATATTCTTGTAATAAGTGTGTCTTGTAGTGGTATTTTTCAAGTATTTTTTGATTATGTAATCAGAAATAGTATCATGTCTTGTTATAAAGTGCAAATCAGGCTCAAGACCTACGGAATAAGATATATTCTCATGTATCAATATATTTTTCCCATCTTTTTTAATCACATTATCAGTAAAATCATCCCATTCCATCTCCATACTATTTTTCAAGACATTAGCAGGCATAGGAATTTTATATCTATACAAAAGAGAGGTATACAAAAATGCTTTTTGTGTTTTACTAGACAATTCATTATATGCTCTATCAATAAAATGGCTATGTTTTGAGTTTTTCACTAAATTTAAAAAAGACACAAGACTATCTCATTAACTTTTTCATCAACTTCTGAAACATCTCGTAATCTTAGAAGACCATTTTTATTCCATTTATTGACCAATTGCCTAGCCTCATCCTTTGTAAACTTATAGTCAATATTAAATTCATGAAAAAATGGCTCATGAGACGATTTTACATAGCTATATTTCTCTAAAATATTCTCCCTTATTGATGATATAATTACAAACTTAAACTCCTTGACAAATTCAGCTTTTA